>CAMCXK010000040.1 GCA_945883435.1 Chthoniobacter flavus | reverse complement strand
CTGGCGCTTGGCTGATGCTGCCCCGCCAAATGCGATTCTGGCAGGAAGCGAGGTCCACACCCGTGTGGCGGACGTCTTCCATTTCTCGCCCTCGGATACCGCCGGAGCATGGCAATTGCGGGAGATCGAGACCTCATACCCATGACATCGTCGCAATCCGGCTCCGATCTCTGGCAGGGCTTGATTTTTATCATCGCTCTACCAACCGCCTTCATCGCCCTTGGAGAAATCACCCTTCGATTGCGGCGATCAGGCAATCCGCTTTCACGGGTGGTATGGGCCGCGCGTGTGTTGGCTTTGCCTCCGCTGGTGGCATGGATCGTGGCAACCGGCTTCTTCGGAGCCGATCGCGACGGCACACCCTTGCGATTGGTTCAATCGGTGTTTTGGATCGCAGTCGCGCTGACACTGATGATGTTTCTGGGAACACTCGTTTCGCAGGGCAAACCGTCGCGCAGTTGGCAGGTTTCGATGCCCAACTTGCTGTTTCAATTTCTCCGGGCGCTTCTCGTCTTCGGCGCCATCACCTTCCTGCTCGCCGAAGTCTGGAAAATCGATGTGAAACAAATTCTCGGCACGCTGGGCATCGGGTCCCTGGTGATCGCCCTTGCCTTGCAGGACACCCTCAGCAACCTCGTCTCGGGCTTTCTTTTGATTATCGAGGGCCCTTTCAAAGTCGGGGATTGGATCAAGGTCGGAGACACAGAGGGCGAAGTGGTCGAAATCAACTGGCGTGCCGTGCGGATTAAAACCATCGACCGCGATATTGTGGTCATTCCAAACGGCAATCTCGGAAAGGAAAAGATCACCAACTATGTGCTCGCGGACCCCCTTCATGCCGTGCGCGTTCAAGTGCCGCTGTCTCCGGATGACCATCCGGACCATGTCAGACGCACCCTTCGAGAGGTGGCGTGCTCGTTGAACGGCGTGGCAGCGGAACCAGCGCCGGATGTGGAGCCAAAGGAATTTCACAAGGGCTCGATCGTGTATGAAATCCGTTTTTTTGTGACTGGATACCATCAGGCGGAGCGAATTTCCCGCGAGTTTCTCTCGCGCGCCTACTACGCCATCCGCCGCTCCGGGTTGGTTTATCCCGTGCCCGACACCATCGAAGAAGTGTCGCCACGCGAGACTGCGGGGAGCGAGACAGCCTTGGACAAAATCATGGGACGCCTGCAATCCCAGATGCTGTTTCTGCACCTGGATCGCGCCTCGCTCGAGAGCCTTGCAGAGCACTCACGTGTCGAACATTTTGGAGAGGGAGAGCGGATTGTGTGCGCCGGCTTGCCTGACAGGGCGTTTTTCATGGTTCTCAGGGGCCGCATCGCACTCGATCGGGCGGATGGAACAAGGTTGTTGGAACTGGGAGAGGGGGACTTCCTTGGCGAGATGGTTCTGCTCGCGGGCGAAACCAGCCAGGTGACCGGTTGGGTGTTGGAAACAACGACCGTGGTTGCGATCGAATCCCAGGCGATTAACGATCTGGTGCAAAAGCTGCCTCGCTTTGCGCTTGAGATCAGCCAATTTATCGATGAGCGCCGCAAAATGGCCGGGGCTCGAAAAGTTGGCTGATTTCTAGAAACTCGAATCCGGGCGGCGGGTCCCATTGATTCTTGCTTCAAGCGCCTGGTATGAGGCGTCGTTTGCCGTGACTCTTCGGGATAACCTTCGACGGTCAGACCGGGGCGTGGTGGAATTGCAGCTCGTAGATGCTGCGGTAAACCTCGGAGGCGGCGAGGAGTTCCTCGTGGCGGCCGGTCGCCACGATACGACCTTGGTCCATGACAACGATGCAGTCGGACTGGAGCACGGTCGAAAGCCGGTGGGCGATGGCCACAACGGTGCGCCCCTGCGAAAGACGGTCCAGCGCGGCTTGGACCATGCGCTCGCTTTCCGAATCGAGGGCTGAGGTGGCCTCGTCCAGCAGAAGCACGGGGGCGTTTTTAAGCAACGCACGGGCGATGGCCAACCGTTGCTGCTGACCTCCGCTCAGCATACAGCCTTTGTCGCCGACGATGGTTTCGTAGCCCTTCGGTTGGGCCAAAATGAAGTCATGGGCGAATGCGGCACGCGCGGCTTCCTCGACCTCTTTGGCCGTGGCATCCAATCGGCCGTAACGGATGTTTTCGAAAATCGTATCGTGGAAAAGAAACGTCTCCTGGGTGACGGTGCCGATTTGAGAGCGCAAGGAATTTTGCGTAATGTCGCGGAGGTCGTGGCCATCGATCGTCAAGCGGCCCGCACCGGGATCGTAAAACCGCAACAGCAACGAGAGAAGGGTGCTTTTGCCGGCTCCACTGGCTCCCACCAGCGCGATTTTGCAACCCGGCGCAATGTGCAGCGAAATGTCGCGCACAGCGGCATTTTCAGGAGTGTAGTGGAATGAGACGTTGTCGAAAACAATCTCGCCGCGCACCGGCGGGAGCGCCTTGGATTCCCTGCGGTCGGTGATCGAGGGAAGAATTTCCAAAAGTTCGAAAATGTTCTGCGCCGAGACCATGCACTTTTGCATGAGCATGGGGATGCGACTGAGGTTTTTGACCGGGTTGTAAAGAAGGAAGATGCCCGCGCACAAGGCGGCGAATTTCGCAAAACTGATACCGTAAACATAGACGTAGAGCATCGCCAGAACGACTCCAAGCGCGGAGACCGACTCGATGAGTGGTTGCACGATGTCCGAACTTCTTCTCACCCGCATGCTGTTGCGGCATTGCACATCGCTCGAGCGTGCGAATTGGGTTGTTTGATAGTCCTCGCGACCGAAACTTTTGATGACCCGGACCCCGGCGAACGTCTCTTGAAGGATCACGGACATCTGGGCCATTTCCCGCTCCTCGGCTTTGCCTGCCTGCCGCACCCGGCGGCCGAAAATCACAATCGGCAGAATGCAGATCGGAAAGAGCACAAGCGTGGTCAGGCTGAACTTCCAGTCAATCGCCACAAGCACCACGATACCCGTCAACACGGCGATCGGATCCTTAATGATGTCGCCCGAGATCGACGTGAGAGCTGTCTGGGTCACCCGGGTGTCACTCATCACCCGCGACATCAGCGTTCCGGCTTTTTCACGATGGAAAAAATCCAACGACTGCGACATGAGATGGCCGAAAAGTTGGGTTCTCATGTCCCGCAGAACGCGGAGACTCACCCATGCGAGCGAGTAGACGTTCAAATAGGAAAAAATTCCGCGGGCCACCATCACAAGCGGGATGAGCAGGGCGATGCCGATGACCTCCTCGATGCCGGGGCCCTCGTTGGAAACTGCCCCGCTCCAAAGGGCCGACTTGTCGGGAAGCCTCGCCCCCGCCGCCATGAGGGGCTCCCCGGCTTTTTTAATGACCAGAGGAATCAGGCCACTCAGCGAACCGGCGAGAACTCCGCAGAGGATGCCCAAGGCAAAGCGCTTCCGGTAGGGGAGCATATAATGCAACAGGCGCAGGTAGGGCTTCCAAAACGCGCGCACGAGTTCGGAAAAAGGCGGCTTTTTCGACATGTTGGTCGATCATATAGCAAAGCTGGGTTCCTCCGCCACCTCAGCCTTCCGGTGTCGGCGTCGGCGAAGCCACGGGCGTCGCATCGGTTGAAGCGGCAGGGCCCGGAGCGGGAGTCGGTTCCGGTGTTGGCCAGGGAGGAACAATGTCCGGCCAGGAGTGCAACTCGACCGTGAAGCCGCCGAGTTCCCGCACCAGCGATTCGCAACGCTCCCGCCAACGGGCGAGATCGGGAGGCGAGGCTTCAGGGTCGGCGCTGCCGGGAAAGACGAGGTAGGTCACCGCCAGGTCGCTCACCGCACGCGCCGATGCGGTCGCCGAAGGGGTCAACTCGCGGGTGAGGCGCAACGAAGCCTCGCCCGCCTTGTGCGATGGGCCGGAGTCCCCGAGGATGGCGGGATAGGCTTTTCCAGCGTGCAGCACCACCGCGTAGTCGCCAATTTTTGGAACGAACGGGCCACTGTGGTCCCGCATGATGAATCCCGGCAAAACAATGAAGGGATCGACCGAGGAAACGAGAAAGCTCCATTTCGTGAGATCGTGGATTCGCCGTTTGGCGAGCGAGAGGCCGCTCTCGATTTCCGCAAGACGCGCCGGTTTGAGTCCGACCCGCGATTTTTCCTCCTCCAGTTTGCGCACACGCTCCTCCTCGATGGCCAGCATGGGATTCGGGCGCGGGGATTGCTTCGGCCAGCGGTAGCTCGTCTGGGGAAGATAAAACGGCGACGAGGCATCCACCGTGACATCGCGGTCGCCATCCGAGCCATCGGTGTTCACGTCCATGTCGGCAAGGAGAAGAAACGCCTTGCGCGAGGTGGCCGGGTTCTCGAGTTCGAGCATGGTTTCGCAATCGTAGAAATTATGCCGGGAAAGGACGGTTTCGAGATTGGCCATCTTGCGGCGGACATCGGCTGTCTTGAGCTGGTAGAATTTCTCGAAATATGGGGCCACGCGCGCGCCGGCCAGCAGACCGGGTAAATCGATAAAAACAGGCGCCAGCGAAGGATCGCAACTTTCGAGGTCCTGCAGCGTGGAGGCGGCCCGGGGAAGCCTTAAGCGCAAGGTCAACTCCAGTGTGTAACTCTCCTTGTCAAGTCGGTCGGCGGAGGCGAGGTCCAAGCCTTGCTCGGCCACCACTGCTGATTCCAAGGATATTCCGTTGAACAAAACGGCGGTCGGCAGAGGCTTGCGCACCAGCGCAGGAATCGGCTTCGGCGTGGGAACCGGTATGGGCGTCGGCTCGGGCGACGGACTCGCCAACGGGGGAGGAGGTGGCGGCGGTGGTTTCGAGCAAGCTCCCAAAGCCAGCGCGATCGCAGAAAGCCAGATGCCGCAGATCCTACGTGTGGGCAATGAAGGCGGCGTAAACATCCGGCGGGATGTCGAGCATCTTGTAGTCGGTCGAAGAAACGAAAAGGAGGCTTTGCTGTCCCTTGCCGAGCATTTGGCCGAGCGAGTCGTAAATTTCATGTTCCAGCGTGGCGAACTTCCGGTTGTAACTGGCCACCCGGATTTTCACCCGCACCGTTTCAAACTCCCGGGTTTCGCGAATGAATTTGTGCTCAAACGAACGCGTGAGAATGTAAAATGGCGTGTTCTGGAGGTTGAACTTGGGCATGACACGGTTGAAGAAAAGCTCGCGCGTCTTCCCGACCCACATCGCATACATCCCGAAATACACATTGCCGACAGAGTTTGTGTCGGCATAGGTCGCGACCAGCGTATGGACAAACCATTTGTCCTCGAAATACCCGCCGATGTCGTAGGCACGGGGAGGCCCGCCATCGAGCATGGTGACCGGGCTTGCCGCTCCCACCACGCTCTCCTCCGGTTTTGAAAGGGCCTGCGGAACTGTGGCGTCGAGTTCCCGGGTGTCGCTGACAAACTCCTCGGAGGAACTCGGCTTCACCAGCAACCACACCACATAAGCCAAGGGCAGGAGGGAACCGACAATCTGCAGCGCCGGCGAGCGCAGAAAATATCCAAACGAAAAAATCACCACCGCAATGCTTCCAATACAGAACATTTTGACCTGCGGAATCGCATTTGCGGGACTCACGATATAGCATCGCGCAATCGCAAGGATCGAGTAGCCGACAAAAAACGTGGCATAGAAAATCATGAAAAATTCCAACTCGAACCTCAGGAGCACCCCGACCAAGGCCACCATTCCGGCGAGCAAGTATGCGGGAATCGGGGTGGTTAACAACTTCGGCGGGACCAGCGAGAAAATCGGGTGGTTGCTCGTGCTGGCATTCGATTGCAAAAACCACTTCAGCGCGATGTAGCCGCTGTCGAGCGTGGTCAGCACACACACGCAAATGAACACCGCGTAGGCCGCAAAAGTCCACGGAGAGGCGTTTGCAAAAACCCGCGTGAGGATTTCCTGGCCG
Organism: Chthoniobacter flavus; assembly: GCA_945883435.1. Classification (GTDB taxonomy): domain Bacteria; phylum Verrucomicrobiota; class Verrucomicrobiia; order Chthoniobacterales; family Terrimicrobiaceae; genus UBA967. The sequence continues at coordinate 15,970 of CAMCXK010000040.1, read as the reverse complement.
TAGTTGTGGCCGGTGATGCCCTCGCGGATGAACTCGCCAGCCCCCCAGTTCAACGCCCACAGGGCCGTGAGGCCATGGAAAAGGATCAGCGCCAGAAACAGGCTGGATCCGATGATGTAGCCCGCCGCGATCGACACCCGCTCACGATGCATCTGGATCGCCCGCTGCCATTGTTGCAGGTCGAGCCACGGCCCCACGAGGAATCCGATGATGATCGGCACGGCATAGCCCCAGTAGTTCCAGTCGTTGGTGGGCAGTTTCGGAAATCCCATGGGACCGGTTCCCTTCTGCATGGCGTGCACGGTAAGCAGAACGACCGCCGGCAAAAGAATCAGGAACAGCGCGGCGTGGCTGAATTTGATGCGTTTGATGTCGAATTCCTCGCCGAAGAGAATCGCCGCCGCGAGGACTACCAGCATCGTCAATGGCAGGAACAGCAGCTCCGGATGAAATCCCAACGGCGCCCATGCGTAGCGGATGAATGCAAAAATCGTCAACGTGATCGCGAGTAGCTGATACAGGAAAAACACCAGCCGGAACGGCCTCGACCAGGCGGTGAAAAATTGCGCGAGCGACTCGGATCCACTCTGGCGGCGGGCCAGGTGGTGTGTCACCAGTCCAAAAACCAGAAGGCCGAGAAAATTCGGAATGGCGAATGTGAGCAGGCCGAACAGCCCGAACTGGGTGGTGAATTGAACCGAGAAGAACAGGCCGAGACCCCACATCCACGAAAGGGCGACGGAGATTCCCCAGAGCACAGCCCCGAGGGACCGGGGGATCGCGGAAGGCTTCAAAGTGGGCATGTGGGAAAATTCATACAGCCACCGGCGGGTTCCCGCAAGCCGCGGCGAGGCTCTCCTCAAACCCCGCCTGCCCAACCGGGAGCCGGAGCCTCGAATTCCATAAGGGTGCCATGAACGGGGTGGGCGAACGAGAGCCTGTGGGCGTGCAAACACATCGGCACCTCAGCAGGAGCGAGAGTCTGGCTGGTTCCAAGGAGTCCGCCGGGCCGGTAGAGCGGGTCGCCCAGAATGGCATGGCCGAGGTGCCAGGCGTGAAGGCGGATTTGATTGGTGCGACCGGTGAGGGGTCGGGCCTCAAGCAACGCAGTTCCATCGCGGAAACGCTCCCAAACGCGGAACTCTGTTCGCGCCGGAAGACCGTCGGGGTCCCCCACCCTGCGGGCTCCGGCTTGCTGAGGTTCCTCGCCAACAGGGGCCGTGCAGACAAATTCCCCGGGCACCGGGTGCCCGACCACGCGCAAGAGATAGTTTTTTCGAACCTCGCCCCGCTCGAAGGCCGGCTGCAGGATGCCGGCAAAACGCCTGGCCTTTGTGAAAACAATCAAGCCGCTGGTATTGGCATCCAGCCTGTGCGCGGGGCGTGGCTTGGCGGGCGCATAGGCCGCCTGCAGGATCGATTGCAGGGTGTTTCTGCAAAAACGCCCGCTGGGATGGACCGGCAGTGGGGCCGGTTTGTTCACAACAATCAAGGCCTCGTCGTCATGGACAAGGCGGATGTCAACCGCCACATCGGGCTCGCGGTCGGCGGGAAGCCTCCTCAGATAACGTTCACGGGAGGATGCCGGTTCGTGCGGCAAAGCGGGGGACCTGTCGGCGCGCAGGATGCAATCCTTCTCGAACACAAGAGCCCATTCATGCGGAGGTGTGCCGGGAAACGTGGCGGCAACGGCCTCAGCCAACGGCCATCCCTCCACACGGGCCGGGAGCGAGAAGGGTTTGAAATTCTCCACCGGATGGGCCCCTGGAAGGGGGGAAACAAGTTTTTGAATCACGCGCTCTCGTTCAGCGATCCTCGCCCGAAGCTCCTCGGCGGGGGTGCGATGGCAAAATGGACAGGACACGCCAGGCACATGCCGCGAATCGGCCTGGTCGGATGGAGTCAATGGGGACAAGCAGCGGTAGCATTGAGCCGACTCTGTTTCGTCCAAGGCGGGATCGACTCCCACACGCTGATCGAACACGAAGCACTCGCCATCGTAGTGTGCCCCGCCGCAATCCTCGAAGTATCGCAGAATGCCCCCCTCGAGCTGGTGCACACTTTGAAAACCCTGTTGTTCCATAAACGGCCCTGCCTTCTCACAACGGATGCCGCCCGTGCAAAACATCACCACCGGCTGGCTCTTGAGCTGCCCGGGCAGTTGGGCCACGGCCTCCGGAAAATCCCGGAAGCGCTTGAGATCCAGCGTAAGGGCACCGCGGAATGTGCCGAGCTTGACCTCGTAGTCGTTGCGCGTGTCCAGAAGTGTCACCGGCCGCCCCTCGTCCAGCCAGCGCTTGAGTTCCGAAGGGGCGAGCTTCGGAGAAGTGTGGCGGGCCGGGGAGATGCCCGGCACGCCAAATGCGATGATTTCCTTTTTGATCCGCACCAGCATGCGGGAGAAGGGCTGGCGCCCGCTCAAGCTGTATTTTGCCTCCAGCGCCTCCAGTCCGGGAAGGGCGCGCAGCATCGCCAAAAGACGCTCAATCCCCTCCCCCGCGCCGGCCACGAAGAGGTTCACCCCCTCGGTGCTGAGCAGGATCGTGCCTTTGAGCGATTGCTCGCGGCAAAGGAGCTGCAACCGCGTGCGCAGGGATTTCAAGTCCTCCAGCTCGGCAAAGCGGTAGGCGGCGATATTGGTGATGCCGGGCGTCATGCGCCTTCCGGACAAGCGGCTCCGATCGAACTAGCCGCCGGCAATCGCGGGCACGATGCTGATTTCGTCGCCCTCCTTGACCGGGGTGGCCTTCTCCTGCTGGAAGCGGATATCCTCGTCGTTGACGAAGATGTTCACGAAACGCCGGACGTTTCCATTTTCATCGCAGATGCGCTCGAAAAGGCCGGGATGGGCCGCGTTGAGGTTGGCGAGCACGTCGGCGATCGAGGCGCCTTCGGTGGTGACGATCTCCTGCTCGTTGGTGAGCTTGCGGAGCGGGGCTGGGATGCGGACTTGGATGGGCATGTGAATGGTTTGAAGTGGAGTTTTCAGGCGGTGGTTTGAACGGCCGAGTCGTTGGCCACGAGGGCTTCGAACTCGCGCAGACTGGGGTTGATGACCCGGGGTTCGCCGCAATGGTCGGCAATCGCCTCTTGGGTTTTCAGTCCGTGGCCGGTGATGCAGAGCACGATACTTTCATGGCGCGGGATTTTGCCGCTATCGATCAACTTGCGGGCGCAGGCCACGGTGACTCCACCGGCGGTTTCCGCAAAGATGCCGGCATATTCGGCCAGATCGCGAATTCCGCGCAAGACCTCCTCGTCCGTGCAATCCTCGGCGGAGCCGCCCGTCTGGGCCATGCTGCGCAGCGCGTAGTAACCGTCGGCGGGCGTGCCGATCGCCAGCGACTTCACAATCGTCTGCGGGTTGGAAACCGGTTTGACGATATCGGTGTTTTTCTTTTTGGCTTCGGAGATCGGCGAGCATCCGGAGGCCTGCGCTCCATGCACGGAAAACGGCGCTTCTTCCAAAACACCCACTTTGATGAATTCCTTGTAGGCCTTGTGAATCTTGGTGAGAAGCGAGCCACTGGCCATCGGAACCACGGTGTGGCGGGGGATTTTCCATCCCAGTTGCTCGGCAATTTCGAAACCCATGCTTTTCGAACCCTCGGCGTAGTAAGGGCGGAGGTTCACATTGACGAATCCCCAGCCATATTTACCTGCGATTTCCGAGCAAAGGCGGTTCACCTGGTCGTAGGCACCCTGGATCCCGATGACTTGAGTGCCGTAGACGAGGGAGGCGACGATTTTGCTTTTTTCGAGGTTGGCCGGAATCAGGACGTAGCTGGTGAGGCCGGCGGCGGCGGCGTTTGCGGCCACCGAGTTCGCAAGATTGCCGGTGGAGGCGCAGGCGACCACTTGAAACCCGAGTTCCCGGGCGCGGCTGAGGGCCACTGAGACAACGCGATCCTTGAATGACAGCGTGGGGTAGTTGACCGTGTCGTTTTTGATATAAAGCTCGTCCACTCCGAGATGGCGGGCCAGGCGGTCTGCGCGGACCAGCGGGGTGAATCCCACTTGGGCGCCGACAGTCGGTTCCCCGTCGATCGGCAACAACTCCCGGTAGCGCCACATGCTCTGCGGACGGGAGGCGATGACCTCACGGTTGAGACAGCCGGCAATTCGTGCGTAGTCGTAGTCCGCCTCGAGCGGGCCGAAGTCGAATTCACAAATGTGAATTGCCTCTTTGGCATAAAGGCGGCCGCATTCGCGGCATTTCAGGTTCGAGAAATATGTCTGGTTGTCACTCATATTGATTGTGATCTCTGCGAGAGTGGCGAGTGACGGGACACTTTGCTGAAAACAGAATGTCCCTCTCATCTTTCCCCGGATTCGCTTATCGCAATTCCGGAGCTGGATTTGGCACCTGGTCCCGGACGGGAAAATTCACTCTCCCCTCCGGCGGTTGCCGTGGCTTCATCGGGCCAGTCCCTCTGCCACTCTCGATAAGATTCAATTACCATGCAGGCCGTGGGTGTCGGGAGTCAAGCGGCGAGTGAATTTTTTTTCCAGTGGCGGATCGAAGCGCCGCGTGATGGTGTGGGGATTGTGAATCTGGCGGCTTATGACAACTCGGATTTCAATCGGGGGGCCCCCGCTTGGGTGGAGGCGCTTTGGTGGGTGGCGCGCTCGCTGTTCTTCGCCGGCTGGTTTCCGCTGCCGTCGGCCCTGAGGTGCGCCTTGCTCCGGTTGTTTGGAGCGCGCATCGGCCATCATGTTGTCATCCGGTCGCGTGTGAATGTGACATTTCCATGGAGGCTTGAGATCGGAAACCACGTGTGGGTCGGCGAGGAGGTTCTGTTGCTCAGCCTCGCACCGGTGAAAATCGGAAACCATGTGTGCCTGTCGCAAAGGGCGTTCCTCTGCACGGGATCGCACGATATCCGCAGCGAGGCTTTCCGCCTCGTCACCCGGCCGATCGTCATCGAGGATCAATGCTGGATCGCGTCCGGCGCGTTCATCGGCCCCGGAGTCACTGTCGGGCGACACTCGGTGTGTGCCGCAGGAAGCGTTGTCTTGAGGGACATCCCGCCGCAGACCATCGCATCGGGAAATCCAGCCCAAACGCGCTTGCGCGGGGCCGATCAACCCGGGGTGCGGTAAAACCGGATGGCCTCGACGGGCCCGCGGAGTTCGCTTGCACGCAGGCTTCCGGCACCGGGGGCCGCAGCGGGATCGCGCACAAGGTAGTCGAATCCCCGCTTTCCTGTAAGAAGCACAAAATGGGTGTGCCCGCCGGGCAGGCGGATGCGCGCGATCACGGGATTTCCATGAAGAAGATTCCAATCGATCAAGAAACGGGACGGCAAATCCTCGTAATGCGGCAGCAGCCCGGCCGTGTGCGACGGCAAAAACTCCGCTGCCCGCTCCCAATAAATCCAACCCTCGGGGGTGTAGCCGCCGGGAAGACGTGTAAGAAACTTGTTGAGCACCTGCGGATCCACCTCCACACCGCGCGAGGCCAGCGCCATCGCCGCACAGGCCACCGCGCAACCTGATTCCGCAAGCAACTCGCCGGTTTCCCCGAGCCGATCCCCGCCCCAAGTTGGATCTGCCTGTCCGAACCACGGGCCACCACACTCGAGAAACAACGGCAACCCGCCCGGGGAGTCCAATGGACCAAGGCGCACCCAATCCACCGCCCAAACAGCCAGCACTGCGATGCCGCTTGCGAAGAGGATTTTTTTAAGGTTTTTGGTCACGTGTGAAAACCGTTGTTTTTCTTCTGGCAGCGACACTGCCCGCACTCGCCGGGGACTTCAATGCGATCGTGCTTGAGCAAATCGCCAGGCAACCGTCCGGCGGGGGATACGCGGTGACCCGTAAGGCCCACCAGGCCTTGAACAAAGCCGTTTCCTCGAGCGGTGAAGAGCTGAAGATCGATGCTCGTCTGGCACAACCGAGCTACTGCTCCGGTGCGACCTATCTGGTGTTTCTTCAGACCCTGCAGGCACTGGAAGAACGGAACCTTGTGCGGGATGTTCCCTGGAAGGCACTCATCCCCCGAGCAGCCCGCGACGGGGCCGGCGTGTGGGGCCGGTGGAATGCCAACGGCCCCGGAACGGCTCGGCTCTTCACCGAAAGCGGAATCGGCCGGAACTTCACTGATTGGACACAGGCGCGGCCGGGGGATTTCATGAAAATTTTCTGGACGCCGGCGGTCGGCAAACTGGAGCGGGGGCATCTGGTGGTTTTTCTAGGCGTGGAGAACGGCCCCGACGGCGAACGCGTCCGCTTCTGGTCGAGCAACAAGCCTCTCGGCTACGGAGAAAAATCGGTGGCGCGGAAAAGCGTTGCGCGTGCGATTTTCTCGAGGCTTGAAAACCCGCAGGCCGCATCGCACCTGGACAAGCTTCCCGCCTTGGACGCCTACCTGGCCGGTCTCTTGGAGAATGAATCGTCATTTGACGAGGCCTGCCGCCTCAGCGGCGTGCGAGAATCGAATTGAACGCCGGCGGACGAGGCTTCATAGAAGGACCCGCTTTGGAAAATATTTCGATTCAGCGCCCACGCAACCTTGACTGGCAGAGGGCATCCGCACTGCTCTACGGAGACTGGGGCACCAGCAAAGCTTACGTTCTGGGTCTTGCCTTTGCGGCAACTGGCTTTTCCTCGTTCCCGATCATCATCGCGGTCTGCGCCCTGACCCTGCTGGTCGGTTTGAATTACATCGTGATCTGCCGGTGTTTCCCGGACGGAGGCGGGGTTTATTCCTCCGCGGGGGCACATGGAAAGGTCCTTGCTGTTGTCTCCGCCCTTCTTCTGGTGGCGGATCTCACTGTCACTGCCGCACTCAGCGGGTGGGCGGCGATGAGCTATCTGGGAATTCCACAGAACCACGTCATGACCGCCACCATTGCAGTCATCCTGCTCATCGGCGGGATCAACTTCTTCGGACCCCGGCACAGTGGAAGTTTGGCAGTGGCACTTGCTTTGCCCACCGTTGCGGTGATTGCAGGCATCATCGTGTTGAGCATTCCCCACTTGACCCTTGAGAATTTGAAACCGCTGGAGGGCAGCTGGAGCCATATTTGGGTCTCGTTTGTCGGAGTGATCCTCGCGCTGAGCGGAGTGGAGGCGATTGCCAACCTCACCGGCACTCTCAAGCCGGACAGAAACTCGCCGATCGGCCATCCGCGGGTGGGAAAAACCGCCGCAAAAGCGATCATCCCGGTGGCATTGGAAGTCAGCGTTGGAACGCTTCTTCTCGGGTGGGCGGTGCTCTCGCTGTCCCCGTCACTTGCACCCCAGATGGTCGAGCGCAAGGAGGACATGCTGCGCTTCGCCGCCGAGCAATACGGGGCCATGGCCTTCGGACCCGCGTTCGGACAGGTTTTCGGATTGGTCGTGGGCGTGGTGTTCGCACTCCTTTTGTTGAGTGCGGTGAACACCGCCATCGCCGCGCAACTTGGTCTTTTGTTCATGATGTCGCGGGAGGGCGACATGCCGCGTTCGTTTGCCAAATTGAACCGCTTGGGGGTTCCCTTGGTTCCCCTTGCGCTGTCGGTCGGCTTGCCGGTTTTGATTTTGCTCGTCACCGACAATTTCGAGAGCCTCGCGGGACTCTACGCCATCGGGGTGGTGGGGGCCATCGCGATCAACCTCGGCTCGGCGGCCTTCAATTTCAAACTCGAGATGTCGCAACCCGAGCGTCTACTCATGGGAGCCACAGCGGCGATTCTCGTCGCGGTGGAGTTCACACTCGCGCAAACCAAACACGACGCCCTCTTCTTCGTGGTGTGCGTGCTGATCGGCGGACTCGGTCTGTGGACCTACGCGCGCCGCTTGAGCGGCATCACCACTCTCACTGTGACCCGGGAGGTCGCCCGTATCGTGAAGCCGGAGGTGGTGGAGACAATGCGCCAACCCGTTCGCGAGGCCCAAAAAATCCTGGTGCCGGTTCGAGGCCTCACACCCGCGCTGTCCTTCGCCTTTGACGAGGCGGAACTCCGCAAAGCCACGTTGTATATTCTGTGCGTGCGGGAGATCGCCGTTCTTTATCCAGGCATGAACTCGCCGGGGCCAGCCAGTTGGAAGGACGATCCCGAGGCCAGTGCGATTCTCACCACGGCTCTACAAATCGGCAAGGAGCGGGGCATCGCCACGATTCCGCTTTTCGCCACCGCCACCGAATCAGCCCCCCTGATCGTCGACACGGCGGCCACCATCGGAGCCGATTTTCTGATTCTGGGGGCCAGCCACCGCAACACCCTGGCAAAGGTTCTCCGGGGCAACGTGGCCACCCAGGTCGCAGCAAGCCTGCCCGACAACATCCAGCTCATCATCCACGGCTGAACAGCCGGGGACCAGCGGTTCGGGCCGGTCATGATCGAGGTGCGATGCACAAATTGCGAAAAAACCCTCCCGCGTGGACACACGCCGAATGGTATGGAGAAACTCCGCCGCCCGGGGCAATCCCTCGCCGAGAAAATTCATGTATTTTTTCATCTTCTGAACCTGAGCCGTTTCGGGCACGCCGGGAGTGCAAACCGCCTCATACAGTCGATGGATGTAGTCCAAGACCTCGCGCCCTGTGGGATGGCAGACAGGACGCCCTGCAAAAGCCTCCCGGACTTGTGTGAAAATCCATGGATTCCTGATTGCCGCACGCCCGATCATGAGCCCTGCGGCACGGGTCTCCGAACGCATCGAAAGGGCGTCTGCAGCGCAGGAAATACTGCCGTTCGCCTGCACTGGATATGGCAGAAGCGCAGTCGCGCGCGCGATGCACGCCCGGTGGACAACCGGCCCGTAGCGATCGGCCACCGTGCGCGCGTGGATGGTCAGCAAATCGAGCGGATGCCGCGCAAACATCTCCAGCAACCCCTCCCACTCCCCTGGAGTGGCAAAGCCCACTCTCGTTTTTACCGAAAAGCAACCTTCGATCGCATCCCTCAAGACCCGCAAAAGCCCGTCGATCCGCTTTAAATCGCGCAGCAGTCCCCCGCCCGCGCACTTCCGGTAAACCACCGGCGCGGGACAACCGAGATTCAAATCAATGCCCGCCACCGGGTAGGCCAGAAGCGCCTTTGCCGTGCGCGCCATGGCCTCCGGATCGTTCCCGATGATCTGGGCCACGGCCGGCCGGCCTGTTGGATTTTCCACGATCGAGCGAAGAATTTTCCTCTCGGGCACGTAATGGGGGGTGACCCGGAAAAACTCCGTGAAATAAACATCCGCTCCGCCATACCGCGTGCACAAATCCCAGAACGCCCGGTCGGTGATATCCTGCATCGGTGCCAGCGAGAGAGCCGGAGTCGCTGAACGAAAAACCTCGGAGATTGTGGCAGGCACTTTAGATGCGGGAGCGGATCCAGCGCAAAATCCCGCCAAGGACCGGCAGATGCTCGTAGAAGCCCGCCGCAGGATCCCAGAAATCCTGGTGCAAGACCACTTGCCCGGCCTCGTCAAACCGCAGCAATGTCATTCCAACCGTGCGAACTGGCTCCCGGCCTCCGCGGAATTTCACATCCATCTCCCAGCGCACATATGTGTTGGGCCCCGAGTGCGCCGCGTCCACCACCCGGGCCCGAACGAACTCGGTATGGCGTGTGGTTTTTAAAAAATACGCCTGCACCTCCTCGCGACCGTTGAGTGTTTTCAGGGTATCGTTGAAAAAGACGCTTTGCGCATAAAGCCCGCCGGTTTTCGAGGCCACGGACTCGGGTGTGATATCCGAATAAAAATCTTGGAACCTTTGCACCGCGGCTTGTCGCCCTGCCTCGCCGAGCGCCACGCCCGGACGCTCCGACGAAGCCAATTCAAAGGGCGGCCGGCCGGGAGGAAGGGTTTGACAAGCGGCCAGAACAAAGGGCCAAACCGCCGCCAGTGGAAGGAGTCGATGCATGATTCCAGGATACACGCGGTATGATTTTTAAAAAATCTGTTTTTTCTCTTGCAATCCGGTGCTCTGCTCCTAATCTCCTCGCTCCCGCAAGCTCCCGGAGGTGCGATTCTGCCTGTTCACCACGGCACCATCACCGTCGAAGCCGGCGAGCCAGAAAGACGATTCAAAGAATGCCAACCATCAATCAACTTGTCCGCAAAGGACGCCAGAAGATCAAAGTCAAGTCGAAGTCGCCCGCGCTGGTGAATTGCCCGCAGCGCCGCGGCGTGTGCGTGCAAGTCATGACCCGCACTCCCAAAAAGCCGAACTCGGCGCTCCGCAAAGTGGCCAAAGTCCGCCTCACCAACGGCCAGGAAGTCATCGCCTACATTCCCGGCGAGGGCCACAACCTTCAAGAGCACTCGATCGTTCTCGTGCGTGGCGGTAAAGTCAAAGACCTTCCCGGCGTCCGTTATCACATCGTTCGCGGCACACTCGACAGCCTCGGGGTCGACGGACGCCGACGCGGCCGTTCGAAATACGGGGCCAAACGCCCCAAGCCCGGTCAGGAAGATAAAGGTGCCGCCAAAGGCAAGAAAAAATAACACCCGATAGAAATCCATCATGTCCCGTCGCCGCAGAGTCATTCACAAAGAAGTCAAAAAGGACGCCCGCTATGCGAGCCCCATCGTCGCCCGCCTCATCAGCACAGTGATGCAGGCCGGCAAAAAGTCGATCGCGGAAAACATCGTTTACACCGCCATCGAGAAAACCCGCGAAGGCACCGACACGATCGACCCGCTGGAAACACTGAACAAAGCCATCGAAAATGCCCGTCCCCGCTTGGAGGTCAAATCCCGCCGCGTTGGCGGGTCGACCTACCAAGTGCCAATGGAGGTTCCGATGGATCGTCAAATTTCCTTGGCCATGCGTTGGCTGGTCACATTTGCCAACAATCGCAAGGGCGTGCCTATGGAAATGGCTCTCGCCTACGAACTGAAAGACGCGGCCGCCGGACAAGGCAACGCTATCAAAAAGCGGGACGACATGCACAAAATGGCCCAAGCCAACCGGGCATTCGCCCACTTCCGCTGGTAACACTCTCCGCCAAGGCGGTTTTTTCCCCGGAAAAAACCGCCTTCTTCGTTTTTAAGGATTCACCAACCCAACCGACTCTCAATCATTATTCCCATGTCCGCTGATACATCCAACCCGAATTCCCCCAACCGCGCGTTCCCACTCGAGCGCACCCGCAACATCGGCATCGCCGCCCACATCGATGCCGGCAAAACCACACTGACTGAACGGATTCTTTTTTACACCGGCATGATCCATAAAATCGGCGAGGTGCACGAGGGAACCACCGTTACCGACTGGATGGAGCAGGAACGCGAACGTGGCATCACGATCACATCCGCTGCCACCACCTGCTCATGGATGCAGCGCAAGGAGGAGGGAGTTTACAAGGCTTACGAGGGCATTAAAATGCGCGTGAACATCATCGATACTCCCGGTCACGTGGACTTCACGGCCGAAGTCGAGCGTTCTTTGCGGGTTTTGGACGGTGCCATCGCCGTTTTCTGCGGTGTGGCTGGCGTTCAACCCCAATCGGAGACCGTCTGGCGCCAAGCCACCAAATACGGCGTGCCGCGTATTGCATTTGTGAATAAAATGGACCGCACCGGTGCGGACTTTGACGCAGCGGTGAATTCCATGCGCCAAAAACTCGGCGCCAACGCTTGGCCAATTCTTATTCCCCTGGGCCGCGAGGACTATCTGAAAGGCCAGATCGACGTCATCAACCAAAAGGCGATCATTTACCAAGACAACGACGTCATGGGGTCGACCTACGTGGTGGAAGAAATCCCCGATGACCACAAGGAAATGGCGAAAGCCGCCTACGAGGATCTCGTTTCTCAAATGTGCGATCTCGACGAAGAGGTCGGCATGCAATTCCTCGAGGAGAAACCGATTTCCGTGACCGATTTGAAAGCCGCCATCCGCCGGCAGACGATCGCCAACAAGTTCGTTCCGGTGGCGGGCGGATCGGCCTTCAAAAACAAAGGAGTGCAATACCTCGTAGACGCCGTTGTGGATTACCTTCCCGGCCCACTCGATATCGCCGCCGCGAAAGGTCAAAATCCCGACAACGGCGAACCGATGGAAGCCGAGTCCAATGACAACGGCAACTTCTGCTCCCTGGCCTTCAAACTCTGGAGCGATCCCTTCGTCGGAAAACTTGTTTTCTTCCGCGTCTACTCGGGCAAGCTCTCGAAGGGCGACACCGTTTACAACCCCCGCACGAACAAACGCGAGCGCATCAGCCGGCTGATTCAAATCCAAGCTGACAAACGCGAGGATATCGATACTTGCTACTCGGGGGACATCGCAGCGATCGTCGGTATCAAAAATATCACGACCGGCGACACCCTCTGCGACGAGGACCATCCAATTTTGCTGGAACCGCCATCCTTCCCCGACCCGGTCATCTCGATGGCGGTCGAGCCCAAGACCAAACTGGACCAGGAAAAAATGGGCAATGCCTTGCAGCGCCTCGCCGAAGAAGACCCGACCTTTCGCGTCTTCACCGATGAGGAAACCGGCCAAACCATCATCGCCGGCATGGGCGAACTCCACCTCGAGATCATCCGTGATCGTATGATGCGCGAGTTCAAGGTCGAGGCCAACGCCGGCAAGCCACAGATCGCCTACAAGGAAACGATTCTTACTCCTGCGGACGGCGAAGGCAAACTGGTGAAACAATCCGGCGGGCGTGGCCAATACGGACACGTCATCTGCAAAGTCACCCCGAATGAACGCGGCAAGGGCCTGACGATCGAAAACAAGGTCGTCGGCGGCACCATTCCCAAGGAATACATTCCCGCCGTGGAAAAAGGCTTCAAGGAGGCGGTTCTCAACGGAGTCGTGGCCGGATACCCTGTGATCGACGTCCACGTGGACATCATCGACGGATCCTACCACGATGTGGACTCAAACGAAATGGCCTTCAAAATGGCGGCGATTTTTGCCCTCAAGGATGGATTGAAAAAAGCCAAGCCGATCCTTCTGGAGCCGATCATGAAGGTGGAAAACGTGACTCCGGAGGAGTTTCAAGGCGACATCATGGGCGACTTGAACCGCCGCCGCGCACGCATTCAAGGCATGGAGACCAAAGGCAATCTTTGCACAATCAATGCCGAAGTTCCCTTGGCTGAAATGTTCGGCTATGCCACCGCGATCCGTTCACTCTCGAAAGGCCGCTCATCCTATTCGATGGAGCCATCCCACTTCGAAGAGGTTCCCTCACAGGTCAAGGCGGCCATCCTCGAATCCAAATCCTGACACCCGCACGGCTTCCTTCCCGCCCGCACCGGCACAACCCGGTGCAGGGGGGATTGACGTTTGGCACATTCTCCCGGATCGTCGCACACCTTCATGGCCACTGAAACGACCCGCAACTTTTGTATCATCGCCCACATCGACCACGGCAAGACGACCTTGTCGGACCGGTTGCTGGAGGTGACGGGAACGATTCAAAAGCGCGAATCGCAAGAGCAACTCCTCGACGCGATGGATCTCGAGAGGGAGCGCGGCATCACTATCAAAGCCCACCCGATCGCGATGGATTACACCGCGAAGGATGGTCGCCATTACAAACTGAACCTCTCGGACACGCCAGGGCATGTCGATTTCTCCTACGAAGTCTCCCGCTCTCTGGCGGCTTGCGAGGGCGCCTTGCTCATCATTGACGCTGCACAGGGCGTGGAGGCCCAGACGGTCGCCAACGTCCACCTCGCCGAAAAGCAGGGCCTGAAGCTCATCCCGGTCATCAATAAAATCGATCTTCCGAACGCGGATATCGATTCCGCCAAAAAGCAACTCGAGGATATCCTCGCCATCCCGGCCGAGGAGGCGATTCCCGCCAGTGCGAAAGCCGGCATCGGGATTCAGGAGATTCTGGAAGCGATTATCGAGCGCATCCCTCCGCCGGCGGGCGATCCGGAATCCCGCTTGAGGGCGCTCACGTTTGACTCACACTTTGACACATACCGGGGAGTGGTGATTTATGTCCGCGTCATGGAGGGCTCGGTCAAGGCCGGCGACCCGGTGAAGCTCATGGCGACCAACTCCAACTACGAAGTGAAGGAGGTCGGTGTTTTCAAGCCCCAACAACCCAAGTTTTTTGCCCGCGAAAAACTCGTGGCCGGGGACATTGGCTACGTGATTGCAAACATCAAGACCTCGTCCGAGGTCAAGGTCGGCGACACGCTCACCAGCTCGCGGCAACCAGCCGACGAACCGCTCCCGGGGTTTCAGGTCGTGCAACCGATGGTGTTCAGCGGCATCTACCCGATCAACACCGCCGACTTCGAGCGCTTGAAGGCCGCCATGGCAAAGCTCCAGCTTAACGACGCGGCATTTCAATTCATGGCGGAGTCGAGCGTGGCGCTGGGATTCGGCTTCCGTTGCGGATTCCTCGGGCTTCTTCACATGGAGATCATCCTTGAGCGCTTGCGCCGGGAATTCGACATGGACATCATCGCGACCTACCCGTCGGTGATCTACGAGGTCCAAAAGACCAACGCTGAGATTCTCCGCATCGACAACCCGGACCAACTTCCCGACCCGAGCACCATCGAGGAAATCCGCGAGCCGATGGTGCGCTGCTACGTGATGATTCCCAACGAATACATCTCGCCCATGCTGCAGCTCATCATGGAAAAACGCGGCGAGGTCAGCCACACCGAATCGATCGATACCAAGCGGGTCATGCTCACCGCCGAACTTCCGCTGAACGAAATCCTCGTGGATTTTGTGGACAAGATGAAATCCATCACGCGGGGATACGGGTCGATGGATTACGAGTCGGCCGGCTACAAGGCTGCCAAACTTGTGAAGCTCGAAATGCTCGTGAACAACGAACCAGTGGACGCATTTTCCTCGATTGTTCACCGCGAAAAAGCGGAGTCCCGGGGGCGCGCCCTCGCCGCGAAACTCAAAGAGGTGATTCCCCAGCAACTTTACCAAGTGGCGATCCAAGCCGCCATCGGTGGAAAAATCATCGCTCGCGAAAGCGTGAGTGCCATGCGGAAAAACGTGACCGCGAAATGCTACGGAGGCGACATCACGCGCAAACGCAAGCTCCTCGAGAAACAAAAAGAGGGCAAGAAGCGCATGAAGGCGGTGGGCAGCGTGAATATTCCGCAAGAGGCGTTCATTCAGGTCCTCCGGACCAGTTAAAGCCCATGTTTTTCCTCACCCCGCGCTACCTCAAGGAGGCCAAACACTACCTGCACGGGGCCCGGAAATTCCTCGCTTACAAGCGGGACATTCTCAAGCCGGACCGCGTCGACTCGATTGAACAGGGCATCGCCGCCCTCAAATCCGCCATGGCACGCCGCAAACGGGAGGAGGTGACGGCTGCGATTCAAACGCTGGACGATCAAATCGGAAAATGTCAACCGCCGGTCACCCACGCCTCGTTGCGCGAGAACATCGAGGTTTTTCTGGTAGCCATCGTGATCGCGGCCGGGGTGAAGGCCTTTCTCATCCAACCGTTCCGCATTCCAACCGGCTCGATGCAGCCGACCCTCTACGGTATTGTGGGCGTTCCCACCGACACCCCGCCGCCGAATCCTTTGGTGCGCGCCTTCGACCTGATCGTGCGGGGACGCCACCATTTCGAACTCCGTGCCAAGGAAAGCGATGTTGTCGTGGCCATGGAGGAAAAGACTTATCTGAATTTTTTCACATTCACCGACATCATCTGCCGCAAGCAACGCTACACGCTTTTCGTGCCCAGAGACCCGCTCATGCGCTACTTCCGCGTGGTGCCGGGCCGCGAGTTCGCCGGCGGCGAGGTCATCGCACGCGGTCACATGGACACTGGCGACCAGGTGTTCGTGGACAAAATGAGCTATCACTTCTCCAAGCCCCGGCTCGGCGATGTCTTTGTTTTTAAAACCACCGGGATCCGCGAGATCGAAGCGGGGCTGGATCCTTCCATGGGCTCGCAACATTACATCAAACGGCTGGCCGGCCTCCCGGGGCAAACCCTCCGCATCGATCCGCCGGTATTGAGCATCAACGGCGAGCGGGCCGCGCTTGCACCGTTTGAGCGGGTGATGAGTCTTGCGAACGGCT
>CAMCXK010000039.1 GCA_945883435.1 Chthoniobacter flavus | reverse complement strand
GGTCGTATTCCTGCCGGATGTCCTCAAGCAGGCGGTCCGCCTCGGGACTGCGGTAGCCGACGACATTCAGTTGCTCGGGGTTCGCCTGCGAGGAGTGCCAAATCTGGTATTGGTCGTAGCCGTTGCCAAGCGACCACCCCAAAACGATGGCGTCGAAGTCGCCCTTGTTGACGTGGTTTTTCAGAAAAACCGACCATTCGTAGAGTTCGACCTTCACTTCGATCCCCAGCGCGCGAAGACCGTCTTGGGCGAGTGTGGCGATGTCCCGGCGCACCTCGTTTCCATTGTTTGTCATGAGCGTGAAGGAAAATCTTTCCCCGTCTTTTTGCAAAATGCCGTCGGGTCCAGGATGCCAACCCGCCTCGGCCAGAAGCGTGCGGGCGACCTCCGGGTCATAGGGAAAAGGCTTTACCGCGGGATCGAAAAACCACATTTGCGGAGTGAAGATGCCTGTGCTCTGAAGCCCGTGGCCGTAGAGGATGAATCGCACCATCGATGGGACATCGACCGCATGCGCCAGTGCCCGCCGCACCCGGCTGTCTTGAAAAAGCGGCCGCTTGAGGTTCCATCCGACATAGGTGTAGCTGCTGGTCGGGGAGGTGAAGACATCGAATCGGGGGTCGTTCACAAAGGCATTCACCGTCCATGGTTCCGCGCTCCAAAAATCGATCTGGCGCGTTTCGAAAGCCAGGCGCAACGTGAGCTGGTCGGGCATGAAGCGGTAAACAATGCCATCGAGCCAAGGTGCCGGAGCGTCGAAGAAATCGGGGTTGCGGACCACGCGGATAAACTCGTTGGTTTTCCACTGGTCGAAGCGGAAGGGACCCGTGCCGACCGGTGAACGGTTGAAATGCGCCACCCACCACTCCGGTGGCTTTCCATCCAGCAAATGGGCAGGGAGCATGGCAATCATCCAGCTCTCAAGCGCGGGCGAATACGGCTCGCGGTAAATCACACGGAAGGTGGCCTCATCGGGCGTCTCGACCCGCTCGATCAACTCAAAATCGGGCCGGCGCGGCGAAGCGGTTTTTTCATCCATGATTGCCTGGTAGGTGAACGCGGCATCGCGCGCGGTGAAAGGGGCCCCGTCGTGCCACCGCACATCGCGGCGCAGATGAAAGACCACCTCGGGCTCCGCCAAAAAGGGAACCGGCTCGCTGTCGACCACCGTGCCCAGACTCTGGACCAGTTTTTCCACCGTCTCCTGCCAGAGTGGGGCAAAAATGATCTCCAACGACTTTTCGCCCGCCACCCGGCTGCGCCAGAGACCCTCCGGAGGGAGATCGGCGACGAACCGCTCCCGCGCTTCACGGGCAGCCCCCTTGGTTTGCAAGACCATTCTCACTCCGGAGAGAGGCTTGACGGCAAGCGAGGAAACCATCGCTCGCGATTCCGCCAGGCCGGGCATCGCCAAATTCACACGCACCGCAGAGCCGGCGACATGCACCGAGCGGATGCCCCACGAGGCACGGGAGGTGGGCGATTCCAATTGCACAGCCGCCTCAACGGCCAAAGCGGTGGAATCGAAAAAAAACGTGGTTGTTTGTCCAAGATCCCACGAGGAGGCGAGATCCCCGACGATCTCCAGATTCTGGTCGAACTTCAGCAGGCCGTTGAAAATCGCGGCTCCGACTTGGGAAGCCGCGCTGTCAGCCTGCTGAATCGGATTCAGTGTGGACGGCTCGCCCATAACCCCGAGCGACATTTCGTTTTTCCGCTCCACCCCGAGACGGGTGGCGTTCCAAAACGCGGCGGCGAACAAAAGCAAAAAGATCAGCGGGAAGCCGACGATGAACCAACGGACACTTCGCATGGCGGTTCGGATCTTAGCCTCAATTCAGAATTTGGCGACTCCGGAAGGAATCACAGGCGGCTTCCTGTGATCCGGTGGCTCCACCGGCGAATCCAGAGTCAAGGCCGTGCGAAGCGGTTTTAGACATCCGCGGCAAAAACACCGCCTCCCCCCCGCTGCGAAACCTCTGGAGTGAATCAGGCAAACCAGCGGAAAGGAATCGCGCCGTGGGAGAGAAGCCAGTCGTTGAAATAGCGGAGCGACCAATCTCCGCGGAGGACAAACCTTTCGTGAAGGGCTTCCACCTCCAAACGGCCCAGAAGATAGCTCATCGGAACCGTGGGACTGGAGGTATACCAATTCACATCGGCTGTGGCGCGGGCCTTGGTGAACCCAACGCCTTGCATGAGACGGCGCGCCGCCGCCCGGGGTGTCAATGATCCCTCCTGCAATCCGCAGTCGATCACAATCCTGTGCGCCCGCCACAGGGCGTCATGGATTTGAACAACCTTTGCCAACGGATCGTCCACCAAACCGTGTTCAACAGCCAATCGCTCACACCACATGGTCCAGCCCTCGTAAAAAATCGCATGCGCAAACAAGCGGCGCCAACGGCTGGGATGGCGGAATTGAACCACAAATTGCAGGTGATGCCCGGGATAGGCTTCATGGGCGCAGGTGAGCGCCAAGCCGTGATGCTGACGGATCTCGCGTTGCTTTGCGGCCTCGGACGATTGCACGAGACTGAGATCGTTCACCCAGAAAACACCGGTTTGGTCGTCGGAGAAAGGCTCCGGCGCCGAATAGGCGGCCGTAGGAAACTGGTTTCTCAAAAATGCGGGCACCGGCAGGACACGAAGCGACTCCCGGCCAGGCAGGCTCACCAGATCGAGTTCCCGCAACCGCTCGCGGAGGGCAAATGTGGTTTGACGATACGTCTCGAGGAGAGGCATGCCGGGTGTCCACCCGCGCGCCGCACGCTCGAGAAGCTCGTATGCCGGTCGGCGGCCAAGCGTGCGCGCCGTTTTTTCCAGAAGGTGGGATTGACGTTCGATCTCGCGCAATCCGGCGGCGCGGGCCTCGTTCAGGGACAAATCAAGACCGAGTTGCTCCCGGATCAGAAACTCGAATCCCACGCGACCGACCGCATACCCCTTGGCGGGACCTTCGGCCTTGCGGGACAGTCCCCCGGCGAAGTCTTGAAATCCGCCAATCGCACCTTGAAGCAAACGCTGGGTGCGCGCGGGATCTCCCGAGACGGCGGCCAACTCTGTTTGCAAACCTTGAAAGAACTCCACCGCGCCCTCGCACGCCGAGAGTGCCAAATCCCTCCAAAGGGGAACGGGACGCCTTACGCAAGCCAGCCCTGCTTGCAAAAAGCCGGGGATTTTTTCCAAACGGGATTCGACGGCCGGCAGCACCGCCGCCGGATCGCCGGGCGCGCGCAACAGAAGATCGAAAATCGAGTCAATGGCACTCCGGCAATGAATCTGGGGATCGGTGCGCCAGCGCTCGAGCTCGCAGTCAAAGAAAAGTCCCGTGCGCATGCGCGCCACGAGGCCGCGTCGGTCCAAGCACTCCTCACGATTCAGTGCGGCGGCGGGAACCGCCTCCAGCCGCGCCAAGGTCCGTGCCTGAAGTCGAATGTTCTCCCGATGGACCTCTGGTGTATTCGCCCCGAGAAGCGGATCGAAATCGTGAAAGCCCAGCTTGCTCGCCGTTTCGGGAAAGAGTTGGCAGGATTCGTCCAGCCAGCAACTGGCGGCGGATTCGAAGGCGGTGGATTCAGGACTTGGACGATTTGCTTTTGCCATGGACCGGGTGGAGTGAGCGGATGATTTCGAGCGTGGAGGCGGCGTTTCGGGCGATTGAATAGCGGGAAGCCAATTCGCGGCATGCGGCGTGGGCCTTTTCCCGGACTCCGGCGTCGCGCCAGAATTCCAAGGCTTCTGCAGCCGCCAGCGAATCCCCGACTGGAATGACACTGCCGTGGATTTGAGGTTCCAGGATTTCCGAGAATCCGTTGGCATGGGTTGTGATCACCGGCAGACCGGCGCCGACCGCCTCCAGACAAGCATTCGAGAACGGATCATACCAAGTCGGCAGGAGCAGCACATCCGAAGCCGCAAAAAGCGAGGCGATATCCTTCACAGGTCCGAGAAAACGGGTGTGGTCACTACGGAACGCATCGGCAGGGCCCTTTCCGGCGACGAGCAACAGGGCCCTATCGACCATTCCTACCGCATTTTGTGCGATCCGCAGCCCCTTGCGATCCCACCCAGTCCCCAAAAAAAGGGGACAGAAGACGTCCGGCGGTATGTCCAACCGCCGGCGGGCCTCTTCCCGTGATGGAAGATCCAGAGTCGATCCCACGCCATTGGGGATCACATGAATTCGAGCGGCGGGGTAGTCGAAACGGGCCAGGATTTCGTCGCGAACCATGCGCGAATTGGCGATCACGGCACGGGTCGCCGACGCGTCGAAAACCTGCTTTTCCAAGGCACAGAGGATCGCATGCTTCCGGTTGATCGGGCGCACGAGACGCCTCCACCAGGGTTCAAAGGCGTTGCGGCGCTCCATCCACGCCGCATGAACCCCGTCGCCCGCCCGGTAAATATCACAACCCGGGACCCTCTCGAGACTGAAGAGCACATCGCAATCGTGGTGAAGCGACTTGATGGACTCACAGAACTCCAGGGGGGATGTTCCCGCAACCCGATGAATCGCTCCGAAGGGCCACGACTCGGCGGGCCACTCGCCCGTTGTGATCAAGACGGAAGACTCGCCGGTGGCGTGAATTTCACGTGCCAGTCGCAGGAGGTAGGCTTCAGCGCCCCCGGTCGGCGAGTAACCGCGGCGGACAAAGCCGATTTTCATCGGTCGCACTCGGGCTTGGGCGGCCGCCCCAGCAGACATGCCAGCGACTCCCTTGGCGGCTTGCCCTCATGAAGCACGGCAAAAACCTCGGAAAGAATCGGAACATCGATGCCAAGTCTCCGCGCACATTCCATGGCACTTCTGGAAGTGGGCACTCCTTCGGCAACCGAAGGCGTCGAGGCAAGAATGCCGGACGGACTCTCGCCGCGGCCGAGGCGCTCGCCGAATTGGCGATTGCGGCTCTGGCGGCTGAAGCACGTCACCATAAGATCGCCCGTGCCACTCAAGCCCGAGAAGGTTTCCCTTTGCCCTCCCATGGCACACCCCAGCCGTGTCATCTCGGCCAGCGACCGCGTGACCAAGGCCGCCTTCGCATTGTCGCCCATGCCGAATCCATCCGAGACCCCTGCGGCGATGGCGAAGATGTTTTTCAAGGCGCCACCGAGTTGCACTCCCGCCAGGTCGTCGCTTGTGTAGGTCCGGAAAGTGCGGGTGGAGAGCACGGATTGAAGATCGGCGCACAAGGAAGGGGTTTCGCAACCGATGACTCCGGCGGCCGGAATGCCGGCCGCGACCTCGGGTGCCAGATTGGGCCCCGAGAGGGCGGCGACCGGCGATCCGGGCAAAAGGGACGAGATGACCTGCGACATCAGAAGCCCGCTTCCGGACTCGATGCCTTTTGTGCAGGACACCAAAACCGGCAGGCGCCGGTCGAGGACCTTGGCGAGAGCCACTGCCGTGCGGCGCACCGCGAGTGACGGCACCGCCATCAAAACAAGCCCCGCATCCGCACAATCGGCCAAGTCCGACACCGGCCGGATATTGCGGGGCAGTTCCACACCCGGCAGATGGCGGGAGTTTTGCCGCGAGGTCCGCATCGAGACCGCAAGCCCGGGGTCACGCGCCCACAAAACCACCTCTCCGCCGTGGGCGGCAACCAAACCTGCGAGTGCCGTGCCCCACCCCCCGCTGCCGAGAACCGCAATTTTTTCAAACCTCATGGCTTTTTTTCAAACCGCTTTTCGGTGCCTGCGATCAAGCGGGCGATATTAGACCGGTGCCGCCAAACCGCAACCAGGCACATTGCAAAGGCGATCCCAGTGCGCGGGGCATCGCCGTCACCCAAGGCCCAGAGGATGGCCGCCGAGGTCGGCAAGGCTACCGCCGCTCCCAGCGAGGCCACCGAAACATAGCGCGTGGATTTGAACAAAACGATCCAGACGGTCAACCCGGACAGGAAGACCGCAGGATGGAAAAGCGCGATCATCACCCCGGCGGATGTGGCGATGCCCTTGCCGCCTTGGAAGCGCAGCCACACGGGATACGAGTGGCCCACCACCGCGCAGATCGCAGCCACCACGCCAAGCCAAACGGCATGCGATTCCCAGCCAGGCAATTGGCGGGCCAGGGCAAAAGCGCCGGCCACCGCAAGCCAGCCCTTCAAAGCATCCAAGGCAAACACCGTGTAGCCCCAGGGCTTTCCGAGCACCCGCAAGGCATTGGTGGCCCCCGTGCTGCCACTGCCCTCGCGACGAAGATCCACCCCCTTGAGGCGTCCTGCGAGCCACCCCCAGGGAATCGAGCCCAGAAAGTAGGCCCCGAGCGCGGTGGCGAAATAAATCATTCGCGCCGGAAAATCTGTTGTCCCGCGCCTGGTCACAAGAAAAAAACAAGGCACGGCAAGATACGCACGAGGTTTGGTTTTTCCCGCTTGCGGCAGGCGCCCTGCGGTGCTGGATTGAAGGCAGATCATGAAACGCTGGATTTGCGGGTTGGCGGCGACGGCCGTCATGGCATCGGGGATACACGCGGAACAAGCTGTCGAAGACGAACTGCAAGCCAGTTCGGAGGAACACATGCGCGAGGAACTCGGCGTGAACCCGATCACTTCGCCATCCATCGCGGAACTCCTCAAGCAGTTGGAGGTTTTCCGGCCAGTCCCTGTGAAGGCCATCGAGGCTGCCGACCACTCTGCGTCCTTCACAAACCGCATGCAAACCGCACTGCATTTCGGCTCGCTCGTGGCCGACGGATTTTTACTCACGATTGCCGAGCGGCCCCAAGATGTTCAAAACATCGGTCGTGAACTCATTCGCCAGTCCCGCGCCTTGGGCGTCGGCGAGCGGTTGACGACGCGCAGCAAAAGCCTGCTTGAGCTCAGCGACAAGGGGGATTGGGTGGGAATGCGGGCCGAACTGGTGAAGACCCAAGAGGATGTCGAGCAGACGATGATGGAACTCCACGACGAGGAGATGGCCCACATGGTCAGCCTGGGGGGGTGGCTGCGCGGCTTCCAGTTGGGGGCGATCAACACCAGCGAACGCTACACCCCCGCCAAGGCTGAAATCCTCGGGCAGGTTCGGGTGATGGACTATTTTCTCGACCGTCTGGACACTTTGAACCCGCGATTGAAAGCCACGGAATTTGTCACTTCATTCACCGACCGGATCAAAAAAATCCGCCTGGTTGCGATCGAGGCGCAAGGATCACCGCCGAGTCCGGAGCAGGTCTCTCGCATGCGCCAATTTGCCGACGAGGCGGAACGCATCGCCACGACCCGTGTCGATGCCTCGGGAAAGCTCGCCCCCGCGCCTTGACGGACCGAAAGCGGCGGCGTTTCTTCGGGATGTGACGACTCGGATTCTGGCATTCTTACTGACCGCCGTCCCACTCCCGGCACTTGAGATCACGGGATTCTCCGCCGCACTGAACAATCGCTTTTTCTCCGGCTTCCCATCATCCCCGCAGCTGAATCCAAGTTTTGTGGCGGGATCTGGAGACTGGTCCGGCGTGGGATGGGCGACTGCCGATCCGACAAAAGGATTCGGTTTTTTGACACCACAGCACTTTTTGGTTGCGAGCCACTACGGGGGCAGTCCCGGGATCACGGTTCAGTCGGCCAAGGGCTTACTCGCCACCGCCGCGCAAGCCACGGTGGCAGCAACCGGAACCGGTCTTCCCATCAATGGCGTCTATGACCTGTCTCTGGGTGAGACGACCACCCAGCTCTCGGGAATCGCCCGCTACGCGATTCTGGATCTGAATGCCTCCTCAACCAGCAGCCTCCCGGCAACGGTGGCGGGACCGGGCGTGATTCTCGCCGGGCGTGGACCCGACGGTGCCTCCAGCCCCCGCGCCGCTGCCACTGCGAGTTCGAATATCACAATCAGCGGCGACACCGCCTACCTCCAAACTCCACGCACCGACGTGCGCTATGAAATCGGTGATTCGGGCAGCCCGGCATTTCAGCTTTGGACCAACCCGAATGGCGGACCCGAATTGCTGCTTCTGGGCAACGCAGCGGCGGTCACCGACACCACCAACTTTGTGAATTACGCCGGAAGCAACGCGGCGCTGGCGGCCCTGAACGGCCTCACAAACCCCGACGGGTATGCCGTGCGCGTGACTGGCGACCCGTCGGCAACTTGGCAGGGAGGAACGGGCGGCGGTGCCAATGCGGACAACATCTCACGGGCGGCTAACTGGTCCACCGGTTTGGTTCCAACCGACAAATTCACGCTCTTTGATGCCATTCAGGCCACCGTGCGATCGATTGAGGTGAACTCGGCCACGAATTTGCGCGGTCTCTTTTTTAAATCGACTCCGGGAGCCGGAGACGGGTTTTCATTCTCGGGGGCCGCCACGCTCACCATCGGACGGGGCGGCATGGTCAACTACGATACCGAGCGCCAAGTGTTCGGCGCCCCGTTGGCGCTGGCGGCTCCCCAATTCTGGAGTGCGGGAGCGGGCGGCATCGAGATTGCCACGCTGAACACCGGCGGGCACCTTCTGGAAATCTCCGCCGAGGCCGCATCCACGGTCGTCGTCACGGGGCCCATCTCCGGCTCCGGAGGCATCGCGTTGAGCGGGGGAATCCTGGACCTGCAAGGCAACCACACGTTCACCGGCGGACTCTGGGTGCACCGTGGCGAACTTCGTGTGGAAGGCAACGCCTCGGCCAGTGGCGAGACCCGCCTAGGGGCCGATGGCACACTCTCCGGCGCCGGGCGCGTGGGATCGATTTCGGGCTCGGGCGTCATCGCTCCCTCGTCGATCCTGGCGGCGACCAGTTTGAATCCCACCGCTGGCCTCTCGATGGATTTTGTCCTGGCATCGAGCGCCCCGGATTTTTCGAACCCCGCCGGATCCTCCAACAATGTGTTGCGCCTGATGTCGGCATCGCCCTTCGCCGCATTGTTGGCGCCGGCGAACTCGATCCGGCTTTTCCTGGGCGATGGTCCCTCCACGCTCGCGGGCGGCATTTTCACCGACTCGGGGCTCGATTTTTTGACCCAAGTGGCCCAAGCCACATGGAGCGTCTTCCAGCAATCCGAGGCGGGATCCATCAGCTTCCGGGGCCTCAACTACATCGAATTGGCGAATGCCGGTTATCAAATCTCCACGGTTCCCCACACCGCCACTCTGAATGGAGCAACCGTCGAAGGCCGCATCCTTCAAGTAACGGTGGTTCCCGAGCCCGCTCCCGCTTGGCTCGCGGCCATGTCTCTCGCCTTGGCTGTTCTCGTGCACAGGCATCGCACCTTTCTGAACAGCAGGGGCTGACACGGGGGAAACTTGCCCCGGCGCGCCAGGTGTGGCTTTTTAGTGCCCATGGACAGCATCAATTACCGGATGGGAAATGAAAAGTTGATCAAGGTCTTGGATGCGGCCGGGCAGCGACTGCGGGGCCTTCTCGCCAAGCAGGGCCGCCCCCAAGGCGCGTTGCGGGTGGCGGTCATCGGGGGAGGCTGCTCTGGATTGCAATACAAGATGGACCTGGTCGACGGCCCTGCGAACCGCGACATTCTTGTGGAATCCAATCAGGTCCGGGTGGTGGTCGATCCCAAAAGCGCCCTTTTTGTGAGCGGTTCCGAGCTCGACTACAGCGAGGATTTGCAAAAGGGCGGGTTCAAAGTCACGAACCCCAATGCGGTCGCGCATTGCTCGTGCGGGGAAAGTTTTTCCGCGTGACCGACTGTTTCGCGCTTTTTCAACTCCCCCGCTCGCCGGTGCTGGGGTCGGATGCCATCAAAGCCGCCCACCGTCGTGGCATGTCGACGGCCCATCCCGACAAACCGGACTCCACCGCAGATGCGGCGCTTTCCCTCAATGAAGCCCGGCGCATACTCTCCGATCCCGCGCTGCGCTTGCGGCATCTTCTCGAGTTGGAAGGCTTGGAAATTCCCGAACCGCTCCCGGCACACACCGACTGGCAGATGGCAGAGCGTGTTGGTCGTGTGCTGGAGGATGCGCGAGTCCTTACTCCCGCGACCCCCTCGGACTCGGGTTTGTTAAAAGCTGTGAAGCGAAATACCGCTGCAAAACTCGAAGTGGAAATTCAGCGATTGGAGAAAGTATTGATGCACAGTTTGAATGCAGAACTCGAAGCGGCGTCCGTCATGCCCCGCCACATGCCACTCTGCTCGCTTTCAGCCGTGGTTTTCTTTCAAAAACAACTTCGCCTTCTTGATTCGGCAAGATGTCAAATGCGCGAAAAAAGCCGCGTCGACGGGCCACTCTAAAAGTGAAGCATCCCTGCCGTGCGATCATTGGCGCGCGGACAGGGAAGCTCGTTTGAGAATCAGGCGGCGAGATTGGCCGCCACAGCCGACCAATTGACGGTATTCCACCACGCTTTGAGGTAGTCCGCGCGGCGGTTTTGATAGTGGAGGTAGTAGGCGTGCTCCCACACATCACAGCCGAGAAGGGGTTTCCCGGGACATTCGACGAGCCCCTTCATGAGCGGATTGTCTTGGTTCGGGGTCGAGCAGATGCAAAGCGAGCCATCCTCTTTTTGACAGAGCCACGCCCAGCCGCTGCCGAAACGGGTCAGTCCCGCCGCTTCGAACTTGGATTGAAAGTCTGCAAAGCTTCCAAAGGCCGCCTTGATTTTTTCGGCCAGAACGCCGCTGGGTTCGCCTCCCGCGGAAGGCCCCATGAGATTCCAGAAGAACGTGTGGTTCCAATGCCCGCCTCCGTTGTTGCGAACCGCGCCCCGAATGGATTCCGGCACGGAGGCCAGATCCGAAAGAAGCGATTCCAAAGGCCGCGTCGCCAGTTCGGGGGCGGATTCCAGCGCCTTGTTCAGGTTGGCCACGTAGGTGGCGTGGTGTTTTCCGTGGTGGATTTCCATGGTGCGCGCATCGATGTGGGGTTCCAACGAGGCGGCGGGATAGGGCAGGACAGGGAGTTCGTATGGCATAGCGTTGGTAGTTACGTATGCCGACAATAGACGGACGCAGGCTTGGTTCAAGCGGGTTTCTCCCTACTCCAAGTAGCCCAAGGAACGCAGGCGTCCCTCTTCGAGGGCGAAGACCTCGCGGCTCACGCGGTCGGTGGCGCTTTGATACTCCTCGATCAAACGCTCGGCCACACGCAGGTGGGCGTCATCCTGGCGGGAGAAGATGTAAATCTTCCGCCGGTGCGGCATCGCCACCAAGAGATCGGGGCCGAGGGTCTCACGGAACGACGATGCAAAACCGGGAGCCAGAACCGTCGAGGCGGTGAGAGGATTCTCCGACTCGATCACGGCGAACAAAATGACTTTGTTGCGATCCCTCATGTAGGTGGGCTTCAGAGGCCGGAGCACTTCGGAGGCGGTCTCCAGAGCATCGGCACGGATTTGCTCAAAGGTGCGGTGGATGGATTTTTTTTCCTCCCGGCGGAGTGGCACCGGCTCGCCATCGACCACCTGCGCCACTGTGAGAATCGTTCGCCTCGAACCCTCCACGGGCCGCTTCACGGGATGGTCCATGAAAGACGGCTCCACCAGGAGAGCCCAGCGGGGCCCGGCCTGGAGCGATCCCGCAAACAGAAAAAACGCGAGGCATATCGCGCTTGGGAAAAAGCGGCGGGCTCTGGTAGTTTCAAAGATTGCCATGATTGCGTTTATTGAAGGAATCCTTGCCGAGTCGCTGCCCACGCAGGTCGTCGTGAATGTCCATGGAGTCGGCTACCAAGTGCTCATTCCCCTATCAAGTTTTGAACGCCTGCCCGCGCCCGGCCAGCCGGTGAAAATCCTGACACACCTGGCCGTGCGGGAGGATGCGCACACGCTTTATGGTTTCTGCACTGCGGCCGAGCGCGACTTGTTCCGGCTGCTTCTCAATCATGTCACCGGTGTTGGACCAAAGCTCGCAATGGCTGTTCTCAGCGGGATGTCGATTGAGATGTTCAAAGCCGCCGTTGTGGCGGGCGACACCGGTTCGATCTCGAAGATCAGCGGCGTGGGTAAAAAAACCGCCGAGCGAATCGTGCTGGAGTTGAAGGACAAGGTCGGCATCGCGGCGGAGTGGGAGGCCTCCAGCGCCCGCCATGCGCCCTCTGCAGCCGATGTGCGCCTTCACGATGCGGTGCTCGCCCTCATCTCCCTTGGATACAAGCAGGTCGAGGCGCACAAGGCGATCCGATCGATTCTCAAGGATGGCGAGGAACCGCCGCCTTCGGAGGAACTCGTGCGGCAGGCCCTGAAAATCCTGCGATGACACCGCTGGAAACCGCGCAAGCCGTGCACCGCAGGCTCCCGCCGGGCGGATTGTTTCATGAGAAGTCATGGCGGATCGCGACCCGCCCGTTTCCGTTGCCAGCAAACCTGGAGTTGGAAAAACTGGGATACCGGCTGTTCCTTTTCCAGCGTGCCTGCGACACGCTTTACCGGCTGAGCGCCGACGGGCGCCAACCGGCTTGGATCGCCCCGCTTCTGGACAAAGGGAAACCCGCATGGCTTGTCGATTTTCAACGCCAGCACACCCGGGCCGGGGATATTCCCCGCATCCTCCGACCCGACCTCATTCTCACCACGGAAGGGTTCACCATCGCGGAACTGGACAGTGTGCCAGGCGGGATCGGCCTGACGGCGTGGCTCGCCGAGACTTATTCAAACCTTGGATTTTCCGTGACAGGCGGCGCGGGTGGCATGTTGGACGGTTTTGAGCACATTTTGCCGGGCGGTGATATTCTGGTCTCCGAAGAGGCCGCCACATACCGCCCCGAAATGGAGTGGCTGGCTGAAAAACTGAACGCCCGTTCGGATGGAACACGCCAATGGCGCGTTCTGGACGCCAGTGCCCGCAACGACTGGCAACCGCGTCTCTACCGCTTTTTTGAGCTGTTCGATCTGGCCAACCTTCCAGCCACTGAGCCCCTGCTGGCCTCGCTGCGGGATCGACGCCTCGAAATCACTCCGCCATTCAAACCCGCCTTGGAAGAGAAACTTTGGTTCGCGCTGTTCTGGATGGCGCCGCTGCGCTCCTTCTGGCGACAGGAACTTGGCGAACGGGCCTTTGAAGCGCTCCAATCCGTGATTCCCTACACGTGGATCCTCGATCCCTCACCGCTGCCGCCCCACGCGGTCCTTCCCCGCCTGGAGGTGCAGGACTGGCGCGAAGTCGCCGGATTCAGCCAAAAAAAGCGGAACCTCATTCTCAAAATCAGTGGCTTTTCCGAAAAGGCCTGGGGCTCGCGGGGAGTTGCCGTCGCATCCGACCTCTCCCAAGCCGCCTGGGCCAAAGCCCTCGAGGACGCATTGGCCGACTTCGACGGACATCCCCACATCCTGCAAGTCTTCCACGCCGGTCGCCGCTTTGAAGAGGACTTCTGGAATCCCGGCGACCGCGCAACCACGACGATGAGCGGACGCGTTCGTCTTTGCCCGTATTATTTCTCTGTGGAGGGGCGCATGCGCCTCGGCGGAGCACTGGCCACCCTGTGCCCGGACGACAAAAAACTTCTTCATGGCATGAGCGAGGCCATTCTCGCCCCGGCGGCCGAAGGCAAGGGGCCATGACCACGCCAAAATCCGCTCCGGACGTCGAATCCCCGCGCGAACGCACGGCCGCTTTTCTGCTCGCGCTGGTGTTGCACCTCGCGGTTCTGTGGTGGATTTTTTCGGCTTTACGGTTGTCTCAACCTGAGCAGGTTCCCGCCCCCATGCCACTCGAGGTGACGCTCCTGCCTCCGCCTCCGGTTGAGAAACCCCGGTTTGTGGAAGTCCCCGCCTCCGCCCAGGCGGCGCGTCCACCGGATCCGCAGAATGCCTTTGAATCCAACGCCGATTCACTGGCCGCCTCCGAACTTGCCCCACAGGGATCCGCTCCACTTCCGACAACGCAAGGCGAGGACTCTCCGGCCTTGGAGTTGGAAAATCGCCCCGCCAGCGTTTCCAAGCCGGAGAACCCGACTCCCCCGGAGGAAGCCGTCCCCGAGAAGTCACAATCTCCCCCCAAGACCGGCGATCTGGCCATCGCCCGCCCCTCCCCCACTCCACGGCCATCCGCCACACCGCGCCCGCCGGGGGCCTCGGCAACCCAACGCGAAACCCGTGTCACCCGACTTCGGGGAAATGTCTCCAACCGCGGCCGCTCATCGGTCGAAGCCGTGTCCACCCCGCTCGGGCGCTACAAAAAACAGGTCTCCGATGCGATCGGCTCCCGCTGGTATTATTACGTCCAGTCGCAGATGGGCCTCCTGAGCATCGGCACGGTGGACATCCGTTTCACCGTGGCTCCCGACGGCAAGGTCAAGTCCCCCGTTGTTCTCTCGAACTCCTCCAACGAGTCGTTTGCCTCGGTGAGCCTGGCCGCCATTGTCCAGGCCGAAATTCCGCCGATTCCACCCGACGTGGCGCGGATTCTTGAAAACGGACGCTTGGAAATCGACTTTTCATTCACGATTCTTGGCAACTGATGACTTCCTCGACGCTCACGTCCGCCGCCGCCTTCTTTCAAAACGGGGGGCCTTTCATGATTCTGCTGGTCGCCTTGTCGCTGCTTTCCACCACCGCGATTTTGCTGCGTCTTTGGAAACTCCGGGAAAGCGCCATCATCCCGCCCGCACTCGAGGAGGCCGTCGAGGCGCTGCGCCCTGGGCAAATACCGGGTGGGCTGCAGCAGGTTTTTTCCGCCCATCCCTCCGCCCTCGCCCGCATTCTGGAAACGCTGCTTCAGCATTTGAACTGGTCGAAATCCGAGAATCTCGAAGCCGTCCAAACCAAAGCTCGGCATGAACTCGCCCGCATGGAAAAAGGCCTGGTCATTCTTGAAATCGCCACCGCGACCGGTCCCCTGCTCGGCCTGCTCGGGACTCTTTCCGGACTGGTCGGGATTTTTTCGGAGCTCAGCGGCTCGGGAGACCCTGCCGTGGTTGCACGGGGAATCTCAGAAGCCCTGAACACAACCATCGTCGGCCTCGCGGTGGCCGTCCCCAGCGCGATTGCACACAGTTATTTCCAGCGCCGCATCGAGATGCTTGCGATTCGCATGGAGTCGATCGCCGCCGACCTTCTTGCGAAGGTTTACCAATCCTCCCACGCCCGCTGACAACCCCTGTGCAATTCCACATCCGCAAACGCCGCAATCTTGCGATCAATGTCGTCTCCCTCATCGACATCCTCGCGATTCTGCTGATTTTTTTCATTGTCACGACGACGTTCCGCAAACCCCAGCAACAACTCCAAATCAACCTTCCCGAGTCGAAATCCGCCGAGACCGCGCCGGCCTCCACCAAACCGCCGGCGGTTCTCCGCGTCCAGTCCGCCACTGCGGTCTCCCTGGATGACAAACCCGTCACCCTCGAGGGATTGGAAGGCGCCTTGAAGTCCTGGCAGGCTTCAAACCCCGGCCGCACACTGGCTTTGCAAGCCGACCGCGAAGCGCCCTTCGGCGTCGTGGTGCGCGTGCTCGACGCGTTGCGTGCCTGCGGACTTCGCGATATCCCCGCCTTCACCGAACCCGAATCATGATTCTTGAGATCACCACCTTCGACCACCCCGCACTCCGGACTCCCGGTGCGCGCATCGCATCCATCGACGACTCCGTGCGCCGCCTGGCCTGCGATTTGATCGACACCATGCGCCATGCCGATGGACTCGGCCTCGCGGCCCAACAAGTCGGGGTGCCACTGCAAATGTTCGTTCTCGACATTCCCCAGCTCAAAAAACGTCCCAGCGTCCTCCGTATCGAAGGAAAGACCGTCCCGCTGGAGGCCCACATGCCGATGGTTCTTCTGAACGCCGAGGTCGAGACCTATGGAAAATCCCACACGGAAGGCGAAGGCTGCCTTAGTTTTCCCGATGTCTCCCTGCGCGTCACACGCCCGCTCTCGGCGCGCGTGAGTGCCCAGGGACTGGACGGGTCGAAAATCTCATTCGAAGCCGATGGACTCTTGGCCCGTGCCGTGCTCCACGAACTCGACCACACCCGCGGCATTCTCTTTATCGACCGTGCGATCCCCGAGGATCGCGCCGACATGCCCGAGGAGATCCGCCGTCTGGCACGTCCCTGCTGAGTGCAAGGAAACCCGCAGAGCTTGGTTTCATGCGGGTTTTCCAGTGTTGCCAGTGTTTGAGGGGCTTGGGTTGGGTGGGACTCGAACCCACAACCAATGCCTTAAAAGGGCACTGCTCTACCATTGAGCTACCAACCCGACGGGGTGCGGAGGATACTAAAAGTGCGCCGCAAGGAAATCGTTTTTTTATCAGCCGGTGGTTCGAAGCCCGCTCGCGATGGCGTTGATACTCAGAAGAACGTCGGGCAGCAAAAGGTCCTTCCCGGTCGGCGAGGCCGAGCGCCAATCTCCGAGCAGGCGGATTTGGTGAAGATGAAGAGACCTCAAGCCGGCATCGCGCAAAGCCAACGTCTTCAGCATCCGGGGCCGGCGCTTTTCCAATGAACCGCCAAAGACGCGGCCCAGCATTTCCTTCGCATCATCGAACTCTGTCAGGATCACATTCAAAATCGATTCGCGGACATCCACATTTTCGACAAGGCCGGCATAGCGGGCCATGAGGTCGCGATCGGCGCTGGCGAGGTTGGTTTCCACGTTCGTCAACACGTAGTAGAGGAAGGAGGAGTCTTTGAGACGGGTGGCGAGAAGCGCGAGAAGCGCAGGGTGGTTCCGCTCGAGATCGCGCAGGGCGGCCCCCACGCCGAACCAGCCCGGCAGATAATGGCGGCTTTGATTCCAACTGAAAACCCACGGTATGGCCCGGAGATCGGCGAGGGTGCGCTGCCCCGTGCGGCGGGAGGGGCGGGAGCCGATACGGCTTGTTTCGAGTGCGTCGATCGGCGTCGCTTGCGAGTAATACTCCATGAAAAACGGATGATTGATCAGAGCCGTGTAGGCGGCGCGGCTGGAAGCCGACAGGCGCTCGCACACGGCATCAAAGTCTCGATTGTGTCCACCGGGCGTGTCATCAAGGGAAACTGCGGCCACCCCGGCCTGGAGAAGTTCGAGATTGTAAACCGCCGACGTGATCGTGCCGTATTTTTGGGAGATGGTTTCCCCTTGCTCCGTCATTCGCAAATCCCCTCGCACGGAGCCATGGGGAAGGGCATCGAGAAAACGGTGGGTCGGCCCCGCGCCACGGCTGATGGTGCCGCCGCGGCCGTGGAAAAAACGGATTTTCACCGAGGCCTGGCGACCGACATCAGCCAAGGCGCTCTGGGCCTGATGCAACGCCCACTGGCTGGCAAGAATGCCGCAATCCTTGTTGCTGTCGCTGTAGCCGATCATGACTTGCTGAACCGGCTGGTTTCGATGGGGGGCGAGCGTGCGGCCATGCCCGTGAAGTAAAAAATCCAGACTGCGGCGGGTCACGGGATGTTCGAGAAACCGGCTGACAATCCCGGGTCCGCATTCGAGGTCGTCGAGGGTCTCAAAAAGCGGAACGACTGGCACGTCGCAGACAAGCCCGTCGGAGGTCCAGCGGGCGAGCCCCGCCTCGCGGGCGAGGACGTAAACCACCAGCAAATCCGACAGGCGGCGCGTCATGCTCACGATCAGCGATCCGATCCCGGACGGGCCATGGTGATCGATGTGGTTTCTTAGAACCCGGTAGCAGTCGAGGACATCGCGGGCCTCGCCTGGAAGATCGGCGTTGGATCCCAGAAACGGCCGGGGCGAGGCAAGTTCGTCGTTGAGAAAGGCCAGGCGCCGGGCCTCATCCCAGGAGGAAAAGGCGGGATCCGGATGCCCCCCGGCGCGAAGCAATCCATCCAACGCCAGATCGTGAAACCGGCTGTTTTGGCGGATGTCGAGCGCCGCCAGGTGGAATCCAAAAGTGTCCAACGAGCGGCGGACGGGAACCACCGCCGCATCGGCCAACCGGCCGGCTCCCCCGTCATGGAGGGCTTGCGAGAGGGTTTCCAGATGCCCGTCCAACTCCGCCGGGTGGCGAAATGTATGACGGTTTTCAATAATGCGGGCATCTTCGATCTCCCCGGTGGAGACGGGCAACCGGCCTTGAAGATGAAGGACGAATTGTCTCCAGGGTTCGTCAGAAAAGGCTGTGGCCAAGGATCGGGCAAGCTCGGGATTTTCAAGGCGGAACTGATCGAGAGAGGCCTGAAGGCTCCGCGGGAAGGGTTGAAAGTTGCTGGAGAGCGGCAATTTCCCGGCCAAGTCCTCCAGCTGCCGGTGAAGAACAATCAGAGCGTTCAGCCGGAGTTCCCGCAAGGTGGTCTCCGTCACGGCGGCGGTGACAAGCGGGTGGCCGTCACGGTCGCCACCCACCCATGTGCCCAGGCGCAACTTGGGCCTTTTGGAGGGATCGGCAATCATGGCGGGATCAAAGCCGGCCGCCCGCCAAGCGTCGAGCAGGCGCTGGTCGAGACGGGTGAGCGCGGAGGGGAACACCTCGCGCAGATAGTGAAGAACGCTGCGTCGCTCGGTGGCGAGATCCGGTTTTTCCAGAAGAATTTCCCCGGTGCGCCAGAGGCGCTCGAGCACGACCTTGAACTCCTCGCGAAGGGCCGCCATGCGGGAGGCCACCGGCGGAGTGTTTTCCTTCGCCGTGAGCAAAAAAAACAGGGCCCGGTGTTGCTCGAGAACAGCCGAGCGCTTGGCCTCGGTCGGATGGGCTGTGAGCACGGGTTCGATACGCAATGTCGGAAGGAGTCGGGCAATCTCCTCCGGCGAGCACCCCGCTTTGACAAGGGCTTGAAGCTGGCTGGGCCAAAGTCCCGGTTCCGCGCTTCCCCCGCCCTCTGCTTCGCGCAAAAGTCGCGTGGTGGTGGACGTGTTTTCCTCAACCATGTTCAGGAGCTGGAAAGCGATGGATGCCGCCTGTTCGAACCCTTGGCAGGCCTCTTGAAAAGTGCCGTTCCAAGGAAGTCGGTCGGCGACGTGCTCGGCCCCCAGTTCCCGGAGCACCTCCTCGAGGCAACCCATGAGGAAGTCGAGATCCGTGGAAATTTTTTCGAACCCTTGCTGGATGTAATTTGTCGCGGTCATGTCCCTGCCGCGAGTTTTCGGGATTTCAAAAAAAACTCAATCGCGGGATTCAGGAATTACTCGCCATAGACACCCTTTGCCCCGTAGGAGCCGTAGTATTTGCCTGAATAATAATAGGCGTAATACCCACCTCGGCCGCTGGGCAGGAAGTTCAAAATCAATCCGGCAGGAATGGTTTTGGTCTCTTCAAGGGACTTGAGGGCCCGGGCCACCATTTTGCGCGGAGTGCCAAACGCGCGCACGACGAGCGTGCAAAGGTCGACGTGAGGAGCCACGAGCAAGGTGTCGCTCACAGCCAACAAAGGAGCGGAGTCGACAACGATCCGGTCATATTTCGACAGGGCTTCGACCATGACGCGCTCGATGTTTTCAAAAGTCAGCAGCTCGGAAGGGTTCGGCGCGCGACCACCGGCTGTTAGAATCGACAGCCCGTCAATATGGGTTGGCATGATGGCGTTTTTCATCGTGCACGACCGCATGAGCACTTCGGAAAGACCGGGCTTGCGGTTTTCTCCAAAAAACACAATCGATCCACCGGGTTTCCGAAGGTCCGCGTCGATAAAGAGGGTGTTGAAGCCC
This sequence comes from Chthoniobacter flavus, assembly GCA_945883435.1. GTDB lineage: Bacteria > Verrucomicrobiota > Verrucomicrobiia > Chthoniobacterales > Terrimicrobiaceae > UBA967. The sequence continues at coordinate 2,574 of CAMCXK010000039.1, read as the reverse complement.
TGCTGCGCGAGGGTGACCGCATAGTTCGAGCTGCAAAACGTCTTTCCCTCGCTGGGCATCGAGCTGGTGAAAAGAAAAGTGCGGGCGTTCTCGTTTTGCCGGTGCAGCGTAAGCGAGGCCCTCAGCGAGCGGAAGGATTCCGCCACGATACCCGAGCGCTCCTCGTTTGTCACAAGCACACTGGCACGGGTGGACAAACTGAGCTTTGGAATCGCCGCGATGGCATTGACGCCGGTGAACTGCTCGACTTGGTCCACTGTTTTGATGCTTGTATCGAGAAAGAACAATCCGATCGCAAGGGCCACCCCCAAAGCCAAACCGCCGAGGAGCGACTGCATCCAGGTCTTCGTGGCGCTGGGCCGGATCGGCATGGCACCAACAGCGGGTTCATGGATGCGAACCGGGGATTCGGTAAGCTGCTTGGTCAAGTCCACCTCCTTCAGTCGCGAAAGAACCGAGTTGTAAAGGGCCTGATCGGTTTCCTGCTCGCGTTTGATATCGTTGTATTCGATCGATTTTTCAGTCACCTCAAGAAGCCTGGCCTCTGCCCGGTCACGGGCCAGGCGGGTCTCCTCGCCTTGAATTTCGAGGCGTTTGCGGGCGGTTTCCAACAGATTTACAGAATCCTTCAGGACACGCCTCAAATCGGCTTTGGTCAAATCGATCTGGGTTTTCACCGCAATATAGGCAGGGTGCTTGGCCCGGTAGCGTTGGGAGAGAAGCGTGAGATCGCGCTGGCGGGCATTGAGCGACTCCGAATACTGCGCGACTTTGGGTTCGGCCGCGACACTTGGAAGCGTTAACAACTCCTCGACCTCGCCTTGGTTCGTTCGCACAACCGCAAGATCGCTGTCAATTTGTTGAATGCGCTTTTGAATTTCATTTTGAACACCCGTCAATTCCGAAACTTGGGTTTGTGCGGCGGAGAGCATGTTTTCAATCGAGGCCGCACGCTCACGTTCGCGGAAGCTTTGCATCGCCTCCTCGGAAACCCGCATTTTTTTCCTCAAACGGTCCGCCTCCTCCAAAAGAAACTGGGTGGCCGACTTGGACGCCTCCGACCGCCGCTCGAAGACATAGCGGATGTATTCGTCCGCGTAGGCGTTGGCCAACTTCACGGATAAATTCGGATCGGTCGTGGTGATCAAAACGTCGATCAGGCGCGTGTTGGTGCGATACACCGAGGCTGCCATTCCACTGAGGGCGGCAGCCACCCGGTCGGGTGTGGCGTCGCGGGCGGGGATGCCGGCAGCGGAGAGGAATCGCGGGTCCTGCTCCAGCTTGAGACGGGCGGCCACCCGCTGGGCGAAGGGATAGCTGCGCAGCAAATCCACGACCGTATTGATCATGTCGATGCTTCGAATTTGCTCGTCGCGGACCTGCTCCATTTTGGGATCCAGAACGCGTGCTTTTTCCTGCTCGATGAATAGAACCGAGCGCGCACGGTATTTGGTTTCAACCTTGGACAGGTTGAAACCCGCATAGATTCCCGAGAGAATCACGCACAAAATGACGATCCAGAGGCGGTCCACCACGGCGTGGAAATATTCCCTCCAGTCGATGGCATCGGGAGGAGGAGCGGGATTGGCGCCCTTGGCGGCAGAAGAGTCCTTCGTCATAGCTGTTAGGGGTAATATCTACATCAATACCAACTCTCACCGACCGTGATGATGTCGCCGGGCAGGACTTGAAAACTCCCGCCTTGGGGATCTTCGAGGCGCTTGGTGTTGACTTTGATTGTTTCCACCTTGCCAGCGGTTTTCCGCTTGATGGTGACGTTTTTCGTATCGGCGATCCGTGTGAATCCCCCGGCCATGCCGACGGCTTCCAGAATGCCGAGCGATTCGCTGCCCGCGAGTTCATAGCTACCCGGGCGGGTCACCTGTCCGATGACAGTGATCTTCCGCTGAGTGTAGGAGGCAATGTTCAGATAAATTTGTGGATCGACCAGATAGTCCGCGTCGTAGAGCTTGCGAATCTGCTCCTGCGCGTCGCGCACACTGAGACCAGCCACTTTGACTTCCCCAAGGAGGGGAAGCTGAACGCGCCCGTCACGGGCGATTTTCGAGCGCATGCTCAAGTCAGGTTCGCGATAAACCATCAAATCCAAGGTGTCGCCGGGAGCGAGCACATAGTCACCTTCGCCCGCCATGAGGGTGGGAATGGGGGCTTCGTAACCACCCGATCGATCGAGCGGGGCTGACCGTGGAACATCCGCTTCCTGACGGAAAGCACCGGGACTCGCAGAGGTGGGGTCCGACTGGGTGAGCGGAGCCGGCAAGTCCGGTGGCGCGGCCTTCAGAAGGGCCGAAGAAGACACCATCAACAAAGCAAACAAGGTGCAAAAGGGGACCAACAGGAAAATCAATGGCATGGGGTGGAAATCTAAGCCAGAGGCTTAGAACGTCAAATTCAGACTCGAATCGAACCGGGTTTGCATGTCGGTGTTGGTGGCTTGGCCCGTGGAGAGCGTGAACGTGTTCTGCCAGGCCAACCACTCGCGAATGCGCCAGTAAAGCGAGGCATTCGCCAGCCAGTAGTCCTCCGGACCCTCGATGACTCCGGTCAACTTCT
>CAMCXK010000038.1 GCA_945883435.1 Chthoniobacter flavus | reverse complement strand
GTGGTGGCGGCCGAGTTGGTGTTGATGACGACTGACATATCCTTTGTCCTTATTTAAATTGCGGATTCCGTTCCGCTGTCGGGCCGCTTTGGATCAGTGTTCGACCTCACTGGGGGGCTTTCGCTCCGTTGATTCAATTATCGACCCCGCCACCCGGGACTTGAGGGATTTTTTGGAATTTTTCTCCCGGGATCATGGACACGTGGAATGCATGCCCCTCGGGACTTCAACAGAGAGACGCATTGTGAATCGCCACCAGAGCATCGACGGCGGAATGGGATGGCGCAACCCGGCAGGGAAGCGCTTTGGAGACACTCGGGCGATCAGCCCAAAAGATCGGCTACCATCCCCCGTTCCTCGACGAGTTCCTTGTTGGTGGCGGCGATTTTGGATTGGGCGAAGGCGTCGAGTGTGAGGCCGGTCAGGATTTCGTAGCTGCCCGGTGTCGTGGTTCGGACGGGCAGACCGGCCCAAACTTCAGGCGCAAAGCCATAGTGTCCCTTGGATGGAACAGCCACCGAGTGGATGGCTCCGGGAGTGCAAAGGTCGCGCACGTGATCGACAAGGGCATTGGCTGCCGATGCCGCCGAGGAGGCTCCCCGTGCGGCAATGATAGCGGCACCGCGCTTGCCGACCTTCTCGCAAAACTCACCTTCCAGCCATGCCCGGTCGGGAATGCGGGTGGCGGCGGGTTGGCCTTGGATTTTGGCATGCTCGAAAGCGGGGAACATGGTCGGGCTGTGGTTGCCAAAAATGAAAATATCGGTGACCGCAGTGGTATCGACGCCAGCTTTGCGGGCGAGCATTGTTTGTGCGCGGTTTTGATCAAGGCGGACCATGGCGGTGAAGCGCTCGGCGGGCAGGCGGCGGGCCGTGCTGGCTGCGATCATGGCATTTGTGTTGGCCGGGTTGCCGACCACGGCAACGCGGGCTTCGGCAGAGGCCACTTCGTCAATAATGCGACCTTGGGCCGTAAAGATGGCGCCATTGTCCTTGAGAAGGTCCGCGCGCTCCATGCCGGGGCCGCGGGGCTTGGCGCCGACAAGCAAACACCAGTCCGCATCGCGGAAGGCGACCCGGGCGTTGTCGGTGAGTTCCATCCCGGCCAACAGCGGAAATGCGCAATCATCCAATTCCATGGCGACCCCCTCGAGCGCCTTCATGGCTTTTTCCACAGGGACTTCGAGCAACTGCAGGATCACACGCTGCCCGGGGCCGAACATCGCTCCGGAGGCGATGCGGGGCAAAAGCGAATAGGAGATCTGACCGGCGGCGCCGGTCACGGCAACACGAAGGGGTGGGTTCATAAGCGGCTGAGAGGATAGGCAGGCCCAAGGTCTGTCCAAGTAAAATTGCGGACCGATGGGTGGTTCATCCGTGCACATGGCCGCGCGCCCGCCTTGTTTTCACGGCGTTGACACGCGCACCCGACTTCGTAGCGTGTGGCTTTCCCGATGTTGGCACCCGACTTTGTCTCCCATGCCCCCGGCCACTGGCCGGAGGTTCCACCGGCGGATTGGAACGACTGGCACTGGCAGCAACGCCACCGCGTCACCACGCTTTCCGAACTTGAAAAACGGCTGGCTCTCACCCGCGAGGAGCGGGCTGGCGTCCTTCTCGCCGGCACAAAGCTGGCCCTCGCGGTGACGCCCCACTTTTTCAACCTTCTGGAGCCCGACAATCCCGCCTGTCCCATCCGCCGCCAAGTCATCCCCCGCATCGAGGAGGGATGGGACTCGCCTGCCGACATGGCCGATCCCTGCGGCGAGGACTCGCACATGCCAGTGCCGGGGCTGGTGCACCGCTATCCCGACCGTGTGCTCTTCCTCGTCACCGACCGTTGCGCGTCCTACTGTCGATACTGCACCCGCAGCCGCGTGGTCAGCGGAGCGGGCGAGCAGGAGTTGGTCACTGATTTCGAGGAGGCCTTCCGCTACTTGGAAAAATCACCCGCGATCCGCGATGTTCTTTTGTCCGGGGGTGACGCCCTCCTGCTTTCCGATGCGCGTCTCGAAGCCATTCTGCGCCGTCTCCGGGCGATCCCGCACATTCAATTCCTCCGCATCGGCACCCGCGTCCCGATTTTCATGCCCCAGCGTGTCACACCCGCGCTTTGCGCGATGCTGCGCCGCCACCATCCCCTGTGGATGAGCGTGCATGTGAACCATCCCCGGGAATTGACCAGCGAGGTGCGCGAAGCCTTGGGACTTCTGGCCGACAGTGGAATTCCACTTGGCAACCAAAGTGTGCTTCTCAATGGTGTGAACGATTCGGTGGAGGTCATGCGCGAACTGGTTCACAAGTTGCTCCTCTGCCGCGTGAGGCCGTATTATCTCTACCAGTGCGATCTCATCAGGGGTTCGTCGCACCTGCGCACTCCGGTCTCCAAGGGCTTGGAGATCATTCAGACGCTGCGCGGATTCACTTCGGGTTATGCCGTGCCCCAATTTGTCATCGACGCGCCCGGTGGCGGCGGCAAGGTGCCAGTAAACCCCGAATATGTCGTTTCGAAGGGCGACGGGCGCATCATTCTCCGGAATTACGAAGGCCGGATTTACGAGTATCCCGACCCCGTTCCCGTGCCGGTGCGCCATCATCATGCCGCGGAATTCGCCGCCTTGTAGGCGCGAATATGGGCTCGCCTCGGATTTTCGCCTCCGCTAAAAACCCGCGCCAATGTCCTTGAGCGATCCTGCCCAACCATCCCTGACCCATGTGGACCACTATTTGGCGATTGCCAAGGAGTCCTCGGCCTCGGACATCCACCTCAGCGTCAACTCTCCTCCCATCTGGAGGCGTTTCGGCCTCCTCGAGCCCATGTGGCTGAGGGCCCCGGTGCTGACACCCGCCGATACCGAGCAACTCGCGACGGGATTTCTGGACGAGGCCCAGAAAAACCAGCTCGCCCAACGCGGCGATGTGGATTTCGCCTACGCCACCGATATTGGCCGCTTCCGTGCCAGCGTTGTCCGGCAGCGCACGGGCATCGACCTTGTCTTCCGGATCATCAGCGATTCCGTGCGCTCGATGGATGAACTCGGCCTGCCGGAACAACTGAAACTCCTGACCGAATTCCACAACGGCCTGGTGCTGGTCACCGGTTCGGTTGGAAGCGGCAAAAGCACCACGCTGGCCGCGCTGGTGGATCAAATCAACCGCTCGCGCCACGACCACATCATCACCCTCGAGGATCCCATTGAATACATCATCCCGTCGCGGGGTTGCCATGTCACCCAGCGGGAGGTCCACACCCACACCAAATCCTTTGCCAACGCCCTCCGTGGAGCCCTGCGCGAGGATCCTGATGTGATCATGGTGGGTGAAATGCGCGATCTCGAAACCATCTCGTTGGCCATCACCGCCTCCGAGACGGGCCATCTGGTGCTCGGCACCCTGCACACCAGCAATGCCGCCCGCACCCTCGACCGGCTACTCGACGTCTTTCCGACGGACCAGCGCGACCAAATCCGCATCATGGTCAGTGAATCCCTCCGCGGCATCGTCTCCCAACAACTCATGCCCCGCGCTGACGGCAACGGCCGCGCCCTGGCTATCGAAATCCTCATGAACACGCCGGCCGTCGGCAACGTCATTCGCGAGGGGAAGACCTTCATGCTCCCCGGGATCATTCAAACCGGAAAAAAACTCGGCATGAAACTCATGGACGACTCGCTCGCGGAACTTTTCCAAGCCGGCACCATCAGCGCCGAGGAGGCCGTCTACCGGGCCGAACAAAAAGCCGACATGATGAAACTCACCGGCTACCAATAGAATTTTTCAAGGATTGACCCGCGAAAACCCAGAGACCACCGGAGACGGAATGCTAGCCCCCCGTTTGAATGCCCTCCACACTTCCAAGCGCCCGAAACCCTCCCCAACCGATCACTGACAACCTTCCTTCCATGCCTTACATCGACCAGTTTTTTCAAATTCTCGTGGAGAGTGGCGCCTCCGATCTCCATCTCTCCGAGGGCCAGTCCCCCAAGGTGCGCCGCCATGGCGAGATCGTGCCGATCCGCGAAGAGGCCCTCACGCGCGAGGAGATGGGTTACATGCTCAGCGAAATCTGTTCGCCGGATCGCTGGGCCCGCTTCGAGGAGCACGGAGACCTCGATTTTGCCTACGAAATGAACGAGGAAAGCCGTTTCCGCTGCAACTACCTCAAACAAGCCAACGGCTACGGCGCGGTCTTCCGAATCATCCCCACAAAAATCAAAACTCTCGAGGAACTGCGGGTTCCGGAGGTCATCAAAACCTTCGGTCATATGCGCGGCGGGATCGTTCTGGTGACGGGTCCGACCGGCAGCGGCAAAAGCACCACGCTGGCCGCACTCATCGATTACATCAACTCGACCTTCTCCCGGCACATCGTGACGATCGAGGAACCGATCGAATTCGTGCACCGCAATAAAAAAAGCATCGTCACCCAGCGCGAGGTCCCCGAGCACGCGGCCTCGTTCCCTGCCGGTCTCAAAGCGGCCTTGCGCGAGGATGCCGACATCGTCCTCGTGGGCGAAATGCGCGACCTTGAGACCATCGCCCTGGCCCTGACCGCGGCGGAAACCGGCCTGCTCGTCTTTGGCACGCTGCACACGAACAATGCCCGCAAAACCGTGGACCGCATGATCGATGTTTTCCCGAGCGACCAGCAAGCCCAGGTCCGCACCATGCTCGCAGCCTCGCTGCGCGGCGTGGTCGCCCAGCTTCTCATGAAAAAACAGGATGGCTCCGGCCGCGTGGCGGTGAATGAAATCCTTGTAGTCAACAACGCCGTCTCCGCCATCATCCGCGAAGGTGCCACCCAGAAGCTCCAAGACGTCATCGTCGGGGGAAAAAGCCAAGGCATGCAATTCATGGACGACGCCATTTGGGAACAGCTCCTCGGTGGCGTGGTGTCGCCTCATGAAGCCTACATGAAAGCCATCGATAAATCGCGCTTCCAGGCATTCCTCCCGCCCGAGGAGGCCGGCCTCGCCAACGCCTCCGGAGCCGGGGAGGACAATTCCCAAGCCGCGAAATCCGGCAAGGCTCCCGCACGCTCCCGCTGACGTCTTCGCGGAATCCGGATTTCTCAAGCACCCGTCCGCCCCGCCTGTGACGCCACAGGACCGGCTATTGGTGCACGCGGTTGCTGGGGGTTTCGAAAGTCAGGGCTGGCCGACGGCGGCTTGGACGCTGGCGGTGCGGGCTTTTTTATCGAGTTCGATCAGGTCGCCGATGATACGAACGGTTTCGTTTCGGATCGGGTCTGGTTCGGGGGCTTTTTTGTCGTCTTTTTTGCCCTCGGGCGCTTCGTCGTCGCCAGCGTCTTCCGGGTCTTCATATTTTTTGTCACGTTCACGTTCGTAAGCGACGACTTCCAGATCGGCACGGTTGGATTTGGCATCGTCGAGGGTGATTTGCCACACCTTGGCTTGAACGAGGGAGCCGCGGGCGAGGCGCTCCTCCTTGCGGGCCTCTTTGCGCTTTTTGTCATCGGCCAGTTCTTGGCGGCGTGTTTTCTCGTTGGTGCTGATGCTGTTTTTGCGAAGGCGCTCGCGAAGCCGCTGCATGTCCTCGTTGACGTAGGCGAATTCGGGATCGGCGCTGATGCGGTCTTGCGAGCGGCTGCGGAGTTCCTCGATGAAGAGACTCGCCGAGCGGGCGGAATCGGGAGGCACCACGGGTGCGACCTCGTCGTAATCCAGAGGATTTTTCAGCGAACCTTCCCCGATCTCCGGGTTGTCGGTGCGCGAGGGGAGAACGATGTCGGATTCCACACCCTTGATTTGCGTGGAGCCGCCGCGGATGCGGTAGAACTTTTGAATGGTGAGTTTGAGGGCTCCCGAGGATTGCTTGGGTTTGATATTGAAAAACGGCAGGGCCATCGTTTTGTCCAGGTCGACGACGGTTTGCACGGTGCCTTTGCCGAAGCTGCGCTCGTCGCCGACGATGACGGCGCGGCCGTAGTCTTGAAGGGCGGCGGCAAAGATCTCGCTGGCGGAGGCGCTCAGGCGGTTCATGACCACCACCATCGGTCCATCGTAGGCCAGAGACGGGTTTTTATCGCTGTTAACGGTGATTTTTCCGCTGGGGTCCTTGGCTTGAACAACCGGGCCGCGCGGGATGAACAATCCGGTGAGGTTGATCGCCTCCTCGAGGGATCCGCCTCCATCGCGGCGGAGGTCGATGACCAGGCCCTCGATGTTTTCCTTCTTGAGACGTTCCAGCAGAATCCCCACGTCCTCGGTGGTGCTCTTGGGTTCGCCGTTGCCGCTCATGTTGGCATAGAAGGAGGGGAGTGTGATCCAGCCGATGCGGGACACCTTGCCATCGGGGGCGGTCACATCGAGGAGCTCGGCCTTCGCCTCCTGGTCCTTGAGTTTCACTTCGTCGCGTGTGATTTCCACGATTTGGCGCTTGGAGGGATCGTCGGCATCGCCGGGGATCACTTGCAAGCGCACCAGCGAGCCTTTTTCGCCACGGATTTTTTCAACGACCTTGTCGAGCTTCATGTCGACCATGTCTTCGAAATCCTTTTCGCCCTGGGCCACGGCCAGAATGCGGTCTCCCACCTTGAGACGGCCATCGAGATCCGCCGGGCCGCCGGGAACGAGTTCCATGATCTTGGCATAGCCGTCCTCCGAGCGGAGCACCGCACCGATCCCCACGAGGGAGAGCTTCATCGAAATCTGGAAGTTCTCCATTTCGCTCGGGCTCATGTATTCCGAGTGGGGATCGTAGCTTTGGGCAAGGGCCTTGAGGAACGTGCTGGTCACATCGTTGCGGTCCATCTCGCGCACATTGCGGAGGGCCTGATCGTAACGCTTCGTCACGGTCTCGCGGGGCGTGCGGAGCTTGAGTTCGCTCAAGTGCTCTTGCAGGAGCTCGGCTTCGACGCGGGCACGCCAAAGATCGTCGGCTTCGGCCAGGTCTTTGGGCCAAGGGGATTTTTGGCGGTTCAGCTCCACCTCCCGCTGGCCTTTGAAGTCGTAGGTTTTTCCGGCCAGGATTTTGTTGCCTTCGACGCGGTCTTCCACTCGTTGCTTGTAGCGGGCGAAAATATCATGGGCCGCCTCCAGGTTGCCGGCTTGGATGAGCCGGTGGAGCGAGTCGCCGTAGCGGGCGTTGAATTCCTCCACGTCCTGCTGGGTCAGGTAGAGTTTGTTGTAGTCGAGCAACTCGAGGTAGGTGTTGAGGAGTTTGCGCGACATGGTGGCGTCGAGCTCCTGGCGGCTGTAGTGGGCCTGCTGAAGCCAGTTGGAAACGGCCAAGGCGACCGCCGCTTCGTCGAGCTGGGTTTTCTCGCCGGCGCACACGGAATGGGGCGGTGCCGCAAGAAGGGCCGCTGCCAAAAGGGCAAGCAAAATGCGAAACGGAGTAGTCATCGAATGAGAAACCTTGCAGAGGCCGGTGGAAAAATCAAACCTCTGCCCCTTCTTTCGACACGCGCCCTTCCATGGAGTTCAAATTTTTTACCGGAGGCCCATTGGCCACCAACGCCTGGTTCCTTGAAACCGGCTCCGGCAACCTTCTTTTCGACGCTCCGGAGGGAGCGGATCGCCACTTTGCCGGGAACCGCATCGATTGGCTTGTGCTCACGCACGGGCATTTTGATCATGTAATGGATGCGGCTGCCATCCATCGCCGCCATGGCTGCCGGGTCGCCTGCCACCCCGACACCATCCCGATGGTCGCCGACGGCCGGTTTTTTTCAAAATTGGGATTTCCCTACGAATTTGAGCCCGTGACGGCCGATTGCCAGTTGACTGAAGGAGGGATCGAACCTGTCGAGGGGGTGCCCATGCGGGTCTTGGAGGTGCCGGGCCACTGTCCGGGGAGCTTGTGTTTTTATTTCGCGTCGCTGGAATGTGTGGTGGGCGGCGACGTGTTGTTTCAAGAAGGTGTCGGGCGCTGGGATCTGCCGGGCGGCGATGGACGGCTTCTCCTGGATGGCATTCGAGGAAAATTGTTCACCCTGCCGGAACAGACCCGTGTTCTTCCCGGCCATGGGCCCGAGACAACGATCGCCCACGAGAAACGGCACAACCCCTATGTTTCCGGGGACTGATTCCCTGCTGGACAATTCCGGCCGGTCTGTGCATTGAAGAACCCGATCCCCTAATTTGCCATGCCCCGCTATAATTACGTTGCGCTTGACGCTCGCGGACAGGAATCCACCGGCACGCTGGATGCCTCCTCGCAAAACGAGGCTGTCGCCCAGCTCCGGCAAGCCGGATTTTTTCCCAAAACCATCACTGAAGAGGGCAAGGGGCCAAAGAAAAAGGCGGCCGGTGCGCCAACCGGTGGCTCTCTGGCCAATAAGGAAATCAAGATCAACCTCAACATCCCGTTTCTTGAGAAGAAGACCATCAAGGCGCGGACATTGATGATCTTCACACGGCAACTTGCGACCTTGATTGATGCGGGGTTGCCGCTTCTGCGCGGCCTCACGGTTCTTTCCAAACAGGAGCCCGACCCGGTGCTGAAAAAAACCATCACGCAAATCGCCGACTCGGTTCAAGGCGGCGGCACATTCTCCGAGAGCCTGGCCGGCCACCCGCGCATTTTCAACAAGCTTTACATCAACATGGTTAAAGCGGGTGAGCTCGGTGGTGTGCTGGAAGTCGTTTTGCTACGCTTGGCGGAGTTCCAAGAGAAGGCCCAAAAAATCAAAAACAAGGTTGTTTCCGCGATGTTTTACCCGGTGATTGTCTTGGTGATCGCGATTGTGATCATGGCGTTTTTGCTGGTCTTCATTGTTCCGAAATTCGAGGCGATTTTCGCCGATATGCTAGGCGGCAAGCCGTTGCCCGCACTGACGCAGTTCGTGATCGGCACGAGCAATTTTGTTAAAAACAACATCTTCCTCATCATTGGTGCCCTGATCGGCTTGGGGATCGCGTATAAATACGCCTCCAAAACATCCAAGGGGGGGGCGGCCATCGATGCCTTCAAACTTCGGGCTCCTGTTTTTGGCGATCTCACGCGCAAGAGTGCCATCTCGCGCTTCTCGCGGACACTTGGAACGCTCGTCACCAGCGGTGTGCCGATTCTTCAAGCCCTGAACATCACCCGCGAAACCGCCGGCAATGCGGTGATTGCGGATGCGATCTCGCGCGTGCACGACAGCGTGCGCGAGGGCGAATCCATCGTGCAGCCTCTCGAGGCCAGTGGAGTTTTTCCTCCCATGGTCATCAGCATGATCGACGTCGGCGAGGAGACCGGCCAACTGCCGGAAATGCTGCTCAAAGTCGCGGAGGTTTACGACGACGAGGTCGACAACGCCGTGTCGGGCCTCACGTCCCTGCTCGAACCGGTGATGATCGTCTTCCTCGCGGTCGTGGTCGGAACCATCGTCATCGCGCTTTTCCTGCCGCTCATCAGCATCATCAGCGGGATGCAACAGCAATAAACCGCGTCCCGCGGGAACGCCGGGCTTTGCAATCCAGCGCCCCAACGCCATAATCCCCGGATGCGAACATTCTTGATCCCGTTGCTGGCAGCCGCCACTGTCACCACATCCATGGCACAATCCGCACTTGAAAATGGCCGCGCTTTCCTCGCGGAAAACGGCAAACGTCCCGGCGTTGAACAAACGGCTTCCGGGCTCCAATACGAAATTCTCGTTCCCGGCGGCGACCGCAAGCCCGCCGCCACGGACACCGTGCGGGTTCACTACCGTGGCACCCTCCTCGATGGAACCGAGTTCGACAGTTCCTTCAAACGCAACGAACCGATCGAATTTCCCCTGCAAGGTGTCATCAAAGGCTGGACCGAGGGACTGCAGCTCGTCGGGGAGGGTGGCAAAATCAAATTGTTCATTCCCTCGAATCTCGCCTACGGCCCCCGCGGGGCGGGCGGGGTGATCGGGCCCGATGAAACACTTGTTTTTGAAGTCGAGCTTCTGAAGGTTCTCTGAGGCGGCCGCCAGCGTTGTCCACAGCCCGGCCGACGGGAGGGGTTTTTTGAAAAATCCGGTTTGATTTTCCGGAATCTGTGCAATTTTCCAGCCCATGATTCTACCTCTTCTCCTGTTCCTTGGCACCTTGGGGCTGTCTTTCTGGGCCTCGATGCGTGTGAAAAGCGTGTATCGCAAGTATGCGCAAGAACCCTCGATGACGGGGTTGACCGGCGCGCAGGCCGCGGCACGCGTCATGCAGGACGCCGGTGTGGACGGCGTCGCGATCGAGTCCTGCGAAGGCGAGTTGAGCGATCACTACGACCCTGCCCACCGGCGGTTGGTTTTGAGCCGCGACAACTATTACGGCACCTCGATCTCCGCGCTGGCCGTTGCCGCGCACGAGGCCGGCCATGCCATCCAGCACGCCCGCGCCTACGCGCCCCTTCACCTGCGCATGGCGGCGGTCGGCGCGACCCAAATCGCGAGCCAGATTGTGATGTGGCTGCCTTTGATCGGCATGTTCACCGGGTTTGTGAACACCCACACCGGCATCATCCTGATGGCCGCTGGTTGGGGAGTGATCATGCTGTTCAATTTGGTGACATTGCCGGTTGAATTCGACGCCTCCGCCCGTGCGAAAGAGGCGCTGCGGCACTCCGGCATCCTTGCGGCGACCCACGAAGAGGCCGGTGTGAGCCGCGTGCTGAATGCCGCCGCATGGACCTACGTGGCCGCATTCATCACTTCGCTCGCCTACTTCATCTGGCACCTGCTGCCGCTCCTGATGGGACGCCGGGACGAATGATGCCCGGATCTCCAAAAATCGACCACGCGCTGGACCATTGCGCCACGCATGCGGCGGGGGAGGGCATTTCGCTTTCCGAGGCCCTTGATCACACGGGCCCGAATGCGTTCTGTTTCGGGGCATTTTTGTTGGCGGTTCCCTTTGTGCAGCCGGTTCCGCTGGGACCGTTGACGATGGTTTGCGGCGCCACATTCATTGCCCTAGGGTGGCAAATGGCCACGGGTCAATCGAGACCGCGCCTGCCAAAGCAGGCCGGGGAATTGCGAATTCAGGGAAGATTCTGGCTGGCCATGATCGGTTTTTCGCGGCGGCTTCTCGCCTTTTGCAGGCCCTTCACCCGCGAGCGCCTCCAGGACTGGGTGTCCGGACCGGGTGGTCAGCGGCGCGTGGGTTGGCTGATTCTGACCGGAGGCGCCTTGCTCGCTATTCCGGTGGCAAATCTCCCGCTCAACAACCTGCTGCCCGCCCTCATGATCATTTTCGCCTGCCTCGGGTGGCTCGAACGGGATGGATTGATGATTCTCGTATCGCTTGCCTGGGGAGCCCTGACCATCGTGTATTTCACCGTGCTCGCGCTGGCCCTTGTTTTTTTTGGCCGGCAAATTTTCACCTGGCTCGGTTGGGCCTGAGAGTGTGCGCGGGCCGCTTCAGGAGCGGTGTTGGTCGTCGAAGTTGAGATAGGTGTAGGCGGTCAGCGTGCGTTCGTAGTCGTCGAGGAGACGCATCGCCTCGTTGGGTTTGAGGCGGTCGGATTTGATGGCGGCATCGGTCTGGGCCTTCATCTGGCGGGCGAGTTCGTTCACATCCCATTGGGTGAGCGAGAGGACCTGGCCGATCGTGCTGCCGGGGAGGATCTCCTCGACGTAGTGGCCCGAGTCCTCGTCCTCGTCGAGATAGATATGCATTTCATTCACACGGCCGAAGAGATTGTGCAAATCGCCCATGATGTCCTGGTAGGCTCCGGCGAGAAAGAAGCCGAGGTAGTAGGGTTCGCCGGGTTGCCAGCGGTGCAGCGGCAAGGTTTCCTTCACATCCTGGAAATCGATGAACTTCGCCACCTTGCCGTCCGAGTCGCAGGTGATGTCCACCAGGGTGGCGTTCCGGTCGGGGTGCTCGTCCAAGCGGTGGATCGGCATGACTGGAAAAAGTTGGCCCAGCGCCCAGTGGTCGAGGAGGGACTGGAAAACCGAGAAGTTGCAAAGGTATTGGTCGCCGATGGCGATTTCGATTTCACGGACCTCCTCCGGGATGTGGTCGGCTTTTTTGAAAAGGTCCACGATCCGCGCGGCAATGCGCCAGTAGAGGGTTTCGATGCCGGCTTTCGAGCGGAGGTCGAGAAGGCCAAGGTCGAACATCGACTGGGCCCGGTCGCGGATTTCCTGCGCGTCATGAAGGTTCTCGAGACGGTTTTTTTCGTGGAGATTCGTTTCGATCTCGAGCATGTCCGCCAGAAGACGGGCCCCTTCGTCGCCGGGTTGCGCGGCGACCCTGGAGGAGGGGTTGTTTTTTTCAATGGCTCCGAAGGTCTCCACAATCAAAACCGAATGTTGCGCCACGATGGCGCGGCCACTCTCGCTGACAAGCACCGGGTGCGGCACGGATTCGGAATCGCAGACCTCCTTCACGGTGTAAACGATGTCGCGTACATATTCCTCCATCGAGTAGTTCATCGAACTGTCGAAGGTTGTGCGTGAGCCGTCGTAATCGACTCCCAATCCGCCGCCGACGTCCAAATGGCCAAGGTCGTGGCCCATTTTTGAAAGCTTTGCGTAGAAGCGCGCGGCCTCTCGCACGGCGCGCTTGATAGTCACAATATCTGGAACCTGGGATCCCACGTGGAAATGAACCAACTTGAGGCAATGGGCGAGGCCGGACTCGTGCAACCGGTCGCTGGCCTCCACGAGATCGGCGGTCGAGAGCCCGAATTTCGCGTTTTCACCGCCGCTGGTCGCCCATTTTCCGGCTCCCTTGGAAAGAAGCCGGACTCGAAGCCCGATAAACGGCTCCACGCGCATCTCCGCCGCCACTCGGAGAATGTGGACGAGTTCCTCGAGTTTCTCGACGACAAGAATGACCTTTTTTCCAAGCTTCCGGCCCATAAGGGCGGTGCGGATGAAGCTGGTGTCCTTGTAGCCGTTGCACACGAGGAGGCTTTCGGGATCCGAGTGGACCGCCAGAGCGGCGAGCAATTCCGGTTTGCTGCCGGCCTCGATGCCGAAATGCCACGGCCGGCCCGCGTCCAGAATCTCCTCCACGACCTCCCGGAGTTGGTTCACCTTGATTGGAAACACCCCGCGGTAGGGACTCGTGTAGCCCGCCTCCTGGATGACTTGGGCGAAAGTTGCGTTGATGGTTTCCACCCGGTCGCGCAACAGGTCGTGAAACCGCACCACCAGAGGAAAGGCAAGCTTGCGGCGCTTGGCCTCGGCCACGACATCCATAAGATCGATCTCCTCGCCGTTGCGCTTCGGAAAAACCGAAACGCGGCCCGACGGGTTGATTGCGAAGTAGCCGCCGCCCCAGCGGTCGATGCTGTAAAGTTCGCTGGCTTCGGAGGGTGAGAATGCGGGTTGTTTTTCCATGAAATCAAAACGTGATGAGTTGAAACGATCCTTGGCTGACGGCCTCCGCCTCCTCGGCGGTGATCCACCGTTCGGCAAAGGCATCCCCCCAAGAGTCGGAAATGGCGATTTCGCCAGTGGATTTGTTGTAGCCCGTGATCAGGCAAACATGGGCGCTGGCCCGCTCGCGGATCCACTTTTTGGCGGCTTTGCGGGCGGCTTGCAGGGACTTGTTCCAATCCTCCGGCGAGGACATCGCCCGGCGTTCGGCGATGCGGGCGTTCGCGGCCGTGTTGAATTCGTCGGTCGAAAACATCGCCCACATCAATGGCAGGCCACGGTCGATATATTTCGAAACCCCGAGAGGTTCGGTGCGTGCGGTTGCATTTTCAATCTTGCGACCCGACCGGACAATCGATTCGCGTGCGCCTGCGGCAATCGCATCCACCGAGGTGCCACCGCCCATTCCGGTTCCGCCGGCCATGGCGAGCACATACATGTCCGCCGGCACGCCCATGTAGCGCATCACGCGCTCCCAAGTGGCCGGGACGCAATATCCCTTCGGCCCTTGGTTCACCATTGGCATATCCTTGAGAATCACATCGCCATTCGGTCGGCGCTCCACTCGGGCTGAGACCCGCTTGCGGATTTCGGAATCGGGCACCCGGGATTTCCCGCCCACGTCGGCGGATTCCACAGGCATGATGCGCAGGGCGACATATTCGTCGCGCGGGGCGGCGAGCAGGAAGGCGTGGCCGTCCCAATCCCACCGCTTCACATTCTCGCGGGTTTCGCGGCCTTGGCCGAAGCGGTCGGCTTTGGGCTCTCCGAACAATTTTTCCAGAGTCTCGCCGAGCAGCCGCTTGTCCTCCTGGATGGCGCGCTTGATTTCGCGCACCTGCTCGTTTTTCAACCGCATGGCGTCCCGGTTGGAATCCGGAGTGGTGTAAACAACGGCATCGCCTTTGTTCGCGAAAACGAGCGAGAGGCTGGAGGGCTTGCCATCCTCGGCGTGGAGGACCGTGGAATGCGGGCGCGCTCCGAGAATGCGATCCTGCTCGCCGGGGTATTTGCGGAAGCTCGCATCGTTGGAGGTCGAAGATTCTGCCGGCCAACCGAGGCGGTCGGCCACCGCCGCGGCGGACTCCTCCCAAAGCGGCTGGTCGCTGAAAAGTTCAAGTCCGAGCGCGGTGTTCACATCGACGGCCGAAGGCACGGAGGCGCACGCAAGGGTTGCGGCAAAACCCAGTGCCGCAAGACCCGCCGCCATCGCTCGAAATCGTGACATCATCGAAAACGCGGGCACACTATGAATCCCCACGATTTTTACCATGCGAATTCTGCACTTGGATTGTTTCTCGGGTATCAGCGGCGACATGATGGTCGGCGCATTGCGGGACTTGGGTGTTGGTGAAGAGGTCTTTCAAAGCGCCATCGCGGCGCTCGGACTCGGGGAGGAGATCCACACCCATTTCCACCGGGTTGAGAAACTCGGTATCACCGCGTGGAAATTTGACGTGCATGCGCATCCGGATGCGACCGGGCATTCGCACGTCCACACCCACAGCGGCGACGAACACCACCATCACCCGCACGGGCATCATGTCCACGGCCGGTCCTGGGCTCAAATCCGAATGTTGCTTCAATCCTCCGCCCTCTCCGGCGTGGTCAAAGAGAAGGCCGTGGCGGTCTTTGAGCGCATTGCCGTGGCCGAGGCGCGGATTCATGGTGTCGAAGTTGAGGAGGTCGGGTTCCATGAGGTCGGAGCCGCCGATTCGATCGCCGATATCGTCGCCGCCTGCGCGGGATGGGAAGCACTGGGTCGCCCCCGTGTGACATGCTCCTGTCTGGTCGAAGGCAATGGATGGGTGGATTGCGCGCATGGACGCTTCCCGGTTCCAGCCCCTGCAACACTTGAAATCCTCCGGGGCGTGCCCCTTCGCCAGATTGACGAACAGGCGGAGTTGATCACCCCCACGGGAGCTGCCTTGGCCGCGGTTTGGGCGGATTCGTTCGGGCCCATGCCGCCGATGGTCATTGAAAAGACCGGATTCGGCGCGGGCACGCGCAACCATCCCGCGCGGCCGAATGTCCTTCGGATTGTTTGCGGAGACGATCAAGGCGACACGACCCCTGCCGAAGTCGCCTGTTTGGAAACGAACCTCGACGACATGACCCCCGAGATGGCGGGAGCGGCGATGGAGCGGCTTTTCGATGCCGGTGCGCTGGATGTGTTTTTCACGCCGGTGCAAATGAAAAAAAACCGCCCGGGCTTCCAGTTGACTGTTCTCTGCCGCCCAGATGAGGCGCGCCGCATCGCCGGGGTGGTCCTTCGTGAGACTTCCGCTTTCGGCGTTCGCTGCCGGATCCAGCCAAGATTCACCCTGCGGCGGGAAATCCGGGCCGTCGAAACCGCTTTTGGACCGGTGAACGTGAAGTTGGGATTCCTCGACGGGGAGCGCGTCCAGGCCGCGCCTGAATTCGAATCCTGCAACGAAGCGGCCCGCCTTCACGGTATTCCGGTTCAGCGGGTGGCCGAGGCCGCGCGCGCCGCGCTCGGGTGACGGATTTTTCACCTCTTGGTGAGTGACACCGGGGCGGGGCTGTGTATTGGATTGTCCTCCGAAATGCACCGCCCTCAAATTCCGGACGCGCCGGGCCAGCAGGCTCTCTTCCCCGAACTGCAATCTCTCGAACGCGTCCGCGCCGCCGGATCCGTCAAAAACTTCGTGCTCGACACAAATGTGCTGTTGCACGACCCGCATTGCCTGGGCCGGTTCGAAAACAACCATGTCCACATTCCGGTCGAGGTGCTCACCGAGTTGGACAATTTCAAAAACGAGCAAAACGAACGCGGGGCGAATGCGCGGCTGGCCCACCGCATTCTGAGCCGGCTGTTCGGCCACGACTCGCGCGCGGTTACCGGCGGCGCGCCGACGGCCGGCGGCGGCACAGTGCGCATTTTGGTGGGTGGCGGGGATCCGAAGGGGTCCTCGGCCGCAATAAAGCGTTTCCAGCGTGTTTTTCCCGACGGCTCCCGGGCCGACAATCGCATCATCGCCGCGGCACTTGCTCTGCAGGAGCGGGAGGATGCCCCGACATTCCTTGTCACCAAGGACCTCAACATGCAGCTGCGCGCGCTGGCCATCGGCCTCCCGTGCGAGGATTATCTCAACGACAAGGTGGCGGCCCGCGAGGTGGAAGAGGACGAGCTGAAATCCGTTGCGGTGGAGCCGCATGAGCTCCAGCGATTCGGCAGCTCGGGCACGATCCAGCTTGATCCCGCCCGCACCGGCCCGCTGGATCCGAACGAGTATCTTCTTCTAAAAGTCTCGGACACGAAGTTCCTTCCCGCCCGCCACAGCGCGAACGGCGTGCTGCAGCGCCTGAACATCCCCGCCCAGCTCGCGATCCCGCGCGGAATCGATCTCAAGCCGGCCAATCCGGGGCAACAGTGTTTTTTGGATGCCCTGCTGGATCCCGCCATTTCATTGGTGACCTGTTATGGCCAGGCTGGCACCGGAAAAACGTTGCTGGCCGTCGCGGCGGGGCTCCACCTGACCGGGCGGAATGATTTCAACGGCCTCACTGTCAGCCGCCCGGTGGTTGCCATGGGGGACACGCTCGGATTCCTGCCCGGCACATTGAACGAAAAAATGCACCCGTGGCTGCAATCGATCTATGACGCTTGCGAGGTGTTGCTGCCCTTGCAGCCGCCCAAACGCGGAGCCAAGGGCCGGGAGGCGGACCGCAAAAAAGACACCCTTGCGGGCGGCATTCCATCCGCGCCGGTGGTGAAGCCTTACGAGCAACTCATGGAACGCGGCCTGCTCGAAATCGAAGCCCTTTGCTACATCCGCGGCCGATCGATTCCCAACCGGTTCTTTGTGCTCGACGAGGCCCAGCAGCTCACTCCGCTGGAAGCCAAAACCGTCGTCACCCGGATGTCGCGCGGCTCCAAGCTTGTCATGGTCGGCGACCCCGCCCAAATCGACAATCCCTACGTGGACAGCCGGTCGAACGGCTTGGTATACACCCGCAACCGTCTCCGCCAAGAGGTTCTCACCGCCCATATCCGGCTCAGCAAGGGTGAGCGCAGCCCGCTCGCGGAAATCGGAGCCAGCCGCATGTGAGGCGGCATGGTTAACTGGTAAACAACAGACGGATTGCGAACCTCCCGCACCTGTTGCATGGGAGGGTATGAGATTTTTATTTTCCCTGTTCTTGCTCGCCGGCCTTGCGGGTGTGCCTTCGCTCCCCGCGCAGGCTGTGTTGGGAACCGACAATGCTTCCGCAGGCGCCTACTCCGGTGGCTGGAACAACGGGTCGGACGGTTTCATCACGGGTGAAGGAGCCTATGGCCAGTGGTTTTTGACCGGCTCAAATCCCGGGGCTGCCGGTTTCCAAATTGCGAGCGTTTCCACTCTGGGGGGCTCCTCAACACTGAACTCGAACGGTGTTTCCTTCGGGATGTTCGGAAACGTCGGAAATCAGGCCGATGCCTACCGGTTCATCGATCCCAGTGGGCTTTCGAGCGGCCAAACGTTTTCCATTCAATTGGCGGTGAACTACAGAAACGGCTACAAGGGCTTCGATCTGCGTGGCGAAACGGCGGGAGATCCCACCCTTTTCAATTTCAATGTCGGGGGCGATGACTACACCGTGAACAATGCCGCTTCGGGAAATGGAAGCATCGGCAACGCCTACAGCAGCGACTCGATCTTCACCCTAGCTTTTACCCAGACCAGTTCCACCGGCGGAAGCTGGAGCATCACTCGCTCCGGCGGGATTTCCGACTTTGACACCGGCACCTATTCCGGCGTGGCCCGCAGCTTCAAGCTTTATGTCGGTGGAACGGATGGCAACGCGCAGGATTTTCTTTTTGTGAACAACCTTGCAACGGTTCCGGAACCGTCGGTTGTCGGCTTGGCGGGGCTGGCCGCTCTTGGGCTTGCGGGCCGGAGAATGCTCCGGCAATGGCCGGGGGTGAGCTCGATGCGGGGCGGGGTTCGTCAGCGCCGTGCGGCGAGCAGGGCGTAAGTGTGGATATTCTCACGCGATTCGCTTCCGGAGCGCGTGTGGGAGGATGAGCGGCCCCGCGTGACGACGACCCCCAGGACGACGGGGGAGTTTCCTTGAAGCTTGGCCGATCCACTCTGGGAGCGTTCTGAGAAGCGGCGCAATCCCGCATCGATCCCCTCCTCGCGCCGCACCGCGAGAGAAAGCATTCCTTGCCGCAGTGACCCTTCGCATTGAATCCGGCATGACTCGATCCGGGTTGCAATGTTCCAGACCGGCGCTTCCGGCAAGGATTGGAAAAAAAGCACCCGCCCGTGGCGGAGCAACTCGTTGCGGCTTTGCAGTTGCTCGGCATCGGCGAGCGACGGGAGGGAGGTGCCCTGAAGGGCGGTTTGAATGCGGGCGGCTTCGATTGCCGCTGGAAATCGCACCCAGGCCACGTCAATCTGGCCAGCAATGACCGACGCGATGCCCACGAGAAAAACAGCCGCCCGGATCAATGAAATCATGACCCTGCCTAAAACCCCCTTGGCCCCTCGGCAATGAGATTTTCTTGGACCGATTCCAGAGGGGAGACCCGCACGGCCCACTCCTGGGCTCCGGTGGATCCTCATGCGGTGGTGGCTTGCGTTCATGGGCTGAGCGGATCGGGGTCGAATTTTTCCCCCTTGGCCGGAGCCATTCCCGAGGTCGCATTCCACGCCTTGGATTTGCGGGGCCAGGGCAGCGACCCGGTCGAGGCCCGCCGGGGCGCGGTGCTGGACATGAAGCGTCAACGGGCGGATGTCCGGTGCTTTGTCCAAGCCTTGAAAAATGCCCATCCCGGCAAGCCGGTGTTTCTTCTCGGCGAGAGCATGGGGGCATTGATTTCGGCTTATTCTGCCGCGCGCCATGATTCAGGCGTTTCGAGCGAGGACTTGGTCCACGGGGTGATTCTGTCGGTGCCCGTTGTTACTTTAAGGAGGCCGGTGCCCGTCCCGGTGCGCGTGGTTTTGAGATGCCTGGGAGCGGTTGTGCCCGGTTTGCGCCTGCCGCCAAGCCGGTTTGTGAATGGCAAATCCACCGCCCCCGCGCTCACGCGGGACCGCGCCTACCAGGATTCACTGGCACGCGCCCCGCACCATGTCAAAGCGTTCACGGTCGGATTTCTCAACGAGTTGGGGCAAGTGATGGATTCCAGCGCGGACGCCGCCCGGTCCCTTTGGAAGCGCACGCTGGTTTTGAGTGCGGGGCGTGATTGCTTCGTGGCGCCGGAGCAGATCGCCGAGTGGTTCGCCCGCATCCCGGCTGTGGACAAGACGCTGCGGGAATATCCGGAGGCCTATCACTTGCTGTGGCACGATTGGGACAAGGAGCAGGTGCTGGAGGATGTGCGGGACTGGATTTTCCGGCGGACACTGCACGCGTGATTTCGAGCCCGTGGTTGTCTAAAAAAACCCATGATTTCGATTCGCGATGATTCGCTGGGACTTCCGCCAACGCCCTTCGTTCGGGAGGTGGAGGGTATTTTCTCCGCCAGCGGGATTTTAAGCGGTGCGTCGTCGTTCGAGTATCGCCCCGAGCAGCAACAAATGGCGGTGGCGGTCGCGCGAACCATCGAAAACGGCGGCCATCTTGTCGTCGAGGCGGGAACAGGCGTTGGAAAATCCCTGGCGTATCTGGTTCCGGCCGCGCTCCACGCGGTGCGGACCAAGCGGAAGGCGGTGATCTCGACGCACACGATCGCCCTCCAGGAGCAACTCATGTTCAAGGATATTCCGTTTGTTCAGCAGATCATCCCCGAGGAATTCGAGGCGGTGCTTTTGAAAGGGCGGCAAAACTACCTTTGCACCACGCGTCTCGCCAAGGCCCTCGGGCAGGCGAAGGATCTTTTCACCGATATCCAGCATGCCGAACTCGAGCGTGTGCGCGAGTGGAGCCAGCGCACGAGGGACGGCTCGCTGAGCGATTTCGAGGAACAGCCCGACGCGGCTGTCTGGGAGGAGGTGCGCAGTGAGCAGCATCTTTGCACTCCGAAGCTTTGTGGACCCCACAGCGGGTGCTTTTACCAGGCCCTCCGCCGCCGAGTGGCCAATGCCCGCCTCGTGATACTCAACCATGCCCTCTTCTTCACCCTGCTGAACACGGTCGAGGACGTTGAAAACCGCACGGGAGGCCTTCTCTTCGCCAACGACTTTGTGGTTTTCGACGAGGCCCACACGATGGAGGAGGTCGCGGCGAGGCACATCGGCTCCGAGGTTTCGCAGCTCGGTCTTCGCCGCACGGTTCAGCGGCTTTACAACCCCCGCACCAAAAAAGGTCTTTTTCAAATCCTGAAAAACGGGCCCGCTTGCCGCACGGTGAGTGACATCCTGCCGGTCGTGGATTCGTTTTTTCAAAGCGTGGCTTCCCGTTGCGAATTTAAAAAAAGCCGGGAATTCCGGATTCGCGAGCCCGGCCTTGTCGAGGGTGGGGACTTTTGTGGCGCCCTGGCGAATCTGGGTGACCTTCTCGGGATCGAAGCCGGCAAATGCACGGACGAAACCGCCTCCTCCGAACTCCAGGAGGCGGCCCGCAAGCTGCGGGCCGCACGCGCCGACGTCGCCGACTTTCTGGCCATGGAAGAGCGATCCCATGTTCACTGGGTCGAGCAATACGGACGGTCCGAGCAATTCTGCACACTTCGCTCGGCACCGGTGAATCTGGCCGACGCCCTGCGCCGACTTCTCTTCCGACCCGGTGCCTGCACCGTGCTCACCAGTGCCACGCTGTCGACGGGATCGCCCGGGTTGATGTATTTCCGCAACCGGGTGGGTGCCGAATCGGTCCCGGCGCTGCAAATCGGCAGTCCCTTCGACTACGAGCGGCAGATGAAGGTCCATCTGGTCGAAAAAATGCCAGACCCGAAATCACCCGACTACGAACCGTCACTTGGTCGCTGGATCACCCACTTTGCCGGGGAGAGCGATGCGCGGGCTTTTGTGCTTTTCACAAGCTATCAAACGATGCGTGCCGTGGCCGAGTTGGTGGAAAGCGGCTTTGAGCGCAAGGGGTGGCAGCTTCTCGTGCAGGGAGGCGGCATGCCGACCCAGCGCATGGTGCACGAGTTCAAATCGAATCCCCGCAGCGTGCTGTTCGGTGTCTCGAGTTTCTGGACGGGAGTCGATGTTCCCGGCGAGGCTCTTTCCAACGTGATTATCACCCGGCTGCCATTCACCACGCCGGACCACCCGCTTACCGAGGCGCGGCTTGAGGAAATCGAGGCGCAAGGCGGCCGCGCCTTTGAAAACTACTCGCTGCCCGAGGCCATTCTCAAACTGCGTCAAGGCGTTGGCCGTCTCATTCGCAGCAAATCCGACACCGGCACGATTGTGATTCTCGACAGCCGCATCGTTTCGAAGCCCTATGGCAAGGCTTTTTTGAACGCGATTCCGAAGTGCCCGGTGGTTGTGCATTGAGCCCGGGCTGGATTTCCACCCCGCCACGGGATACGACAGGCCCGATGCTCCAAACCCGCCTTCAAGAAATGCCCGCCGAAGAGCGGCCCCGCGAGAAAGCCGAGCGGCACGGACCCTCGACACTCTCGGATGCGGAACTGCTGGCGATTTTCATCCGCACCGGAGTGCCAGGCAAAAACGCCTTGCTGGTGGCCCGCGAGTTGCTGTCCTCGTGCGGCGGTTTGAAAGGCTTGTCCCGATGTTCAGCCAGCGAAATCCGCCGCCACGGCAAAGGCATCGGGCCCGCGAAGTCCATCGAACTCGCTGCCGCGTTCGAGATCGGCAACCGCCTGGCCCGCGGTGGACAGGAGGCTCCCCGGCTCGACACTCCGGAGAGGATTTATGAGGCGCTCGGACCCGAGTTTCAAGCCCTCCGCCAGGAATCGCTCCGGGTGCTGCTGCTCGATGCGAAATTGCGCCTCATGCGCATTGAGGAGATCACCCGCGGCAGCGTGAGTGAATGCATGGTCGCTCCCGGCGAGATTTTTCGCCATGCCGTGACGCACAGCGCGTATGCGATGGTCGTTCTTCACAACCATCCCAGCGGGGATCCCGCGCCCAGCCAGGCGGATCACAGGGCCACCCGCTCGCTCGCGGAGGCTGCGAATCTTTTGCAAATCCGCCTGCTCGACCACATGATCCTCGGGTCGCCCGCGCCGGGCCGGCAACCGTATTTCAGTTTTCGCGAAGCAGGTATCCTATGAAAGCCCATCCCACAGCCATTGTCTCCCCCCGCGCCCGACTCGCCGATGATGTCGTGGTTGGTCCCTACTCGATCATCGAAGCCGGTGTGGAAATCGGACCCGGCTGCGAAATCCAATCGCATGTTCTCATCGACACCGGCACCCGCATCGGACCGGACACCCGGATCGGTCATGGCGCGGTGATCGGGGCGCCTCCCCAGGATTTTGCACACAGCCCTGCCATTTCCAGCGGGGTGGAAATCGGCGCCCACAACCGAATTCGCGAGTATGTCACCATTCACCGAGGCACCAAGGAGGGCACCGCCACCCGCGTGGGCGACCATTGCTTTCTGATGACCGGTGCCCACGTTGGACACAATGCGGAGGTCGGCCACCATGTGATTCTGACCAACAACGTTCTTCTGGCCGGTCATGTCACGGTCGGTGAGGGTGCGGTTCTCGGTGGTGGCTCGGTCTTTCACCAGCACATCCGGATCGGCACCCGGGCAATGGTCGCTGGCGGTTCCCGCTTCAACAAGGATATCGCGCCCTATGTCCTCGCCCAGGCTTACAACCAAATCTGCGGGATCAATGCGGTCGGCCTGCGCCGGGCGGGCTTTTCCTCGGAACAACGGACGGAGCTTCGCGCCCTTTATCGCAAAATCTTTTTTTCTCCGCTCACGCTCCGGGAAGTTCTCGCCGACTGCCGTCAGTCCGCCTGGAGTCCCGAAGCCATGGTAATGATCGATTTTCTGGAAACCTCCAAACGCGGTTGCTGCCGCCCGGATTTCCGGAATCAGGAAAGTCAAGAGTAGCGGTATTTCAAGGGCTCGCGAACGTTTTGCCGAGGCGATGATGGTCGCCATTTCACCAAGGAAGAGAGGCTTTTTTAGAAATGCGCCATATCGACTCATATTGGGCGCGATTAAAAATGCGCCAATATGAGCCAGTATGCTACTAATATTAAATAATAAAGAAATCTAAAGTAAGTCGCAGGATTATTATAAGAAGTTATTTGTTCTTAATAAAAGACAAAATGCTTTTGCTGGTATGAATCCCGCTTTCGATGATTTCAGGATTTTTAATCCAAACTATGAACTCAACCAATCAAATCATCAATCAATCCGCCCGGTGGGGGTGGACAGCACATCGCAGTCCTTGGCAGGAGGTTTTCGAGCAATTGGGTTTGACCCAAAGCCGGGTTCCTCTGGACCTATTGGAGGCTGAAAACGCGTATCTGGTTCGGCTCGAGGCTGCCGGACGGACCAAAGAGAACTTCGACATCTCCATGGATGATGGAGTCCTCGTGGTGAACAGCACATTGAACGAGGGCACCAACAAAATGCCACCGTTCTCGCGGCGGGTTCTTCTGCCCGGTGAAGTGGATGTTCACCATGTCGCAGCCAGCTACGAAAATGGCGTGTTGGAAATTCAACTCCCCAAGGCCGCCGCCACTCAACCACGCAAAATCAACATCGACTAAAAATATGACAACCACTCATTCACAAAACAGGCCAGTGCGAGTTCCCGACGCCCGACTGGAAAGCCGCCACGATGACCATGTTCTCGAGCTCGAAGTTCCCGGCGTTCCCAAAGACGGCGTGGAACTCACCTTTGAGAATGGATTGCTCACGGTGCAATGCCGTCGGGCGGCCACGGAGTCCAGGTGGACTCCGGTTCATCAAGAAATTCCGGCGGGCGACTACCGGCGCTTGTTCGAACTCGACCGCACAATTGACGCAACGCGGATTTCGGCGTCACTGGATCAGGGCATTCTCCGGATTGTCCTTCCAAAATCCGAGACGGCCAAGCCGCGCCGCATCTCGCTGAATTGATCAGCTTCCAGAGATTCCCAGCCCCGTCGCCCCTTCAGGTCGGCGGGGCTTTGGTGTTTTGGGAGTCCGGCTTCGTCGAAGCAGGTCCCGAGGATCACCGAATTTTTTCAAAAAAACCCTCAAGTCCCGGGTGGCGGGGTCGATAATTAAATCAACGGAGCGAAAGCCCCCCCAGTGAGGTCGAACACTGATCCAAAGCGGCCCGACAGCGGAACGGAATCCGCAATTTAAATAAGGACAAAGGATATGTCAGTCGTCATCAACACCAACTCGGCCGCCACCACAGCCGCCTACAACCTCAGCAACACCAACGTCAATTTGCAACGGAGCCTGAACCGGCTCTCGAGCGGATTCCGTATCAACTCGTCCTTCGACGACGCCGGCGGTCTCGCCGTGTCGATGAAGATGAGCGCCGCCATCCGCCGCACCGACGC
>CAMCXK010000037.1 GCA_945883435.1 Chthoniobacter flavus | reverse complement strand
GCCAATTCATTTGCCGCTTTTGTGCCTACGGCCTTGGTGCCATCGCTGCTGTTGCTCCAATACCACGCCACTGCACTCACATCGCTGCTTCCGCTGTAGGTGTATCCTTGGCTGCTTGCTCCTCCACGCGCTGCCCACTCCCACTCCGCCTCGGTCGGCAATCGGTAACCACTTGCACTGCTATTGAGAGTCGGCACACTCTCTCCCGTTTTATAGACTGCTCCACTCACTTGATACACAGGCGTCAACCCGTCCTTCTCGCTCTTCGCATTCATCCATTTCACCACATCATACCAATTCACATTGGTGACCGGAAAATTGTCGGCACTGCCAGACGGATAAGTATCGCCCACCCCAGCCAAATCGCTGTAGCCGTTCGCGACGCCCCAAGCGCGAACTTCTTTCCACTCGCCCCATGTCACCTCATACTTTCTAATCTGGAAGGTAGCCACAGTTTGTCCTGAAAGCCCTGACGACTGCGGCAGCGTTCCGCCACCCACCGCGACCATATTCGCACTCACATCTGGTAAAACCCCGCGTGCGATCAACTGTGCCCGCAGGGCCTGCACATCCGCACTGGTTTCACTCTCCTTCGCCTTCAGCGCATAAGGCACCGCCAGCAAGCGCGTGCGAGTAGATTCCTCTGTTCCATTCACGCTCAGCGCAAGGTAATCTTGTCCGCTCAATGCGGTGGCAACCCCATTTCCAGAGGCTCCAAAAGAAAAACTATAGGTCCCATTGCTAACCGCCACCGCACCGATCGTTTCCTCATAGGTCATATTACCTCCCGAGGCCGCATCGTAAACGCGCACAGCCATCGTGCGGTTGCCGCTCACGGGTTGACCCTGTGCGTCAGTGAGCCGGCCTTGGTAGTTGATCAGGCTTGGCACCTGCGCCGAGAGCGGCAGAGCGGTCAAGAGAGTCGCAAGCGGGAGAAGTCGGACCTGACGGAGCAGGTCCCTCCAGGTGAAGACACTATTTTTCATGGCGGTGGGTTCAGTTCGTTGGGATCAGGATCTCGATTTTCAGAAAATATCTCGGCGACTGGCCCAACGCATAGGTCCACTCGACGGTCGAGCCATCTCCGGCGATCGTGTCGTGCGGCGTCCATGATCCTTGCAAATTCGCCGTGCCCCACACGCGGTAGCTGCGGCCCGAAACGGTCGGCACCGTGAGAACCAGATTCCCATCGGCCGCATGCGAAGTCGGCCGGAAGACCGAGGCTGCCGAGCGCGGATCCGTGCCGGCGAGATACTCCATGAGGTTCGAGTTGCCATCCCCGTCGGAATCCGCTGTGGCATTTGCCGTGAGGCTGCCGAAATTCTCGTCCTCCCACGCATCCGGCAATCCATCGCCATCGGTATCCGCCTCGGGATCGGGGGCTGGAGCGGACGGGTAAAGAATCTCGATCAAACCGCTCGCCGAACCACCTGTGGCCAGCGGCGCGCCGATCGACGAATGGTTCATGCCGCCAGCCAGCACAGATACGCCTCCGCCGGAGTCGATAGAAGCCGCCAGAGAGCCGCCAAATGCGATTAATAGCAGTGAAGAAATGCCAAGCGCCCACGGCATGGTGAAGGTGCTCGCACGCGACAGGGTGGTTGTCAAGCGGCATCCCATGGCGCGTCGGGGTCCCAAGCCTCGAAACAGGTTCCCTGTTCCGCGACGGGGCGATCTGCCGCGCGGTCGATGCTCCCGCTCTTTCCGCGCGCGATGCGGCTGAAGATGGGGGCCTGGTGAATCAACCAACCACGTCCCGCGACACGATAAAGGTGGTCTTGGAGTGTTGGGAGAGACGTCTGAGGGTGGAAGGAGCGAGGGATTTTGATTTGAGCGCGGGGCGATTGACAGGCTTCCCAAAAACGTTTTCCCTGCGCAGGTGATGCGATCGATCTTTCGGCCCTTGGTGGCGATTTCCGTTCTTCTGTTGGCGGCCTGTGCCACCGATGGCCTCGAACCAGCGCCGACCCGCTTGTCCGGACCGCCCGCTCTTCCGCTGGTCATCGACGGGGATTATCAAATCCGCAAAATCCTGGTGTCGCTTTTCGATCCCGAGACCACGGACATTCCCACGCGCAACGAGGTGATTCTTTTTGAGCGCTCGCGCCGGATTTTCGGGGCGGTCGACAGTTGGGAAATCTCCAAGCGGTTCGGGAATACTTTTTCCATCCATTGGAAGGTGCGCAAGCCGTCGCCGCTGACCGTGCGGTTGGAATACCGCCAAGCCGGATTGGCTGATTTTGTGCAGGCGCAGGAGTTTCATTACCCTGAGGCCCGCGGATCCGGAACGACCCGCTTCGGAGTGGTGGGCGACGAATTTCTGGAAAATGGCCGTGTGACCGCCTGGCGGGTGCTTTTGATTGTGGACGGCCGGATTGTCGGCTTCTCGCAATCGGCCATGTGGAGATAGCCTGCATTGACACAACCCCGGCTTGGCCGATAAGGTTGAGGGAACAATCTGTGAGCAAATCCTCGTCCATCCTCGTTGGCAGTGCGGAGGGCACTGTTTGGATGAAGCTTGAAGGCCGCGGCACATTTGAGAATTCCCCCTGCGTGAAGGAATTTGTGCAGCGGATGATGCTCGGTGGGCACGAGGCATTTGTGTTGGATCTGGAGAAGTGTGAAATGATGGACTCCACGTTCATGGGCACACTGGCGTCGGTGGCCTTCCGCTTGCGGGAAAAATCCTGCGGGCAGCTGCGTGTGGTCCGGGCGAACGAGCGCAACACCTCGCTACTGGAAAGCCTGGGGTTGGACCATCTGTTCGAGTTGCAACCCGATCCCTTGCCTGACGCGCCAGAGGTCCTGCGCAAGGCTGGTCTTCCCGAGGCGGGACCGGACGAGCGGCGCGAGTCGATCCTCGTCGCACACGAAGCTTTGGTGGAAGCCGACCCCCGGAATGCCGTCCGGTTTCAGGACGTGATTGACTACCTTCGTCAGGACGGGAGTGGCGGAAATTGCTAATCCGGCTTTGAACGCACCGTCCGCCGCCCCTCCACCACGCCGTCCAAGATGAACATTTTCTGGATTCTCGGCGGGGCTCTGGCGGTGGTGTTGGTCCTCTACGTGTATCAACGATCGGGACGCGCGGCCTTGCGGGGGGTGAGACGGGAGCTTCACGACCTCCAAAACGAGGAGGACCGCGTGTTTGATTTTTTACACGGGATCGGCGCGGCATTTTCCGAGGGCGTGCGCAGCTCGGAACTCCACCGCCTCATTGTCGAAAGCGCCCTGCGCATTCTGGATGCCCGCCACGGAGCCCTGTATGTCACCAACAAATCCGACACCCAATTGCTGCCGGCCTTTCTCGCTCCCGGAGGCCCTGCGTTTGTGCCGGTCCCGCCTGAAATCCTCGAGCAAACGTCCCGTCACCCCGCCACGCTGGAAAGCTTCCTCCAGCTCCACCCGGTGGGGCTCGCCACGCCCGGTCTTCTGACCGAGTGCTGGAAATCGGGATCGGTGCGGCTCATTCCGGCGGGGGGCGACGACCGCTTGCCCGGGCATGCGGCGCTTCTCGGCCCGCTCATTTACCGGCACCGGGTGATCGGGGTTCTCGCGCTGGCCAATCCCGTTGGCATGCCGCCCTTCGAGGAAAAAGATCTGAAAGTTTTCCGAACCATTGCCGAGCAAAGCGCCTTCGCCCTTTACAACGAAGCGGTCTATCTGGAGGCGGGGGAAAAACGCCTTCTCGACCGCGATCTGGCAATGGCCCGCGACGTCCAGCGCATTCTCCTGCCGGAATCGGATCCCGATTTTCCCGGGTTCGAACTGCACGCCATCAGCCTTGCCGCACGCCACCTCAGTGGAGATTACTTCGACTATATCGATCTTGGGGAAGGCCGTTTGGGGGTGGCGATCGCCGACGTCTCCGGCAAGGGGGTGCCGGCTTCACTGATCATGGCGATGTGCCGCACGGTGCTGCGCCGGGAGGCTCCCGATTGCCAATCCCCGTCGGAGGCCCTGCGTCGGGTGAATCACCAACTCTACCCCGATATCAAAGAAGATATGTTTGTCAGCATGGCGTATCTCATTCTCGAGCCGGGAGGCCGGATTTCCATGGCGCGCGCGGGTCACGACGCTCCCATCCTCCGGCGGGCCGCCACGGGGGAGTTGGAAAAACTCACGCCCAAGGGAATGGCGCTGGGCATTGACAGCGGGGATGTTTTCAATAGGGTTTGCGCGGATTTCACCTTTCACATGGAGTCCGGTGATTGTCTGCTGCTCTACACGGACGGTGCCACGGAAGCCGTGAATCCCGAAGGGACGGAATTTGGCATCGAACGCCTGATGGAGGCCCTCCGGGAAAGCGCTGGTTCCGGCGCGCCGGAGGTGGTGGCCCGGGTGGCCGGAGCGGTTCAGCAATTCACCGGCCAGAACCTTAAACACGACGACTTCACACTCATCGCCCTACGCAAATCATGACCACCGAAAACGATTCCTTTCCGCCGGATGAACCTGCTGCCGGAGGCAATGCCTCCGGCGAGATCGCAGAGGTTGATTTCGAAGCCGAGGCCGCCAAGCTCAAAGATCTCGCGCTCCGTGCCCGCGCGGACCTCGACAACTTCCGCAAGCGCAGCCTGCGTGAAAAAGAGGACGCCATCCGCTACGCGAACAACGCCCTGCTCGAAAAACTTCTTCCCGTCGTGGACAATTTCGAACTCGGTCTCGAAGCGGCCCGCCAGGCACCGGACACCGCCTCGGTATTGCAAGGCATGTCGATGGTCCACCGCCAGTTGGGGGATTTTCTCCGGTCCCAGGGCTTGGAGGAGGTCGCCGCGGAGGGGGTGGTTTTCGACCCGAATAAACACGACGCCGTCGCCCAAGAGCACCACTCCGAAATCCCCGAGGGTCAAGTCGTCCGCCAGGTGCGCAAGGGATACACCCTGAAAGACCGGCTCGTGCGTGCGGCCTCGGTCGTGGTTTCCAAAGGGCCTCAATGAGCCGAAAACGCGACTACTACGAGATCCTCGGCGTCGAACGCACCGCCGGCGACGAGGAAATCAAGCGGGCCTACCGCAAACTCGCCGTCAAATTCCATCCGGACAAGAATCCCGGCGACCGCGAGGCCGAGGAAAGCTTCAAAGAACTGGCCGAGGCTTATGAGGCCCTGAGCGACGCCGACAAGCGTGCCGCCTATGACCGCTATGGCCATGCGGCCTTTCAAGGAGCGGCGGGCGGCGGCTTCCATGATCCATTCGACCTTTTCCGGGATGCCTTTCAAGGCGGCGGAGGTATTTTTGAGCAGTTTTTCGGCGGTGGCGGCGGATCGGACGCCTCCGGGCGCCAGCGGGGCAGTGACTTGCGATACGATCTCCAAATCACCTTGGAAGAGGCAGCCAAGGGAGCCGAAAAGGAAATCGAAATCCGCAAGCTCGAAACCTGCGAACCCTGCACCGGATCGGGTGCTGCGAAAGGCAGCAAGGCGGTGGTTTGCCCGACCTGCCGTGGACGAGGCCAAGTGGTGGTATCGCGGGCCATTTTTCAAGTCGCCCAAACCTGTCCGGGTTGCCATGGCACCGGGCGAATTATCGAAAAACCCTGCCATTCCTGCCAAGGAGAGGGACGCGTGGAAAAAACCAGCCGCGTGAAGATCCGTATTCCGCCGGGCATTGACAGCGACTCGCGTTTGCGAAGCACGGGAGGCGGCGAAGCCGGCCTGCGCGGGGGACCTCCGGGTGATCTTTACGTGGTGATTCACGTCAAGGAACACGAGGTTTTCTCCCGTAATGCCATGGACCTGTCCTGCGAGGTGCCGATTCCGTTCTCGACCGCCGCCCTCGGCGGGGAAATCCGGGTTCCCACACTGGATGGCGCTGTGACTTTGAAAATCCCTGCCGGCACGCAAAGCGGATCCACCTTCCGCATCCGGGGCCTCGGTATGCCAGCCCTTCAGGGGGCTGCGAAGGGTGATATTCTCACCCAAGTGCAAGTGGAAGTCCCCACACGGTTGAATGCCGAGCAACGGGAGGCCCTGCAGCGATTCGCCGCATCCTGCGGAGAGCACAACAATCCCATTCACACCAGCTTCTACGATCGCGTGAAATCGTTTTTCACCTGATGATTTTGACCCCCCCCCAGATGCTGGAGGTCGAGCGTGTGGCGTTTGATTCCGGTGTCCGGGCCGAGGATCTCATGGAGCAGGCCGGTCTTGGGATCGCGGGGGTGGTGCGTCAATTCCATCCCCGCCCCGGGCACTGCATCGCTTTTGTCGGCAAGGGACACAATGGTGGCGACGCGCTGGTGGCTGCCCGGCATTTGCGCGGGGATGGTTGGAGTGTGGAAATCCGGGAGGCTTTCGACCGGTCGCACGCGGCGCCGCTGACGGCCGCCCGTTGGTTTGCGGATTCGCCTGCGGCGATCAGTTCGGGACCGCTGGTGGTGCTCGATGGACTGCTCGGTTTGGGAGCGTCCGGCAACCCGCGGGGCGGCGTGGCCGGGGCCATCGAAGCCATTCAATCCCTTCGTCGCCATCGCGGGGCGTGGGTTCTCGCGGTCGACCTGCCCAGCGGACTGGGAGCCAACCTCACTGTGGAGGCCGATGTCACCGCGACGATCGGCTTTGCGAAAACCCCGCTTCTCGAGGACGAAGCGACCAAATTCACGGGTCGGCTGGCTTTGATTCCCTTGCCGGGATTGATTCCGCCCAGCGGGGTCCCATGCGGCGGGTTGATCACCCCGGCGGCTCTCGAGGGGCTTCTGCCACCGCGAAATTTTGAAACACACAAAGGCCAGGCGGGCCGGGTCGCCGTGATTGCCGGTTCCGAGGGGTTTCCCGGCGCGGCACGGTTGTGCGCCACCGGAGCCCTGCGCGCCGGAGCAGGGCTTGTGACCCTCTACACCTGCGAATCGGTTTTGCCGGCACTGGCATCCTCTCTTCCCCCCGAGGTCATGCTGCGTCCCCGCTCGGCATGGAACTCGGGCAGCGAGCCACGCTTCGATGCCATCGCCGTAGGCCCCGGCATGGTGCGCGCAAGCGACGAGGAAATCCTGCGGATTTTGAGTTCGCTCAAGACTCCGTCCGTTCTGGATGCGGACGCGCTCCGTCCCATGTCAGGGATACGCGGTGGTCTTTTGTTGCCTCCCCACCCCTGCCTGCTCACTCCGCATCCGGGGGAAATGGAACGGCTTCTCTTGCGGGAGGGGCGCGATCGCCGGTCGTGGGCCGAGGCTTTTGTGCAAAGCCACCCGGCCACCCTTCTGCTCAAAGGCGCCCGAACCATCGTGACCCAGCGGAACAAGCCGGTCTTCTACAACACCACCGGCCACCCGGGAATGGCCAGCGGCGGGATGGGAGATGTTCTCTCGGGCGTTGCCGCAGCTCTTCTGGCGCAGGGAAAATCGCCGCTCGACGCCGCGAAAATCTCGGCCTGGACCTGTGGATATGCCGCAGAAATCGCCCTGCGTGGCGGTTTGGTTTCCCAGGAGTCGCTGACGGCATCGGATGTTCTTGAGAACCTTGGAGCCGCGTTTTCCGGCCTGCGGGCCGGTGTTTATTGAGTAATCAACCGCCGGCGAAGCATGTCCAGAGCGGCTTGCGAGGCGAGTTGCTTGAAGGTGCCTCGGTCACGCAGGAAACGGTGGGCTTGGCAAACGGTGGATGCCTCGCCTTTCAACGCAAGAGCGATGAAAAGGGTTCCCACCGGTTTTTCCGGGGATCCGCCATCGGGTCCAGCGATTCCTGTGAGGGACAAAGCGGCGTCGGCCCCCGCCTTGTCCCTAGCGCCTTCGGCCATGGCGATGGCCACCGGTCGACTGACCGCCCCGTGCTCGCGGAGCAGCCCGGGTGGAACACCCAGCAGCCGGGTTTTGGCCTCGTTCGAGTAGGTCACAAAACCTTCGCGAAACACTGCAGAGGCACCGGGCACATCGGTGATGCGGTTGGCTAGATGCCCGCCAGTGCAAGATTCGGCCGTGCAAAGCGTCCAGCTGCGGGATCCCAAAAGACCAACCACCCGGGATTCCAGATTCTCGCCTTCCGATGAAACAACGTGGTCCCCAAGCAAGTCCAGAAGACGTGGTTCGAGCGCGTCCAGCACATCCCGGGCGCCGATCAGCCGGAAATCCACCTCGTTGGGCCTTGCGCAATAACCGACTTCCAGATCGCCGCGCCTGCTCAGATCGAGGCCGATCATCTCCTCCACGGCGCTTTCGCCAAGCCCGACAATCCGGTAGACTCGACACTCGCGCCGCTCCAGCCCGCCACAAATCGTCTCCAAAAGAGGCAACACCTCGTTGTCAAACATGGGCTGGAGCTCGCGCGGCGGGCCGGGAAGCAAAAACACGTGTGGCGAACACCAAGAGGGCGTGTGGACGGGGGGCAGGTAAAGCCCTGGCGCGGTGCCCACAGGGTTGCGAAGAACGCGGCATCCCTCGGGCACGAGCGTCTGGCGCAGCATGCGCTCGCGGAGCGTGAACCCGCGTGCGGCCAGGAGGGATTCAAGGTCCACCCGCACTCCTGCATCGGCGCGCATCCTCAAACCGAGGATTTCGGCCAATGTCTCGCGCGTGATATCGTCCGTGGTGGGACCCAGTCCGCCGGTGGCGATCAAAATCTCCGCCCTCGGGAATACTTCGAAAAATCCCGCCCGGATGCCCGGGCCGTCGGGAACGGTGGTTTGACGGGCGATGCGCAGCCCGAGCGGGAAAAGACGCTTGCCGATCCAAGCCGCATGGGTGTTCACGACCTCCCCGAGCAGCAACTCGGTGCCGATGTTCAGAAGTTCGACCGTCACCCCGCGACTAAACAGGCCGAGAGGGCATCCATCCAGTTTTTTACCCGGTCCCGCTTGTCGATCTCGCCATCCAGGTCATGCACGTAAAGGAGGTTGGCCATCATCCGCAAAAAAAACTGCCGTGGAGAGGCGGGCATCAGCATGGCGGGCCGGAATTCCAGTCCCTGTTTGGCAACCACGGACCGGATGTCGCCGGGTTCGAGGATGCGTCCCCCGTGAAAGGGGTCGAAAAAAACATCCCCGTGCCGGGCGATAAAATGTCCGGGAAGGTTCACGCCATCGACCTTCATGCCCGCGCGCGCGGCGATTAAAACCGCCACCAGCGTGAGTGAAATCGGGATTCCCCGGCGGCTCTCGACAACGCTTGGCAGCAGCGAATTCTCCTCGCAGTAGTAGCAGGCCGAGTTGCCTTGGAATCCCAGCTTGTCGAAGACGAACGAGGAAAGGGCCTGCACGCGCTCGACATTCGAGGAGCAGCAAGGCGCGGCATTCAAAAATTCCGATCCCCAGTTGTTCAAAAGATTTTCAGCCGGCGCGGCCGGGTGCCCGGGGTCGATTGCGCGGGCCAGCATCCACGCGGCCTGTCCGATGTCAAAAACGTCACCGGCGAATCGACAAAACATCTCCAGATCGGCGCCGGCCTCCTCGCTGTCGGCCTGGAGCCTTGCCTCCCGGGCGCAGCGCGCGGCCAGCGGATCGCGCGAAGCCGCCAACTGCTCGAGCAGCGGGGATCGATCGCGCGCCAGTTGCAAAAGCTGGTCGCGGGCGAGCATTCGGGTTTCCCTGTCATGGAGGAGGACGGTGAGGGCCTGCGATTGACGAAACATTCCACCGGCAACTAAACGCGGGTTTTTCCCCGTTGCAAGGGGCGATCCGCCGCCGCCCGTTTTTTCAAGACGGGAATGGGAATTGCCAACGGCAAGGCGCTCCGTTTTCTTGGGGATCTTTTCCGCGCACCATGACCTCATCCGAAATCCGCCAGTCGTTTCTCGATTTCTTCCATTCGAAAAACCACTCGATCGTCCGCTCGTCCAGCCTGCTTCCCGATTCGCCGAATCTTTTGTTCACGAATGCGGGCATGAACCAGTTTGTGCCTTTCTTTTTGGGACAGCGGCAGCCCGACGTCTCCCGGTGGGCGGGAGCAATGCCCGGATCGGACCTGCGCGCGGCCGACACCCAAAAATGCATCCGCGCGGGTGGAAAGCACAACGACCTGGATGACGTGGGACTCGACACCTACCACCACACGTTTTTTGAAATGCTCGGCAACTGGTCGTTTGGCGACTACTTCAAGGCCGATGCGATCACTTGGGCATGGGAACTGATCGTCGGGCGGTGGAAGTTCCCCGCTGAACGGCTTTACGCGACCATTTACCAACCTGAAGCGGGCGATCCCTCGGGGCGCGACCAGGAGGCGTGGGACCTCTGGGCCGAGAAATTCCGGGCGGCGGGACTCGATCCGGCCATCCACATCGTGGACGGAAACAAAAAGGACAATTTCTGGATGATGGGCGAAACCGGTCCCTGCGGTCCCTGCTCGGAACTCCACGTCGATCTCACGCCGGCGGGCGATACCGCAGGCCGCCTCGTTAACAAGGGCTCGCCGTCGTGCATCGAGATCTGGAACCTCGTCTTCATCCAGTTCAACGCAAACCCCGATGGAACATTCTCCCCGCTGCCCGCCCGGCATGTGGATACCGGGATGGGCTTCGAGCGTGTGGCTTCGATCATTCAAGGCACCAAGGGATTCACGGACTTCGCCAATGCGCGCATTTCCAACTACGAAACGGATGTGTTCCGCCCGGTGTTTGACGAAATCGAGCGATTGAGCGGGTTTCGCTACGGTTCGACATTGCCCCGCGAGGGTTCGGCCGGCGATTCCGAGGAGGAACGGCGCGATGTGGCATTCCGGGTCATTGCCGACCACATACGGACCTTGTCGTTCGCCATTGCGGATGGCATCCAACCCGGCAACAGCGAGCGGCATTATGTCCTCCGGCGGATTCTTCGCCGGGCCGTCCGTTATGGTCGCACATTGGGATTCCGCGAACCGTTTTTCCACAAGCTGGTGGCGGTGCTGGCCCGCTCGATGGGGGGTGTTTTTCCCGAATTGCGCGAGCGCCAGGCCCATATCGAGGAGGTTTTACGTCTCGAGGAGGAAACCTTCAACCGCACACTGGACAAGGGTATTGCGCTGTTCAACGAGGCGGCCGCGCGCGGCCCGATCGACGGGGCCTTTGCCTTCCGCCTTTACGACGAGCAGGGATTCCCGCTCGATTTGACCGAGCTGATGGCCCGCGAGCGCGGTTTGACTGTCGATACAGCGGGCTTCGAGGCCCTCATGGAACAGCAACGGGCCCGTGCGCGGGCGGCTCAGAAGCGCGAGGTGATCTCCCTGTCGGAGGTGGACGGCTCGCAAAAAACCGTTTTCACCGGATTCGAGACTTCCGAGGCCGACGCCACGGTCCTGCAGGTCGTGCGGGCGAAGGATAAAATCGCCGTTGTGTTGGATCAAACCCCCTGCTTCGCGGAAATGGGAGGTCAGGTGGGCGACCAGGCGGCGATCCATCGCGGAGACCGTTCCTGGGGCGTTCTGAACACCATTCAGAGCGGACCGGTGCGGTTGCACCTGGTCGACGGGGAGGCTGCTCCCGAGGAGGGATCACGGGTGTCCATCGCCATCGATGCCCCGCGCCGACGCGCGATCGAGCGCCACCACACCGCCACCCACCTTCTCCACTGGGCCCTGCACCGCGTTGTCTTGGCCGACGCGACCCAGAAGGGATCGTCCGTGTCGCCTGAAAAGCTCACCTTCGATTTCAACAGCCCCCCGCTGACCCCTGCCCAGATCGAGGCCATCGAGCGGCTCGTCAATGAGCGCATTCTCGAAAATGCCACAGTGTCATGGACCGAGTTTCCTTACGACCAGGTCAAGGGGCGTCCTGATGTCATGCAGTTTTTCGGCGACCGCTATGGCGACATGGTTCGGGTTGTTCAAATCGGTGGTGAAGCCGGTGCGTTGAACGGCTACTCGATGGAGCTTTGTGGAGGAACCCACGTCCGCTCGACCGGACAAACCGGACTTTTCCGTATCACCAGCGAGTCGGCGGTGGCGGCCGGCATCCGGCGGATCGAGGCGGTGGCGGGTTTTGTGGCTTGGCAACAGGCCGTCGAGGGAGCCAAGCGCCTGGAGGCGCTCGCCGCCCGGCTGAATGCACCATTGGGCGAGATCGAACGCAAAATCGATGCCCTTCTCGAGAACTCGCGGAATCTGGAAAAAGCGTGGAAAGCCGCCCAAATCCGCGAGGCGGATGCCAAGGCGCGGGAATTGATCGCCGCGGTGGAATCGCAGGGTGGCGTGTCCTCGATCATCGCCGATTTGGGCGCGGTGGATGGCGATTTTCTGCAAGCGGTTCTGGACGCCTTGAAAGGCCGGTTCGAAGGAATCGCCGTGCTGGCGGGACACGGAGGCGGCGCGGTTTCGCTCGCGGCCTCGATTTCCCCGGCTTTTATCACCCGCTTCCAAGCCGGAAAAATCATCCAGTCGATCGCCCCGCTGGTTGGCGGCAAGGGCGGCGGCAAGCCCGACCAGGCGCGCGGCGGAGGTCGGCAGGTGGACAAAATCCCCGAGGCCCTTGCCCGGGTGAAAGCTCTCCTCCAGGAATCCTGCTGAATCTAATTTTCACTATGAACGAACCCATCACCTTCGCTCCCTTGCCCATGGAACGCGTCTGGGGAGGCCGCGCCTTCGAAAATCTCGGCAAACCGCTCCCCGCCGGCGTGCCGATCGGCGAACTGTGGGAAATTGTCGACCGCCCGGAGGCACGCAGCCTTGTGGCATCGGGTTGCCATGCCGGACGTTCGCTGCACGACTTGTGGACCAGCGAGCGCGTTCCGGTTTTCGGCCCGGCCTATGCCAACCACCCCTCGCCGGTGTTTCCGCTCCTGGTGAAGCTTCTCGATGCCTCCGACACCCTTTCAGTCCAAGTTCATCCCCCGCTCGACAAAGCCGCCTCCCTCGGCGGGGAGCCGAAGACCGAAATGTGGTATTTCCTCGAATCCCGCCCCGGGGCTGTGATCCATGCGGGACTCAAGCGCGGCACCTCCCGCGCGGATTTTGAGAGGGCCTTGGCTGCCGGCGATTGCGCCCAGTG
Organism: Chthoniobacter flavus; assembly: GCA_945883435.1. Taxonomy (GTDB): domain Bacteria; phylum Verrucomicrobiota; class Verrucomicrobiia; order Chthoniobacterales; family Terrimicrobiaceae; genus UBA967. The sequence goes on along the minus strand of CAMCXK010000037.1, from coordinate 12,196 downwards.
CCTGCACACCGTGCCGGTGCACAGCGGCGAGAGTATTTTCATTCCCAGCGGCCGTCTGCACGCCATTGGCGCCGGCAATTTAATCGTGGAAATCCAGCAAAACAGCGACACGACCTACCGGGTGTTTGATTGGAACCGGACCGGGCTGGATGGAAAACCCCGTGAACTTCACATCCCGGAATCGCTTGCTTCGATCGACTTTGCGGACTTCGAGCCTTCCGTTACGGCAGCCACCGCTGCCGTGTTGGCGGATTGCCCGTTTTTCCGGGTGGAAAAAACCACGCTCTCCGGCACGCGCGATGTGCGCCCGTCCGGCGGTTTTGCCATCGTCGTGCCTGTCGAAGGCTCTGTGGCTTGTGCCGGGCGCATCTTCGGAAAAGGCGCGTTTTTCCTGATTCCGGCTTCCTTGCCGGATGCCGCCCTTGCTCCGTGTGGGCCCACAGCGGAGGTGCTTGTGACCACCATTCCGGTATGAATCCATAAGTTCCCCGGGCTCGATTTTTGTTGAAAATCCTTTTTGGAGGGCCACGTTCAGCCGTGCAAAAATTCGTCGTGGTTCTTTTGGTTGCCGGCGTGCTGGCCGTTGTGGCTTGGCAATACGGATGGTTTGCCCGCCAACCCGGCGGCGCGTCCAAGGAAGCTCCATCCGTCGAAGTCGTCCGCGCGGACATTGCTCCGGTGCTCAGCCTGTCAGGGGAGGTGGCTCCCGCTCTTCAGGTGGAGGTCAAGCCGGAGATCGGCGGGCGGATTCGCACGATCCACGTCTCGACGGGCGACACCGTTCAGAAGGGCCAGCTTCTCATCACGATCGACGACACCGATCTTCGCACCGATCTCGCGGCGGCCCGCTCGGAAATCGAGGGCGCCCGCCTGCGCCTCGAAAAAAACCGCGGCAACTACGAGCGCGCGCGGCGCCTTTACGAGCGCCAGTTGCTGAGCCGTGAGGAATTCGTCAATCTCGAGGCGGACTTCCAAATCGCGGAAAACGATCTGGAGAAGGCCCAGCGAAAGGAACAGACGGTTCAGGACAAAATCTCCAAAACCCGCATTCCCTCCCCGATGGACGGGCAAATTCTGGATGTTCTCGTCAACGAGGGCCAGGTGGTGGTGGCGGCGGCCAGCGTCAATTCCGGCACCACCCTTGTGAATGTCGCCGACCTCTCCCGATTGCTGATCAATGCCCATGTGAACCAGCTCGATGCGGGACGCCTGGCCACGGGAGGGTCGCTTTCGATCAATCCTCCGGAGCCGGAGGCGCCGCCGGTCGAGGGCCGCGTTTCCTTCATCGCCCCGCTGGCCACCGTGAAAAACAACATCAAGGGCTTTGAGGTCTCGGCTGAAATCGTGGGTCTCGCCCACACGCTCAAGCCCGGTGTCTCTGTCGCGATGAAAGCCCCCGTTGGCGAGGCCAAGGATGTGCTGGCCGTGCCGATCACCGCTGTCTTCCGCGATGGAGACTCGAAAGTCGCATATGTCAAAAATGGCCAGGGACACGAACGCCGGGCGGTCGAGACCGGCCTCTCGGACACCCGCCTGGTCGAGATCCGGTCGGGCCTTCACGAAGGCGAGCTGGTGCTTACCGTGGAACCCGAGAAAACAAGCCTCCCGTGAGCCTGCTGGAACTCCACGGCGTCTCGAAAACCTACCGCGTGGGGGACCAGGAAATCCAGGCCCTCCGCGAGGTGGACCTGCGGATCGAAGAGGGGGAGTTCGTCGCCATCATTGGTCCCAGCGGCAGTGGCAAGTCGACCCTCATGCACCTCCTCGGCTGTCTTGACACGCCGTCCAGCGGATCGCTCATGGTCTGCGGCCGCGATCTCTCGCAAGCGGACAATGACCAGCTCGCCCAAGTCCGAAACCGCGAGATCGGGTTTGTTTTTCAATCTTTCAACCTTCTTCCGAAGCTCGATGTGGTCGGCAATATCGAGCTCCCGCTGGTTTATGCCGGCATCGGAGCCTCCGAGCGCCGCCGCATGGCCCGCGAGGCGGCCGGCCGCGTCGGGCTGCAGGACCGTCTTGCCAACAAGCCGTCGCAGCTCAGCGGGGGCCAATGCCAGCGGGTCGCCATCGCCCGGGCCCTTGTCAACAATCCCCGGGTGGTTTTTGGCGACGAGCCCACCGGCAATCTCGACTCGGCCACCGGAGAGAACATTCTGCGCATTCTTGAGGATCTGGCCGCAGCGGGAAAAACCGTGATTCTCGTGACCCACGACCCCGGTGTCGCCTCCCGCGCCCGCCGTGTCCTCGAAATCAAGGACGGCCGCATCACCCGCGATTCGCAACCATGAGCCTCTGGATGGCCTTCACCATCGGATTGTCGGAGATCCGGGCCCATGCGTTCCGGAGCGCGCTTTCCATGCTGGGCATCGTGCTCGGCACCGGCAGCCTCATCGCCACCATGGCGCTCACACGCGGGATCGAAGTGGGCACCCGCATTTTTATGCAGCAGATGGGCGGCTTGGAATTGGTCACCGTTGCCGTGAAGGAACCCTCCGCCGCGAAGGCTGATTTTGCGAATCTCTCGCCCGGCCGCACCCTGCGCGATGCAGAGGCGATCCGGGCCTCCGCCACGCTGGTCTCCCATGTGTCGCCGGAACTCACCGCCTATGCCAATGCCTCCTCCGATGCCGGCGAATCCGAGCGCTTTCAGGTGCGGGGCATCGTGCCCGACCATTTTGTGATTGGAATCCACAGCCTCGCGGCGGGCCGGTTCCTCACGGACTTGGACGTTGAATCGGGCGCCCATTGCGTGGTGGTCGGCCACGCGGTCGCAAAATCCCTCTGGCCCGGCGAGTCTCCTTCCGCCGTGCTCGGGCGCAACCTCTCGCTCGACGGGGTGCCGTTTCAAGTGGTCGGTGTCTTGTCACTTTACGAGCGCGAGGAGCAGTCAAAAGCCCGCCGCTCAGGGCACAGGTTCCGGTCGTCACGCTGGGATCCCTTCCGCTCCAAAAACGAATCGATCCTGATCCCCCTGACCACACTGTTTTATGATTTTCGCTCGGGTAAAAACCCTTTGGACGCCCTTGAGACCGTGAAACTCGACGCCTTGACCCTTCGAGTGGCCGATCTGGACCGATTTCGCGGGGCCTTGGACCAGGTGCGCACCGTGCTGGACACCACCCACCGCGGCATTGATGACTTCGAACTCGAAACACGGGAGGATTGGTTCGACCGTGTGGAGGCCAGCGTGCGCGCGGCGCGCCTGAGCGGCGGACTCATCTCGGCCATTAGCCTTGTGGTCGGAGCCATCGGCATTATGAACATCATGCTGGCCAGTATCTCCGAACGCGTCCGCGAGATCGGCATCCGCCTGGCAGTCGGAGCCCGCCGGCGCGATATCTTCCTTCAGATTCTCACCGAAAGCGCCCTGACATCGCTCATCGGCGGCGGCTTGGGCATTCTCGCCTCGCTGGGACTGATCGAACTTTTGAAGCTGGTCGGGCCCAATGAAAATTCCCCGGTCCTGACATGGGATGCGATTGTGTTCAGCGTGGCGTTTGCGGTCGCCGCCGGCCTTCTTTCAGGGCTTTACCCCGCTTGGAAGGCCTCGCGTCTCGATCCCATCAGCGCGCTCCGCTACGAATAACCCCCCGCCGAGGGAACGCTTATTTTTTCGAACGCTCGCAGAGTGAGACTTGGATCTCACCGGCAGGGGTGTCGATCACCCGCTGGCCGCCACGAAGAACATCCAGAAACTTTTTCGGCACCTGCGCAAACGACTGCCCGCGGACGATGTCGATGATCCCGACCGTTCGGGTTGGCAGGCCGAGGCACTCCTCCAGGAGATACATGATATCGCGCGGCGAGATGCGGGCTTCGCGCCCCACACTCAGCGACACCCACTCCATGCCTTTCGACGGAGGACGCGATGGACGCCCGGTGTCACCATGGCGGTTGTCGGCCCGCGCACTGGTCTCGGTCGGGATTTCTGCGGTTGGCCGCGTCTCGGCACCAGTAAGCGACTCGAAGAGGGCTGCTGCGATGTCCGTGCTCGAGAACCCTTCCTCCAACAACCGTTCCACACCAGGCGACGGCGAGACCCCCCGCTGCAGGATGGCCCGGATTCCTTCCAGATGGGTCTCGACCCGCCGCTCCTCGACTTCGCTGGCGGTCGGCAGTGTGCCCCGGCGGATCTTCGTGCGCGTGAAGCGCTCGATAAACTGCAATTTGTAAATATCCCGGCCGGAGACGAACGTCACCGCCATGCCTTCGCGCCCTGCCCGCCCGGTGCGCCCGATCCGGTGCACGTAATCCTCCGCATCGTAGGGAAGATCGTAATTCACCACCAATTCGAGTTCGTCGACATCGATCCCTCGTGCGGCCACGTCGGTCGCTACCAGAAATTCAAACTCGGCTTTTTTGAACTTGTTCATCACGCGCGTGCGCTGGGCCTGTGCGATACCGCCGTGCAAGCGGTCCGCCGAGAATCCCTGCGCCAGCAATGCGTCGGCCAACTCGTCCACCATCCGCTGGGTGTTGCAAAAAACAATTCCCAGACGGAACCCGTGGAAATCAATCAGCCGCAAAAGGGCCTCAAGCTTCATACGCTGCGGAATCTCGAAATACCACTGCTCGACCGTTGGCACCGTGAGTTCCTTTTGTTCGATGCGCACCGACCGCGGATTGTCCGCATGGCGCTCGATCAGGTCGCGGATGGTTTTCGACACGGTGGCCGAGAAGAAGACCGTTTGCCGAGTGTCGGGCGTGGACTGGAGGATTTTTTCGATATCGTCGCGGAAGCCCATGTCCAGCATGCGGTCGGCCTCGTCGAGCACCACCATCCGCACCCTCGAGAGGTCCAGTGTGCCCCGGTCCATGTGATCCATCACGCGCCCCGGGGTGCCGATCACGATTTGCACGCCTTTTTTCAGCTCGAAGAATTGCCTTTCATACGAGGCCCCGCCGTAGATCGGCACGGCGTGCAGGCCCCGCTTGTGCGCGGAGAGTTTGTGCACCTCGTCGGCCACCTGGGTCGCCAATTCCCGCGTCGGGCAGAGGATGAGCACTTGCACGGAACGGTCGCCCGCATCGCACAATTCAATCGCAGGAATCGCGAAAGCCGCTGTTTTTCCGGACCCGGTTTGCGATTGCCCCACCACATCGTGGCCTTCCAGCAAAACGGGAATGGATGCCTCTTGAATCGGAGATGGCTCCTCGAATCCCAAGCCCGCAATGGCCTTCAAAACCTCGGCCGAAACCCCCAACTCCGCGAATGATCGTTTACTCATCCGCCAGACATACCTGTCCCCGCTCTTCCCCGCACGGTTAAAAGCTGTTCCGCCACCCGGCGCTCAAAATCATTTCCGACTGCCCGGCCCTGTCGACACATGGCGCACCCGGCTGGGATCGAACCAGCGACCATCGGTTTAGAAGACCGGTGCTCTATCCACTGAGCTACGGGTGCGTTTGATGAGCCATGAACTCGCGGAAACAAAAGAGTTCCGCTTCAATTTAAGCCCGGGAGCGCATGTTGCGACGAGAATTTTTGTTGCAGGTCGGCTGTCTTTAACCATAGATGAGGTAAAGGAGGGTCTATCTTTTTCCCCTCCACAACCCAACCAACCCAAAATTTTCACATCCCTTCAATCTCTTGGCCAAAGCTGTTGGGCTTCAGGCTCTATTTTTGGTTATCGCACGCAGAAGAAAAAACGCACCTTGCTATGAAAAATAATGACTCAAAATCCTCACTGGTTGCTAGACTAAAAATGCTCTTCTCTGGAAGCCTCACTCCCTGCCTTCTCGCGGCGAATTTGTTTGCCAACCTTGCCCTCCCCCCCTCCATCCAAGCCGATCAGGGCCTTACTATTCTGCTCGACGGCGACAACGCCTTGGTCTCTTGGAACGCCACGGCAAGCGGTTCGGCAAATCTCGAGCACAGTGTGAACCTCTCGAGCTGGAGCACACTTTCCGCCAACAACACCGAAGGCTCTTTTCTCCACGCGGCGGGGAATTCCACGGGTGGTTTCTACCGTCTGCAGGTCCTGGGCCTGTTCGCACAATCCCCCGGCCTTGCCTCTTTCAGCGACACAGGGTCTTCCGCTATCGATGGTGTGACATACGACCGCACACCCACCCTTCGCGGCAGCGTGCTGGGCGCAGCGAGCCATGTGCGGATTTCTATTAACGGGCAACTCGGCGAACTGGTCCCGGTGGAAAATGGCGTGTGGGCATACACGGTGCCTGCCGAGGCGCCGCTCACTGCTGGCGTCCATACGATCACCGTCACTCCGGTGGATGGCTCGGAGAAAGCCGGTGAGCTTTCCTCGCCCCTGTTTGTCACTGTCCAAGCGACTCCGCCTGCGTCCCCGACGCTCGTGCTCGGAGATGCATCGGATACTGGCGCAAAGGGCGATGGGCGGACGACCGAGAGCGAACCCCTCTTCAGCGGAACGGCCCCACTTGGCAGTCAGGTGAAAGTGACGATCGACGGGGTGGTGGCGGGTCAGGCGCAGGCTGATGCCCAAACAGGTATATGGTCGTTCCAGTCGCCGCGCCTTGCAAATGGCTCCCATGAAGTTTTGGCGGTGGCCACTGGCGAAGCCGGACTCGAAAGCGCCCCGGCGAATTTTACAGTTGTTGTCGTCGGGCCTCGGACAGTGATGCTCGATGCCTCGAGCGGGTGGACTGTCGAACTCACGCCCTCGCATATTCTCGGTGGCCAGTCCCAAGGGTTCATCGTGACCAAGGTGCACGGCGGCACACTCCAGAAGTGGGTGGCGGCTGACAACGCATGGGTGCAGATTCCAGCGGAAGCCTTGGGAACAGACCCGACCACTCTGGAAAACGCTCCTGCCATCCGCACCATCGCCTACACCGATATTGTGAGATGGACGCCTGCCGCAAGTGCCAGGGGCATGGGAGCTGCATTTGACGTGATCCCCTTGGACAGGGTGGGTGGTGCCACGCAGCCGGCCCCGGCGGTTGGGACGGTGCCTGGCAAGCTCGTGGGACCCCGCATTCGATCGCAGGACGGCGTTGGAACCACCATCACTTGGAGCAAACCCATCGACGGTTGCGGCTGCGCGAGCACCCGATACTCGATCGAAGCGACCCGCGAAGATGGACAGACTTTGCTCTACAACCTGCCCTACAGCGTCAACGCACTTTCGATCGTGGAAGGAGGTGCGGTGATGAAGGCCAAGGTATGGGGTGCGACCAAGACCGGTGCCGGCAAGGCACACCCTTACCACGCCGTTGCAACTGAAAGAGCCGTGAGGTGGTTGAATTACACCGTCACCAGCAGCGCCTCGTTCGCAGGGTTTGGCATCAAAGCGCGGGCGCAGCTTGATAACAGCCCCACTGCGACAAAGTTTACGACAAACCATCCACTCGGCGGCAGCCACGCGCAGTTCGCGTATCTGGAAGTGCAGGCTCTCCCGGACGCCACCGAAGCCGCACAGGGCTTGCCGGCGGAGACCCCGATGATCATCTCATCAGACTCCAACAAGTTGACGCCCGCCCAAATCGGCATACTCAAAGACAATCCGATCTTCGCGAGCCATCTCTTCCCCGGCACCGTGAACGGCGAGGTGCAGCCCGATCAGACGCGGGTCCACTTCCAGGCCGGGGAGACGCTTCGGTTCGCCGGGAATGTGGATGCGAGCGTCCGAGCCGGGGCCACGATCGTGGTGGAATCAGCTCAAATCCTTGGTGATGGCTCATACGGCCCGTGGCTGGAAGAGGCCAGAATCCCAGTGGGTTCGGACGGGGGCTTCTCGCACGACTACGTTGTGCCATACGGCATGGTCAGTTTGCGCAAGCGTCTCGAGTATTCCACGGCTATGGCTCCAACCCTCTCGCGGTCCGCGAGCCCGGCGACTTTGGGCGCAAGCGCGCCGGCCCCGGTCTCGACGCCGATCGACTTATCGAGCTACTTCAACGCGTTCGGCATCACGACGAGCCCGTGGCAGGTGGCCAACAACCAAGGCTTCGACCGAAACGGCAATTATTACAACTCCGAATACACCGGCGGAAGCACAAAGGATCCCGTCCCCGGCACGCCCATCACCTATGCCGGCATCGAGTTCCCGATCGGCCCGATCCCCACGAGCAACTCCCAGGTGGGTGGAAGCAAAGGCCCGCAGAACTTTGTCCAGGCCAAGGGGCAGACGATCACGGTCAGCGTGGACGCCGACAAGTCCGACTACCTCTACCTCGCCGGAGCGGCATCCAACGGCGCCCAACTGTCGCAGCCGATCACGCTCAATTTTACCGACGGAAGCACGGAGACATGGTATCAATCATTCGACGACTGGGCGACCAACGGCCAAACGGGACCCGTCCCTCCTTTTAGTGGGGAGGCGATCCTTGGGACCCAGCCTGAGCGGATCAACCAGCAGGGCAATCTGGTCAAAACTCCAGTTCATATCTACGCCTATGTTCGCAACCTGCGCGGCAAGCAGCTGGCGAGCTTCACTCTGCCAAACAACGAGAATGTGGGCATCCTCAGCGCCGTCGTGTCCCAGGCCCCAGTGCTCGCCCTGGACACGGGTTTCGCATCGCTTGTGCTCGCCACCACCAACCTGACGGGCGTTGACCTGATGGCATTGACCATCGCGAACGAGTCGAACATCGGGGTTGGCGGTAGTCCGCTCACCTTCTTCTTCGCAGACCAACCGGTGAAGGGATCGACGACGTCCGTCGCGCTCAGCAGCATCGCCTCCACCGGCGGCATCAGCAGAGACGGCCAGTCTTTCAGCGGGGGCGGCTTCGACGGCGATGGCAACGCCTACTCGTGGGAGGCCCTCGGATCGTCGAAGATCCTTCGCGGGACGAGCGTCACCTTCAAACTGGGCCTCCCCGGGCAGCCCAACTTCGTGGTCGCCAACGGCCAGACGATTCAGGTGCCGCAGGGCACCAGCTACACCACGCTGAATCTGGCCGGGGCCGCCGTCAACGGCGGCCAGGAGAACCAGCCGCTCACGCTGACCTTCACCGACAACTCGACGGCGGTCTGGACGCAGTCGTTCAGCGACTGGTGCAACCCGGAGGACTACACGAACGAGTCGACCATCGCCACAGCGTCATACAGTGACAACGCCTCCGGCGACACGAATCAGACCACGAACCATATCTACCAATACAGCTACACGATCCCCTCTGGAAAGACGCTGAAGAGCATCACACTGCCGACGAACTCGGACGTCCGCCTGCTCGACATCCAGATTACGCCTCCCACCTACACGACGAAGCAGGTGACGGTGCCGATGGGGCAGCAGACAACGATCGTTTATGTTGCGCCGGACAGCGCGAGCCAGATGACCTTTTATGTCCAGAAAGCCGACGGCACCTGCGTAGGGCCCAATTGCAGCACCTACCTCACAGACTGGACCAATGGCTCGGGCAACAAAAATTATTTTGCCTCGAACATCAGCCCCTCACTCAATACGCAGGTGAAGAGCGGCCAGCACTGGACGATGGCGATCCAGAACGCAGGCGAGGGATACTACGGATATCTCAATTCTCCAAGCGGGCAAAATCTTCCCCACCCAGGGGGGGTCCCGGGAGGGGCCCAGTTCAAGCTCATGACGCAGGCCGAGATCGCCACGCAGCCTCCATGGGCTGTAGCCACCGAGGAAATCGTCGGCAAAATCGTTGGTGTGGCGATCTTGACCGTCGCCACTGGAGGAGTAGCGGATGCCGTGCTTGGCACAGAGGTCGTTGTAAATGATGTCCTTGTAGATGGTTCAGGAGACGTAGCAGCTGATGTTGGAGCCGATGCTGGAGACGGTGCTGGAGACGGTGCTGGAGACGGTGCTGGAGACGGTGCTGGACCCGATTACGAGGGCGGTTTGAATGAACGCATCGCTGTAGATCCTTTTTATTTGTTGAATGATCCCGTGGACGGTGAATGGTTAAGTGAATTCTACGAGCTTCCGGATAATGGGCAGAGTTTAGTGGATGGCTTCGATGGAGATGTGAGCATAATTAAAACAGAAGGAGTTCAGGGCGGGACGGATCATCTCCTTGGAATTCCCCGATATCTCTGGGACGGCAACTGGGTAGACGTGCCTTTGGATTAGTGCGGCAACAAATATTCGCCATAAAAAACTCAAAATGAAAATTTAAATGATAATTTGGGATCGACTCTAAGGCGCTGTTTTCGATGGCTGGCGCCGCAAACTTGGTCCAGCAACTTCCGGAATCCTAAAAAACAATCCAACCACTCAACTCGAAAAATTACATATTATGAAAATTCCAGTCTTTTACCAGTATCTGCTGGCAACTTCTGTGGCCTTGGCATTGTCTGGGTTGCCATTGGCTTCGGCTGAAAACCCAATCGTGGGATTCAATCGGGTGAAGTGCCCCGCGGAATCCGATACCCTTGTTTCGGTCCCTCTTATGAAGCTGCCTATAAAGGCGAGCAAAACGCTGGCGTCCGCACCGACGCTCGCAAAGGGGCAAGCCACCTTGACACCTGCTGAAGCCACAGAATGGGCGCCCAATGAATTGCAGAACACTCACTATGTTCGTTTCACCACAGGAGCCTTGGCTGGTCGGTGGTATGAAATTGTGGGAAATACCGTCAGCGGTCTCACAATTGATTTGAATGGAGAAGCTAGTGCGGCTTTCGCGGCAGGCGATGCCTTCATGGTTGTGGAATTCTGGACACTCGACACCTTATTCCCTCCCGGTAGCCAGACAACCTTTCATAAATCCACCGGGAATCTGGTGTATCAGCAAAAATCCAAGCTGCTTATCCCGGATGTTGAGTCTGCGGGAATCAACCTGTCGGCAAAGAATGTTTACTTTCTGGCAGAGGAGCGCTGGGAAAAGTCAGCAGGGGTTTGGAATAAACTAGAGGAAGGTTGGAAATTGTCAGAGCCCGGTTACCCGGATGCGGGAAGCACAATTCTTCCGCCGGGTCTGCCATTCATCATTCGCCACCCTGCCGGAGTCGTCGCCACGAATTTTGAGCCCGTGGGCCGGGTGCTTCGCTCGGCAGACTCTGTGGCGCTCACGCAAGACTCAGCCAATCGCCAAGACAATTCGGTTGCCGTTTTTCGTCCTGTGGGTGTGCCATTGTCGAATGCAGGCTTGGACGACACAGCCTTTGCCTCCAGCGCCTCCCATGAATCCGGGACGCGCAAGGACGAGTTGCTGGTCTTCGATAACAGCTTGGCCGGTTTCAACAAAAGTCCCTCAGCTATTTTTTACAAAAATTCCCAAACTTGGTTTCTCGATGAGGGGAAAGCCGGGGCCAATTCTGCCGCTGCGGCATATACACTCTCAGCGTCTGGCGCCGTAATCATCAGAAAATCCCAAGGTGAAAGCTCAAGCACCTTCTGGAACAATCAACCCAACTACTGATCCACTGCCATGTCAAAAAAAACTCTTTTCTCCCTTATTGCATCGATTCTTGGCGTTACTGGAATTGCTGAATCCTCCACATCAAAACTTGAAGTTTCCATAGGTGGAAGCCCTACGGATTTTCCCGAGGGCTCGAAGGGATTCCTCATTGTTGATACGGCAGGTGATGGTTTCGACTTTGCCAAGTCCAAATGGATCCTGGTAAACAAAAGCAAATCGGCAGTCGGCTCAAAGTGGGGGAATGACGACACCGTTGTCATGGCTGGACTCGCAACAGTAGAGTTTCCAGGTGTGGGACGGGGTTTTAATGTTACACCTCGGGATGTGGAATCTACCAGTTGGAAAAGCGGCGACAAGCTGGCTATGGTCTGGTTTCCAGAAGGATCAAGCGGCGTGGGAAAACCTTATTCTTACTATACTTCGAATCAAATCGAGAGTGAGCGTGGCACGAATGCCTTTGAAATACCGGAAGACGGTGCCGTGGACAGCCTAGTGGCAATAGGCACTCCAACTTCAAAAGGCAAAGTCGTATCCTTTCCCAGAAAAGTGGAAAAAAAAGGCACGGTCTCTAAAAAATCTTCGGCTTTAAAGTCGGCGACAGCGAAGTTAACACCGAAATCCATAATAGGTTCAAAAAAGGCACCCACGTCCAAGTCCTCCAGCAGCAAAAAAATCACCGTTAAAAAAGCGAAGAAAAAGTAGGCCAAGAGGCGCGCCCCAGTGTATCGGCGCACCTATCTGTCCAGCGACAATTAAAAATGGTTCCCGGCGACAATTAGAAATGACCCCCGGCGACAATTACAAAACACGATCCCGTTCGGGGTAAGGAATCGCTGATTTTCGCGTAGGGAATCCCGGAGGGAGGCGTAGCCGACCGGAGGGTGAC
>CAMCXK010000036.1 GCA_945883435.1 Chthoniobacter flavus | reverse complement strand
CGCGGGCGATGATTTTCGAATTGGAGTCGAACTATGCGCCGCAGGGCGACCAGGCGCAGGCCATCGAGGGGCTCGGACGCTCGATCGCGGCGGGCAACCGCCATCAGACGCTTCTGGGCGTCACCGGCTCCGGCAAGACCTTCACGATGGCCAATGTGATTCGCAATGCGGGGCGGCCGACATTGATCATGTCCCACAACAAAACCCTCGCCGCGCAACTTTACAGTGAGTTCAAGCAATTTTTCCCGCGGAATGCGGTGGAGTATTTCGTCAGCTACTTCGATTACTATCAGCCGGAGGCCTACATCCCGCGGTCCGACACCTACATTGAAAAGGATTCGTCGATCAACGAGGAGATCGAGCGGTTGCGCCTCTCGGCGGTGAGTTCCCTTCTCACGCGCCGGGACACGATCATCGTCGCAAGCGTGTCGTGCATCTACGGCCTCGCCTCGCCCGAGGATTTTTTGCAGATGCTCGTGACGGTGAAGCCTGGCCAGCGGATGTCCCGGGAGGAGTTTCTCACCAAGATCGTTGAGATGCTCTACGATCGGAATGACATTGCTTTCGGACGCGGGAAGTTCCGGGTTCGCGGCGATGTCGTCGAGGTGCATCCGGCCCAAAGCGAGGACCAGGCGGTGCGGGTGGAATTCTTCGGTGACGAGATCGAACGGATTTCTCTTTTTGACCCTCTCTCGGGCAAATCGAACGGCACTATGTCGACCTTCACGCTCTTTCCGGCGAAGCAATTCGTGACCCCGCACGATAAGCTGCGCCTGGCGCTGCAGGCGATCCGCTCGGAACTCGAGTTGCGGGTGGCGGAGTTCGAATCCCAGGGTCGTTACATCGAGGCGCAACGCATCCGGCAGCGCACCGAATTCGACCTCGAAATGATGCAGGAGATGGGGTTTTGCAACGGCATCGAAAACTATTCGCGGCACCTCACCGGAAGGCCGCCCGGGGCGCGTCCCTACACGCTCATGGACTTCCTGCCGAAGGATCATCTGCTGCTCATCGACGAATCGCACGCCACCGTGCCCCAGATCGGCGGAATGTTCGCGGGCGACCGTTCCCGCAAAAGCGTTCTTGTTGACTACGGATTCCGGCTTCCCAGCGCCCTCGACAACCGTCCGTTGAATTTCGGCGAGTTCATGGAGATGGCCAACCAACTGGTTTACGTGAGCGCCACGCCGGGGGGATTCGAGATGGCCAACAGCGTGTCGGGAAACCCCACATGGATCGATCCGGCGGCCGGAAAATTCAGCGAGTCGGCCCGGCCGGCGGATTTGCGAAAACAACGGCCTCCGGGCGGCGAGATGGATGTCACCTCGCCGGGGATGCCACTGGTGGTCGAGCAAATCATCCGTCCCACCGGCCTGCTGGACCCGAAAATCACCGTCCGGCCGCTCAAGGCCCAGATCGACGAGACGATCGAGCTTTGCCGCCGCCGCATCGAGGACGGTGAGCGGGTGTTGATCACCACGCTGACCAAAAAGACCGCCGAGGATCTTGCCGACTACCTTCGCGAGATCGGTTTGAAAGTCCGGTATCTCCACAGCGACATTGACACGATCGAGCGGGTGGAAATCCTGCGCACGCTGCGCGCCGGGGATTGCGATGTGCTGGTGGGAATCAACCTGCTGCGCGAGGGGCTTGATCTGCCGGAAGTCTCGCTTGTCTGCATTCTCGACGCCGACAAGGAGGGCTACCTGCGAAGTCGCACCAGCCTGATTCAAACGGCTGGTCGCGCCGCCCGCCATGTGCGGGGCGAGGTGGTGCTCTTTGCGGACAAGGTGACTGGCAGCATGCGCGATCTAATCGAAATCTCCGACTACCGCCGGGGACGCCAGCAGGAGCACAACGCCCGCCACGGCATCACGCCGCGCAGCGTGGTCCGGGCGGTTCAGGAAAGCCTGCATGTCATCGTTCGAGGATCCGAAGATGCCGCGGTTCTCCGAGAAGACGGGTTTGACGCGGAGGCCCTGATCCGCGAACTCGAGCGCGATATGGCCGAGGCTGCCGGTCGCTTGGAATATGAGCGTGCCGCCCTGCTTCGCGACCAGATCGCCGAGTTGAAAAATGGCACCTCCCCGGTCTCCGGCACGCTCCCGCGCAAAGTGTCCTACAAAAAAGCCGGTCGAAAAAAACGCGGATGATCCTCATTGTCCGCCAGGCCCTCTTCCGCCGGGATGGCCTTGTTTTTCTTGAAACTGGCGCAAGTTGTGGCTTGACCAAAGGATTCAAGTCTTTCATATTCCCCGATCCCGAGATAGGCGGCATTGCGTGAAAACACGTTGCTTCCAATTTAAAACAAAAGACTTTTATGAATTCCGAACTCCATTCCATGCTGGAAATCCTCGAGCGCGAAAAGGGCATCAAGCGCGAGGTGCTCGTCGAGGCGATTTCCACAGCGATTTTGGCCGCATCGAAGAAAAACTTCACCTCGGGCACCCGCGACCTTCGTATCGAAATCAACCCCCAAACGGGAGCCATCAAAGCGATCGCCCGTTTGATCGCCGTCGAGCGCCTTACCAACCCGCATGACGAGGTTCTTATCTCGAAAGCGCGCGGTGTGAAGGCGGACGTGCAAGCCGGGGAGGAACTCGACATGGAGGTGACGCCCCGCGACTTCGGGCGCATCGCCGCCCAGGCCACCCGCCAAGCCATCAACCAGCGACTCCGTCAAATCGAGCGCGAGATGATCTACGACGAATTCAAGGACCGCGCGGGTGAGATCGTCACCGGCACTGTCCGACGATTTGACCGTTCGGATGTTATCATCGACCTCGGAAAATTCGAAGGTGTGATGCCCTCCCGCGAGCGCGTGGTGACCGAGGACTACAACATCGGTGACCGGGTCCGCGCTTATGTCGTCGCGGTGGAAAGCAACAGCCGGGGGCCTGAAATCATTCTTTCCCGCAGCCATCCGAATTTCGTGCGGCGCCTCTTTGAACTTGAGGTCAGCGAAATCGCGGATCGCACTGTTGAGCTCAAGGTCGTGGCGCGAGAGGCGGGTTTTCGCACCAAAGTCGCTGTTCACAGTGCCGATGCCAAAGTCGACCCCGTGGGAGCCTGTGTCGGAATGAAAGGCGCCCGGGTCAAAAATATCGTGCGCGAACTCAACAATGAAAAAGTGGACATCATCCGCTGGGACGCGGATCCGCTCAAATTCGTCGGTGCCGCCCTTAAACCCGCTGCGATCCGATCCATCTCCGCCGACGAGGCCACCAAAACAATCCATGTCCTCGTTCCCAAAGAGGATCTCTCGATCGCTATCGGTAGGAAGGGCCAGAACGCCCGCCTCACATCGAAAATGTGCGGATGGGATGTGGATATCCAAGAGGACAAGCGCGAAGAGAAGGCGATGGCCCAGAAAAAGGACGAAGCGGCTCAATCACTGGCCGCAGCACTTGGAATCACCGAGCAGGAAGCCCTTACTCTAGCCGCTGCGGGGATGAATTCCATCGAGGTCATCCAGCTCGCCGGCGCGGAGGATATCGCCGATGTGCTCGGACTCGACCTTGAAGCCGGCCAGAAAATTCTGAACGCCGCCCAGGCTCCCCAACCCGCCGCCTGAGGGTTATGAAAACCTCCCTCCCGATTCCCTTTTATCATGGCAGAGAAACCCAAAAAAAAATCCACCGAGACGAAGCCGTCCGGCGCCCGGCGCACGACCGCGCGTTCTTCCAAGCCCGCGCCTGAAGCATCCGCCTCTCCTGCCAAGCCGCCCGAGCCAAAAATCCAAGGCCCCACCGTTGATCTTCTGGCACCGGTCGCCAAAGTCAAAAAAGCTCCCTCCGAGCGCACCGCCCTCAAGCCTTTCATCAAGCCGCTCGTCTCCGCCCCGCCGGCGGTAAATCCACCTGCGGTTGAGGAACCCGTTCCAGCCCTCGAGCCCGAAAAAGCGGTCTCCGAGGAACCCGCACCCGTGCCGGAGGAAATCCCGGCGCCCGTCGAGGACAACCGAAAAGTCATCAGCCTCAAGCCGCCGGTTGTCGTTCGCCAGCTCGCCGAGGCCTTGGGTTTGCGTCCCTTCCACGTGATCCGGGACCTGATGTCCTTCCAGATTTTTGCGAACCTCAACCAGACCATCGAACTCGACGTCGCGGCGAAAGTTTGCGAACTCAACGGGTTTGTCTTGGAGCGGGAGAAAAAGGACACTTCCAAAGGCCATCACAAACAGGAAGTCAAAGTCGAAGCTCCCAAGGCGCCGGAGCCTCCGAAGGCGGAGGAACTCGCCCACCGGGCTCCGATCATTACGTTCATGGGCCACGTGGACCATGGGAAGACATCGCTTCTCGATGCGATTCGCAAAGCGCGGGTCGCCGCCGGCGAGGCCGGTGGCATCACGCAACATATCGGAGCCTACAGTGTCGATCGCAACGGTCAAAAAATCACCTTTCTGGACACGCCCGGCCATGCGGCTTTCACCGCCATGCGGGCCCGTGGAGCCAACGTGACCGACATTGTTGTGATCGTCGTGGCCGCCGATGACGGTCTCATGCCGCAGACGCTCGAGGCGATTTCCCACGCCAAGGCGGCCAAGGTGAAAATTCTTGTGGCCATCAACAAAATCGACCTTCCGTCGGCGAATCCCGACCGCGTCCGGACCCAGTTGCAAGAAAAAGGCCTCACGCCCGAGGATTGGGGCGGTGATACGATTTGCGTGCCGGTGAGCGCCACCAAAGGCACTGGCATCAACGATCTTCTCGACAGCATGCTTCTGGAGGCGGAAATGTTGGAACTCAAGTCCAGTCCCCAGCAGGACGCCCGCTGCACGGTGATTGAAGCCCAGGTCGAGCAGGGCCGAGGTCCCACGACCACCGTCATTGTGCGCTCCGGAACGTTGAAAAACGGCGATGTCTTCATTTGCGGGAATCAGTGGGGCAAGGTGAAACAGTTGATCAACGACCTCGGCAAGCCGGTCAAGGAGGCGGGACCCTCTACGCCGGTCAAGGTTCTTGGCCTCAGCGGACTTCCGAACGCCGGCGATGAACTTGCCGTGATGGATTCCGAGAAATCCGCCCGTCTTCTCAGCGAGGAACGCCTGGCCGCCCTGAGGGACTCCAAGCTCGCCACCCCCCAGCGCGCCACATTGGAAAACCTGTTTGCCAGCATCGCCTCCGATGCCAAGCCGGTGCTCAAGGCGATTGTGAAATGCGATGTGCAGGGCTCCCTCGAGGCCGTGGTGGCCTCTCTTCGCGACATTCCCCAGAAAAAAATCACGCTCGACATCATTCACTCCGCCGTGGGACCGATCACCGAATCGGACGTTCTGTTGGCCAGCGCCTCGAACGCCGTTATCATCGGCTTCGGCACCAAAACCGAAAACACCGCAGCCCAAACGGCCAAGCGCGAAGGTGTTCAAATCAAGCTTTTCAGCATTATTTACGAGCTTCTCGACCAGGTGCGCGAGGCCATGAGCGGAATGCTCGCCCCGGAGTTGCGCGAAGCGATCATTGGCCACGCCGAGGTGAAGCAGGTGTTCGACCTGACCAAGGGCAAGGTGGCTGGTTGTGTGGTGACGGACGGGCGTATTGCGCGTTCCGCGCGGGCCCGTGTTCTCCGCCGCCGCCAGCCGATCTACGATGGAGGCATCGCCACCCTCCGCCGGTTCGCCGACGAGGTCAAAGAGGTGCGCTCGGGGCTCGAGTGTGGCATCAAACTAGGTGATTTCACCGAATACCTGCCCGAGGACATCATCGAGTGTTACACGCTCGAGAAAATCGCCCAGCAACTCTGATCTTCCCCGGTTTCCGACTTGCCGAATGAAAAACCGTGTTGTCCGCGTGAGCGAGGTTCTCAAGCGAGAGCTCGGCGTGCTGTTCGAGCGGGAACTCGAGCTGCGCAATGCGCTGGTGACGATCAGTGGCGTCGATATGACGCCCGATCTCAAGCAAGCGCACGTGTTCATCTCCGTCCTGGGCAATCCCGCGCAGCGCCGCGCCGCGATGGAGCTCCTGGAGAAGCGGCGCGCCGATTTTCAAGCCGGCTTCGCCCGCCGCGTGGCGATCAAGCAAACTCCCACCCTGCACTTCCACCTCGATGGCTCGCTGGAGCGCGGATCCCGCGTTCTCGGGCTCATGGACGAACTCGGTCTCACCGAAGAACCACCACATGACGACCACTGACTGGACCTCCGTTCACGATATGCTCCGCAACGCCCGCCGGATCGGCGTGGCCAGCCACCTGCGGCCCGATGCGGACGCGCTGGGTTCGACCATCGCTTTCACGCTGTGGCTTCAATCCCTCGGCAAGGAGGTTCATGCCTTCAACGAGGAGGGGGCCACGGGAAAATTCCACTACCTTCCGCAACACGCACTGGTCGCCCTTCCACCGGCCGATCCCGGATTCTACGACGTTTTTGTGGCGCTCGACACATCGGTTAAAAAACGGCTCGGCACTGTGCTGGAGCATATCGCGCCCGGCACTCCGATCCTCAACATCGACCATCATGTGAGCAACGAGCGCTTCGGCGACCTCAACGTGGTCGACCCCACGGCGCCAGCCACGGGTCAAATGCTGGTCGAATTTTTCCGCATGTCCGGCACCCCGATCACCCGCGACATGGCCACCAATCTCTTCGCGGCTATTTCAACCGACACGGGTTCCTTTCAATACGCCGGAACCACCGAGCGCACGTTTGCCGCAGCGTCGCATCTCATCTCCTGCGGAGTGGATGTTCCCGCCCTTTCCCGGGAGATGTATGAGAACCAGCCAAGGCGCCGGTTCGAGCTTTTGCGCCATGCCTTGGAAACCGCGCGGTTTGAATGCGACGGCCGGATTGCCACATTTTCACTGCCTCTCGAGGTGACGCGCAGGCTCGAGGTTCTCCCGGAGGACAACGAAGGGATCATTGACCACCTGCGTTCTGTCGAGGGGGTTGAGGCGGCGGTTTTCTTCGAGGAACTCCCGGGTGAAATGGTGCGTGTCAGCGCCCGCTCGAAGTTTCCCCGCATCGATGTTTGCAAGGTCTGCGGACTCTTTGGAGGCGGGGGCCACCCGATGGCGGCCGGAGCCCGCATTCCCGGAACCCTCGCCGACGTGTCGGCGCGGTTTCTCGACGCACTTTCCCATGAGACAAGGAACTGAAATCGACGGCGTTCTTCTGGTTGACAAGGCCTCGGGCATGACCTCCCACGATGTGGTGGCTATTACCCGCCGCGCGCTGAACACCCGGAAAATCGGTCATTGCGGCACCCTCGACCCGCTCGCAACGGGCCTGCTGATCCTGACGATCGGGCGGGGCACCAAAATCCAAGACCTGCTCATGAGCGAGGACAAGGAATACATCGGCACCATGCGCCTTGGAGAATTGACCGACAGCCAGGACTCGGATGGCCAAGTCGTCGAGACGCGTCCCGTCCCCGGACTCTCCCGCGAGGAACTGGAGGCGGCCTTTGCAAAGTTTCACGGTGATTTTTATCAAATGCCGCCGATGGTCAGCGCGATCAAGAAGGACGGAGTGCCCCTTTACAAGTTGGCCCGGCAGGGCAAGACGGTGGAACGGGAACCGCGCTTCGTCCACGTCTATGCCCACGAAATCCAGGATGTGCGCTTGCCGGAGGTTGATTTTCGCGTGGTTTGCAGCAAGGGCTTTTATGTGCGCACTTACGCGTTTGATATCGGAAACGAACTCGGCTGCGGGGCGCATCTCAAAGCCCTCCGCCGCACCAAGTCGGGCCGTTTCCAAGTCGATGGCGCTGTGACCATCGAGGAACTGAAAAACGGAACCCCCGACCAGCTGGCCACCCGTGTTATGAGCCTGCCAGCCGTTTCCCGACTGCGCGGGGCTTGATGCGCGTTCTCCACTCCATTCCCGAACTGGCGGAAGTCGGGCGTCCCGTGGTTTTGGCAGCCGGCGTCTTTGACGGAATGCACCTCGGGCATGCCGCGGTGGCCGAAGCTGCCTGTCGATCCGCCCGGAGTCTTGATGCGGAGCCCGTCCTGCTCACGTTCGAGCCGCATCCAGCTGTTGTGATCCGGCCGGATCTGGCCCCCGCTCTTTTGACAACCACACCTGAAAAACTCCGCCTGGCGGAGCAAGTGGGAATCCGATTCGCCTTGGTCATTCCATTCACCACCGACTTCGCGGCCCGGACAGCCGACGAATTCATCCAATCCCTGTGCGCCCCCGCAAACCGGTTGGCGGGATTGTGCGTGGGCGACAACTGGACCTACGGCAAGGACCGCGCGGGTGACGTGAGAACGCTTCGCATCGCGGGCATGAAGTCGGGATTTTTTACCCAGGTCGTGGCCTCTGTCGCCCTTCATGGCGAGCGGGTCAGCAGCACGGCGATCCGCCAGGCCTTGAGGGACGGCGATCCCGGGCGGGCTGCCTCATTCCTTGGCCGTCCATTCACCCTCTCCGGCGAGGTGGTGCATGGAGACTCGCGCGGCCGGGAACTTGGTTTTCCAACGGCCAACCTTGCCCTTGCTTCCCGGTTGATTCCCGCCGATGGAGTTTATGCAGTGCGGGCCGGAATCGAGCGACCGGCCCACCCGGCGGTTTGCAATATCGGATTTCGTCCGACCGTGGCCTCGGACTCCCGTCGCATCGTGGAGGTTCATCTTCTTTCCTGGAGCGGGGATCTGTATGGGCGCGATCTCCAGGTCGCATTTTTTCACCGCATCCGTCCCGAGCGTCGTTTTTCCTCGGTGGATGACCTCCGCCAGGCGATTGCCGGTGATATCCGCGTTGCAGAATCCTTCTTTGCCGTTCAGGTAATGGGGGAATGACCCTGTCCGACCGCCTTTATTCCGAAATGTTCGCTTCCACGGGGGAACCCCGGGAGGCCTACGCGGAGATTCTTTCCCGTTTGGGAAGCCTCTCGCGGCCGGGGCGGAAACGCTTGGTTGACCGCATTGAAACGATCCTTCGCGAATTGGGGGTGACCTTCGACCTTCCGCACAAGGATTTTGAAGCCCGGCGCACCTGGTCCTGTGATCTGTGCCCGCATGTTTTCACGGCCGGGGACTGGGATCTTGTTCAGCGGGGATTCGAGCAGCGGGTGCGCGCCTTCGATGCCCTCTTGCGCGATTTGCATGGCGCCCAGGAGATCCTCCGCGACGGGGTCTTGCCAACGGCGGTTGTTCTCGGAAGTCCGTTTTTTCAGCGCCCAGCCTGCGGTATCCTGCCGCCTTCCGGACATCACTTGCATTTTTGCGGCCTTGCGATCGGGCGTGATCCCCGCGGCCGCCTTGCCGCCAAACACCATTACTTCAGCCACCCGTCGGGCTTGGCCTACATGATCCAAAACCGCAGGGCCCTCTCGCGCGTCCTGCCGGAGGATTGGTGGCCGGAATCCATCGCGCCGGTTGCGGAATCGCCCACATTGGTTCTCGAAATGCTGCGCGCCCAGACTGGCAGCGCCTCGCCGGTGATCGTTCTTTTGACTCCCGGTGCGGGTAGCCCCGCGTATGCCGAGCACAGTTTTCTCGCGCGTCGCATGGGTATTCCCCTTGTGCAAGGCGCCGATCTGCTCGTTCGCCGGGATTCCGTTTTTCTGAAATCCATCGATGGTCTCGTGCGTGTCGACGTCATCTACTCCCGGGTCGCCGATGAGTGGATCGACCCGCTGAGTTTTCGCCGTGATTCGCTGTTGGGGGTGCCGGGCCTTGTTCAATGTGTCCGGCAAGGCACGGTGCGCCTTGTCAATGCTCCAGGCGCGCAGTTGGCAGATGACCGTGCCCTTCTTTCACACAGTGTTCAAATCATCCGCTACTATCTGGGCGAGCTTCCGGTTCTGCCCACGTTGGAAACGCGCTGGTTGGGGGATCCCGACCAGCGGGCCGCGTTTTTGGACGACCCGGCGTCCCACATCGTTCGTCCCCTTTATGGTGAAAAAATCCTAACCGGCGATGTTCTGATCGAGCGGTTGCCGGAGATTCTCCGCAGCCCCTCGCGCTATGTATTGCAGGAGTCGACCGGCGAGGCGCTGGCCACCCGTTTTTCCGGGACTGCCGAGGCGCCGTGTTTGCAAGATCACATTCTTTTTGGAATCCGGCGCGCCGACGGTTCCATGCAAACCCTTCCCGGGGCCCTCACCCGTATTTCCCTCTCGCCCGGTGGATTTACAGCCTCGGAATCCGGTGGTGGTGGACGCGACACCTGGGTTTGCACCACCGGGGCGGAGGAGCGGGCGGCGACTCTCCAGGAGGCCGGGGTGGCGCGACAGTTCGTCACCAGTCGTGTGGCGGAGTCGTTCTACTGGCTCGGCCGGTATTTGGAGCGCGCCCGCACGTTGGCCGGAATGGTCGGGGCGATCGAAAACCTCGAAATCGAGGAGATCGGTCGTGCTTCGCGGGATATTCACCGTCCCCTCTGGAATCGCATTCTGCCCCGTCCCGAGGGCTTTCACGGACGGAGGAATCTCTCAAATGCCGCGAACCGCAGGGCGTTGGCCTTGAACACCTCCGATCCTTGTTCGGTGGCCTATGCGGTTTTAAGGGCGGCGGCGAATGGAGAAATGCTCTTGGAATCGCTGAGCGTGGAGGCCTGGTCGGTTTTGTCCAATCTGCGGGATTCCGTGACCTCGACCGGTTGGTCCGACCAAGGGGGGCGTGATGTGTGCGAAGCCATCCGGTCGCGCATCGCGGAATTCCTTGGAGTCGTCTCGACCACCATGCTAGCGGGCGAGGGGACCGAGTTTCTCCAGATCGGGATCATGGTCGAACGGGCGGCTGTGACCTCCAATGCCACACTCGCTCTCGCGGCCTCGCTGAAAACGCGGGCTGCAGCCGACCCCCATGTCGTGGAGGCCCGCCTCTCCGGATTTTTGCGACTCATGGGGTGCCGGGATCTTTACCGTCGCCTTTACCAGGCGCGCATCGAGAGCGGGCTTTTGTTTGAAATGCTGTGGAGGCGGGAGGACGTGCCACACTCGATTTGTTTCAGCCTGTCAACGGTCCTCTCCTTCCTGGAGCGGATGGACTCACAGGTCGCATGTCGCGCGGTCGATGCGGTGCGATTCACGCGGATGTGTGTGCTCGAGACGCCCTGGGCTGAAGAGTTTGTGCGACCGGAGCGCCACCTCGACACTTTGCGTCCGTTGCAAAACCGCCTCCTGGCATTGCACACCGTTCTGTCCGATGATTTGCTCAGCCACACAGACCATCCGCCAAGGGGTAGCGAATGAGATTTCAAATCGAGCACAGCACCGAATACCGCTATCCGGGGGGTGCTTCGGAGGCCTATCTCGAGGCCCGGTTGATCCCGCCCGCCCTGCCTTGGCAGGAGGTGATCGGGCAGCGAATCAAAACCTCTCCTCAAGCATCCGTCTCCGACTACACCGATTTTTTCGGGAATGCCGTGCGCTTTATCAGCCTCGGTTCCCGCCACCACCGCTTGCGGGTGCTCAGCGAGCTTCAGGTGCGCACCCTGGAGCGCGAGGTTCCGCGTCTGGCGCTTGAATGCCCGGTGGCGGAGGCGCGCCAGATCGTTTCTTCGGCGGGTCCCCGCGTCTTTGATTACCTGCATTCCTCGGCTGCGGTGCCATATTCCCCCGAGGCCCGCAGTTGGGCCCGACGCTTGCTGCCGCCCGCGGAGCCATTGGGAAGCGCCCTTGCCTCCTTGGCGTCCGAAATCCACGCCGCTTTCCGCTACGATCCGCTGGCCACGGAGAACGAAACCCCGCTTGGTGACGTCTGGCGGCAGAAAGCCGGAGTTTGTCAGGATTTTGCGCATATCATGCTGGCGGTGCTCCGCGCGGCGGGCCTGCCCTGCCGTTACGTGTGCGGTTACATCGAATCCGAAGTTCTGGTCGGTTCCCTGGCGACGCACGCCTGGGTCGAGGTTCTTGTGCCGGGAATGCACTGGGTGGCTTACGACCCGACCAACAATTGCCGCTGCGGTCGCCAGCATGTCACGGTGTCGGTCGGACGCGATTTCCACGATGCGACGCCCCTGCGGGGAACATTCAAAGGTTCCAACTCGCAAAGACTCGAAGTCCATGTCAGCATGAGACGTCTTCCGGAGGTCCTATGAAATTCCATATCCAACTCGAAACAACCTACTCTTACGAAAACCCCGTTTCGTTCTCGCCCCATATCCTCCGGGTTTTCCCGCGCACCGATTTGTTCACCCGCTGTGAAAAGCGCAGTTTCAGCACCCTTCCCGATGCGCGCATCCACTACCGCAATGATGCTTTCGACAACACGGTGGCGAGTTGTTTTTTTCCGGAGGCCGACCGACACCTTCCCTTCCGGCTGTCCCTCGAGATCGACGTGCCCGAAAAAAACCCGTTTTCCTTCCTGCTCGACGCCCATGCGCTGCAGATCCCCCCGCGCTACAAGGACGAGGAGCGCGCGTTTCTGGCCTCGTATCTTGTTCTCGAAGGCTCCGGTCCGCTGCCCGCGCCATTGGCACCCGTCGGAGCCCGCCCGACAGTAGAGACACTGGTGAACCTCACGCACTGGATTCACGAAAACATCGCCTACGAGGAGCGCCCGACAGGGCTTCCGCGCGGAGCTTACGAGACGCTTTCCCGCGGCAACGGATCCTGCCGCGATCAAGCGGTGCTCCTCGCCGAGGTGCTTCGCCGCAATGGTGTCGCCGCCCGCCTTGTGAGCGGTTATCTTTGGGAGGGCGACAAGCCGGCCGGGGAGCGCCATGCGGAGTCCTCCCTGCACATGTGGACCGAGGCTTTCCTGCCCGGTGCGGGCTGGATCGGACTTGACCCTGCCAACGGAGTGCTCGCCGACCACCATTTCATCGCGGCGGCTGTGGGCCGCACCGCGCAGGATGTCGCTCCATTGGCCGGATCGTATTATGCCTCCGAGCCGGTGGCTTCAAAACTGGAGTCCCGAGTCTCGGTGGTGAAAGCCGGTTGACCCGGGTCGCGCGAAATCCCGTGAAACACTTCTCCACTTTCGGGCGTATCAATCATGCCACTCGATGTGGTTTCGCATGAAATACCTTCAAGGCTGCCACGCACTGGTGACGGGAGCCTCCTCGGGACTCGGGGAGGAGTTCGCCCGGCAGATCGCTCCCCATGCGGCCTCCTTGATCCTTGTCGCCCGGCGTGAAGACCGTCTGATCTCCTTGGCGTCAAAGCTTCAGGAATCCCATCCCCGAGTTGAAATCCATACTTTGCCTTTGGATCTCTCGTTAAGCGATTCGAGTGACCGCCTCCTCGACTTTCTGACTGCGCGAAACCACCGGCTCTCCCTTTTGGTCAACAACGCCGGTCTCGGCGACCACGGCGATTTTGCCTCCGGGGACTGGCTTCGCATCCAAGCCATGCTCGATCTCAATATCGTGGCTTTAACTCGTCTCACCCATTCCCTCTTGCAATCCGGTCGTTTCCGCGGGCCGGCGGCGATTCTCAATGTCAGCAGCGTAGCCAGCCTCTTGCCGTTGCCCGGCTTGGCGGTTTACGCCGCCACCAAAGCTTACGTCACAAGTCTCTCCGAGGCGTTGGCGATGGAGCTCCGCCCGCACGGCATTACCGTGAGCGCATTGTGCCCCGGTCCGGTGCCCACCGAGTTTCAGGCCACCGCCACGCGTCCAGGTGGCGACACCGGATTCTTCGACGCGCCAAGCTTCCTGACCGAATCGCCTGCCACGGTCGTGCGCGAAGGCCTTCTGGGGCTCTCCCGGGCACGGCCGAGGGTGGTGCCGGGGCTTGCTATGGGCTTTGCCGCCGCGCTCGCTGTTTCCATCCCCTTGATTCTCCTTCGAGCGATTCTGCAAACCCGAGTTTCCAAAATCCCATGACTACCGCATCCCAAGAGTCTCTGCCGCAAACGATCACTTTTTCCGAGGCGTTCGAGCTCATCAACCCGCACCTCTACACCGTGGAGGAACGCATTCGAGCGCAGGCCCGCTCGTTCGACCCTGCCGTGGAAGGCTACATTTCCTACATCTGCTCCAAAGGTGGCAAGCGCTTGCGGCCCGCTTTGGCGCTGCTCGCCGGCGGGGCGACCGGAAAAATCACGCCATCGCACGTGGATCTGGCCGTCATCCTTGAGCTAATCCATATCGCAACTCTTGTTCATGACGACATCATCGACGGGGCGGACTTGAGGCGCGACCAGCCCACCGCCAACTCCAAATGGGGCAACGCCCTGAGCGTCCTCCTCGGAGACGTTCTCTTTGCCCATGCGCTGAAACTTTCTACCAATTTCAGCAATAGCGACATTTGCCGCCGCATCGCCGATGCCGCCTCCGAGGTTTGTTCGGGGGAAATCATTCAAACCCAGCGCCGCTTCGACCTCAAGCTGACCACCGCCGACTACTACCGGATCGTGGAAATGAAAACCGCGGCTCTCTTCACGGCGGCTTGCGAACTCGGGGCCTTCATTAGCGAAGCGAGTCCGGCGGTGATTGGAGCCTTGAAAACCTTCGGCACCCGCCTCGGGGTGGCCTATCAAATCTACGATGATATCCTCGACCTTTCCGGGACCGAGGAGGAAAGCGGAAAGACACTTGGCACCGACCTTCAAAAAGGAAAATTCACCCTTCCCGTGCTGCTGCTCCTGCATTCGGGGCGCGAGGTGGAAAACCTTCGCGATTTGCTGCTCTCGGATGACGATTCGTCAAAGTCCGAACTGGCCTCGATCCTGGGTTCCACCGGCACGATTGAAACCGCCAAATCCATTGCCAACCGCCTGATCGGTGAGTCCTGCGACCAGCTTGCCGCCATTCAGGACAATCGCTACGCGCGTGGTTTGCGCTCGATTCCGGAGCATTTGCGATCCCTTCTGCGCAACGTTTGAGTCGATTTCATTTGCGGCATCGGGAAAATTGCAGAACCTTCGCAGTGATCCCCATGGCAACACGGATTTTGATACTGCTGGCCCTGACGACACTGCCCTTGCGGGCCTCGTCGGATTTTGAGCGCCTCGCCTTGAGGCTCCGCGAAGCGGCCCTGTCGAAGGTCGAGCCGCCGGTCGTCACCACTTCATCCGCCAGTTCGCCCTCTGCGCTGTCGATGGGCCGTTTTCCCTGGAAGCGGAATATCGTCACCACTGTTTTCTGGGTGGGGGAACGCCCGACGCGCAACAACCCGGTGCCAAACTGCAAAAGTTCCTGGGATCCCCAGTGGCACCGGAATTTCGGGGGCTTCGACAATCCCGATCCGGCTGCCCGCCGCGGTTTTCTACCCAAGCATTTCACCCCGCGCCAAAACCCGTTTTACGTGGCGCTTCCTTACAATGATGTCACCCGCGGCACGACGAAGCCAGAGTCCCGCCGAGTGATTCCCTGGTTCCGCGACGCTTTCGAGCGTCCCGGAAAATCTGTTTGCAAAGGCCGCTGGATCGCCATCCGCCACAAGAACCGCATCGCCTACGCCCAGTGGGAGGATTGCGGTCCCTTTCGCACCGATCACTGGCAATACGTCTTCGGCAACGATCGCCCCCGGCCGAACCTCAACCAAGGGGCCGGTCTGGATGTGTCGCCGGCTGTGCGGGACTATCTGGGTATGAGCGGCAAGGATGTCTGCGATTGGAAATTTGTCGACGTGCGCGAAGTGCCTCCGGGGCCTTGGACGCGCTACGGCGACAACAACACCTTCGTGCTTCGCCAGCGCGGGGCCAACCTCGCACAACTCGATCGCAACAACGCCGCAAGCTTCCGCCGTTGATTCGGCGTGGGGTTTGTTTGCCAGCCCCTCAAATCAATCCGGACGAAGGTTTGCCGGCTCTC
Source organism: Chthoniobacter flavus (assembly GCA_945883435.1). Classification (GTDB taxonomy): domain Bacteria; phylum Verrucomicrobiota; class Verrucomicrobiia; order Chthoniobacterales; family Terrimicrobiaceae; genus UBA967. Next base: position 10,541 of record CAMCXK010000036.1, on the reverse strand, counting down.
AAACGGGTGCCTCCGAAAGTCCGCTGGTTTACATAAACCAAAAACGAAATTTCCTTGGAGTGGATCCCGATGGATATCCTGTGCGACTTCCGTGACGATCTACGGCACCTCATTCCTGGCATTTTGCGTTGTTTGCGGCCTCCTTGGCGGTCGACTTCTCGGCTGGTTGCTCGGCCTTGAGGCAAATGTCGGAGGTGTGGGCGTCGCCATGATCCTTCTCATCGTTGCGGGTGGAAAGCTTCAGGCAAAAGGCCTCTTGGGGCCGGCAACAAGCAGGGGCGTGGTATTTTGGAGTTCGATCTATATTCCTGTGGTGGTGGCTATGGCGGCCTCGCAGAATGTGGCGGGCGCCTTGCGGGGAGGACCTGTTGCGATCCTGGCGGGAGTGCTCTCGGTGGTGGCGTGCATGGTTTTGGTTCCGGTCCTGTCCAAGATCGGCAACGGGCGCTCCGCCCTTCCGGATCAAAATCCATGAACGATCCACTCCATGCCGCAGCGGCCGTGTTTAGCGAGTATTCGATCATCGTCGCCCTGGCGTTCGTGGGAGCTGTCCTGTGGTGCTCCTACCGCCTCGCGGGTCACATCGGAAACGGACGGATTCACGGATCTGCCATCGCAATTTCTCTGGCGCTGGTTTTTGCGTGCATCGGGGGACATGTGACAGGCGGAAAAAAAGGACTTGCCGACTTTGAATGCCTCGCCGGACTTGCCGTGCTGGGCGGTGCCGCCTTCCGGGACTTCACCATCGTTGCAACGGCTTATGGTGTGCGTCTCGAAGAATTCTTGAAAACGGGGCTTGCCGGGATGCTCGCCCTCCTCACTGGTGTGTTGCTCTCATTTGCTGTCGGAGCCGCAGTGGCTTGGGGTTGCGGCTACCGGGAGGCTGCCAGCCTCGCCACGATAGGTGCCGGCGCGGCGACCTACATCGTCGGTCCGGTAACCGGAGCTGCAGTTGGAGCCTCCAGCGATGTTATTGCGATCAGTATCGCGGCAGGCCTCGTCAAAGCGATTTTGGTTATGCTTCTCACGCCATTCGCCGCACCCATGATCGGACTCAACAATCCACGCGCCGCCCTGATTTTCGGCGGGTTGATGGGAACGACGAGCGGTGTCGCAGCCGGGTTGGCTGCAACGGATGAGCGATTGGTGCCCTACGGAGCGATGACTGCTACTTTTTATACGGGTCTTGGATGCCTTCTCGGTCCTTCGGTCTTGTTTTTGGCGATCCGCCTTTTGGTGGGAGAGGTCTGATTCACCCATGATTAAAAACCCCTTTTTTGAGAGTGCCGGGCGTTTTGGAAGCCGCCGCGCCTTGCGATCGTTGCAGGGCGACCATACCTACAGCGACCTCTTGTCACGCTCTCAAACACTGGCTTCCGGAATGGGTTGCTTGGTGGACTGCCGTGTTGGAGACCGCATTGCCTGCCTTGTGGAGCCGGGGTTGGATTATGTCGCGGCTCAATGGGCCTGCTGGCGCCTCGGTGCGATTTTTCTGCCCCTCAGTCTTTCTGCGAGTCCGGCTGAGCTTGAATACGCGTTAAACGACTCCGGGGCGGCTGCGGCCTTTGCTTCCCGTTCGCTTGCCCAGCGCCTCGTTCAGGCCGCCAAAGGATCCACTCCGATACTTGCCACCGAGGATTGCGAGGGTATCCACACGCACGGGGCGGTTCCGCACGATCCTTCGGCCGGAGCCATGATTCTTTACACAAGCGGAACAACGGCGAGACCAAAGGGCGTTCTCACAACACATGGAAACATCCAGGCACAAATCGAGTCGCTTGTTGAGGCTTGGGAGTGGTCGCCCTTCGATCGTATTCCTCTGTTCCTGCCTCTGCACCATGTCCACGGGATCATCAACATTCTGGGCTGCGCTCTTTGGACCGGAGCGGAGGTGGATATCATGCCTCGCTTTGATGTGGCCTCAGTCTGTGCCCGGTTTGTTGCAGGCGAATACACGGTCTTCATGGCCGTGCCGACGATCTACTCGCTTCTGGTTTCGTATCTGGAGTCCCTTCCGGCGGACGAGCGGGAATCCGTGACCCGGGCCGTGTCGTGTTTGCGATTGATGGTCTCGGGTTCGGCCGCACTTCCTGCATCTTTGCATGAAAAGTGGAGTCAACTCACCGGCCAAGCGCTTCTTGAACGCTATGGAATGACCGAAATGGCGATGGCCTTGTCAAACCCGCTGAAGGGCGAGCGGCGGCCAGGCTCCGTTGGTCAACCCCTTCCCGGAGTTGAAATCCGGCTTGTCTCGGAAACCGGAGGCGCCGTGGTTGGAAGCGGAGAGCCCGGTGAAATCCAGATCCGCGGCCGCAATGTCTTTCCCGGATATTGGAACAAGCCCGAAGCCACTGCGGCATCGTTCAGCGGCGACTGGTTTCGCACAGGCGATGTGGCCGTGCTCGAGGATGGATACTACCGCATTCTGGGAAGGCTCTCGGTCGACATCATTAAAAGTGCCGGCTACAAACTGTCCGCCTTGGAAATCGAGTCCGTTCTTCTGGAGCACCCCGATATAAGGGAGTGTGCTGTTGTGGGCATTCCCGATGCGACATGGGGTGAAATCGTCGCTGCGGCTTTGGTGACTCAAATTACTGATGATAAACTCCCCTGCCTTGAAGAGTGGTGCCGCTTGAAAATGTCGCGCTACAAAATTCCAAGACGTTGGGCACTCATTGAAAACCTCCCGCGCAACGCCATGGGCAAGGTTGTGAAACCCGAAGTCAAAAATCTTTTTTCCGCGCTGGCGCCGAACAACTGAACATGCTTCCAATGCCTTCCCATGCCGCCATTTTCAACTGTCGATCAATCGACACACGCCAATGGGGAAAAATTTGATAGCTCAATTTTATTGCGCCATTTTTTCCTTGGGATTGGCCTTGCGCGCTCTCGCGCTGGATCCAGTCGTCGGGATTCCCTATCCGCACAAGGGCGAGGATCCCGAAGGCCGTTGTGCCGTTGATATCCACACACCGGAGGGCGCCGGGAATCTGCCTGTCATCGTCTGGTTTCATGGCGGCGGGCTCACCCAAGGTTCGCGTGGCATCCCCGCGGAACTCGCAAATCAAGGCTGTGTGGTGGTGGCCGCCGGATATCGACTCAGTCCACAGGTGCGGTGTCCGGTTTACATCGAAGACGCGGCATCTGCTGTGGCATGGGTTTTTGAAAATATCCGTTCATACGGAGGCAACCCTGAAAAAATCTTTCTCTCCGGCGGGTCGGCAGGTGGCTATCTGGCCTGCATGGTCACACTGGACGAAAAATATCTGGCCACGCACGGAATCGACGCCAATCAAATTGCCGGACTTGTGTCCTACACGGGCCAGATGGTGACGCATTTCACCGTCCGTCAGGAACGTGGTGTCCAAAATCTTCAAGTAATTGTTGATGAGATGGCTCCGCTCTACCATATCCGGAAGGATGCTCCGCCCATGCTCCTGACTGCAGGAGATCCCGAGAAGGAACTCTTCGGTCGCTTTGAGGAAAATGCCTTTTTCCATCGTCTGGCGACGCTTGCCGGGCATCCGGACATCGAGTTTGTGCAGATTCCCGGAGCCGACCATGCAGGTGTGACTCCCCCTTCCCACACGCTCCTGTTGAAATTTGTCAGAACACACTCCGCTTCCCGGTAGATCCCGGTTGAAGTCTTGCGTGACCCTGCATTGCCCGATCGTGTAAGGTTGCCGAATTGATGAACGACGTGATTTATCTTGACCACAATGCCACGACTCCGGTGGCGAGGGAGGTTTTTGAGGCGATGGTGCCGTGGTTGACCGGTTCGTTCGGGAATCCCAGCAGTGTTTATCGACTCGGTCGCGAGGCTGCAGCGGCCTTGGATGTCGCCCGGGGACAGGTGGCGGCGCTGGCCGGTTGCCGTCATGAGGAGATCGTCTTCACGAGTTGCGGCACCGAGTCGATCAATACCGCCATTCAGGCCGCTCTGGCGATGGATCCCGACCGGCGCCACATCATCACCAGCGCTGTCGAGCACAGTGCGACGATGAAAGCCTGCGAGCACCTGGCCCGTCGCGGATACGAGGTGACCTGGTTGGGAGTGGATTCCCTCGGGCGGCTCGACCCGGGGGAGTTGAAAGCGGCGATCCGCTCCGACACCGCACTGGTGAGCCTGCTTTGGGCGAACAATGAAACCGGGGTCTTGTTTCCGGTGGGGGAGATAGCCTCGATCACGCAGGCGGCGCGGGTTCCGCTTCATATCGACGCGGTGCAGGCGTTCGGCAAGTTGCCACTGGATTTGGGCACACTCGGTGTCCAATTCATGAGTTTTTCGGGACACAAAATTTACGCTCCAAAGGGCGTGGGGGCCCTGTATGCCAGCCACCGCGTGCGTTTCAGTCCCATGCTGCGGGGGAGCCAGGAGGAGGAGCGCCGGGGTGGCACCCAGAATGTGGCCTCGATCGTGGGATTTGGTTGTGCGGCCGCTCTGGCCGCGGAGCGTTTGAACACAGGCGATGTGGCTCCTTTGCGGGACCGCTTCGAAATGTCTCTTTTGGAGCGGCTTTCCGGCGTGAGGATCAATGGCGACCGGACGAACCGCCTTCCCAACACGACAAACCTGTCTTTCGAGGATGTGGAGAGCGAGGGGGCCTTGATTTTGCTCGATGAAAAAGGCGTGTGTTGCTCGGCGGGGTCGGCCTGTTCGAGTGCCTCTGTGAATCCCTCGCATGTGCTCAAAGCCATGGGACTGGACAATCAACAAGCCCGCTCGAGCCTGCGCTTTTCCATCGGCCATTCGACAACCGCCCGGGAAATCGAACGGGCCATCGAGGCTGTGGTGCAAGCCGTTTCCAAAATGCGGGCGCTCCGCCCGAAAGGTTCGCCGGTGCTGGCCGCTTGATGGTTTTTACTTTTTCATGATCGAAAAACATCTGCTTCAGATCGTGCAGGAACTGTCCCTGCAACCCCGTCAGGTCGCCGCCACCGCCGTGCTTCTCGAGGAGGGGGCCACTGTGCCGTTCATCGCCCGCTACCGGAAGGAGCGCACGGGTGAACTGGACGAGGTTCAAATCGCGAAAATCCGCGATCGCATGCAGGAACTCGAGGAACTCGACAAGCGCCGCGAATCGATTCTGGCGTCCCTCCGCGAGCGCCATCTTCTGACGTCCGAACTGGAGCATAAAATTGCCTCTGCGGAGGTCCTCTCCACGCTCGAGGATCTTTATCTTCCCTTCCGCCCGAAGAAGCGCACCCGCGCCACGGTCGCCCGCGAGCGGGGTTTGGAACCGCTGGCCGATCTGTTATGGCAGCAGTTGCCGGAGACGAATCCCGAAGCCGAGGCGGCCCCCTACATCGATGCCGATAAGGAATTGCCCGATGCGGCCAGTGTGCTCGGCGGCGCCCGGGACATTCTGGCCGAGCGGATCAACGATTCGGCGGAGGCGAGGGGACGCCTGCGGGAACTTTACCTCTCCAAAGGAGTGTTGAAGTCCAAGGTGGTTTTCGACAAGGAAAAGGAGGCCGCGAAATTCCAGGATTATTTCGATTGGAGCGAACCCGTGGCCCAGTGTCCTTCGCACCGTTTTCTGGCGATCCGCCGCGGTGAGACCGAGGGAATGCTTTTCTCGCGCATCACGCCCCCTGAGGACGAGGCGCTGGCCACGCTCGAGCATCTTTTTGTGAATGGCTCGCATCCCGCGGCCCAGCAGGTCCGGTTGGCGGCGCACGATTGTTTCAAGCGGCTCCTGGGTTTTGCGATGGAGGGGGAGGCCCGCCTGTTCTTCAAAAAGAAAGCCGACGAGGAGGCGATCCGCGTTTTTGCCGAAAACCTCCGCGAGCTTCTCCTGGCATCTCCACTGGGGCAAAAAACTGTTTTGGCGCTGGATCCCGGGTTCCGCACCGGATGCAAGGTGGCTTTGCTCGATCCGCAGGGCAAACTCCTGCTTCACGAAGTGGTCTATCCCGAGAAAGGGGCCCGCGACCGTGCCGAGGCCGCCGAGGTTCTACGTTCGATCGTGAGCCGCCACCGTGTCGAGGCCATCGCCATCGGCAATGGCACCGCTTCGCGGGAAACGGAAACATTTGTCCGTGCGCTGGGATTTCCACCCTCGGTGATGATTGTGGTGGTTAGCGAATCGGGAGCTTCGATTTATTCCGCTTCCGAGGTCGCCCGGGAGGAGTTTCCGGATTTGGATTTGACCGTTCGGGGGGCTGTTTCGATCGGCCGACGCCTCATGGACCCGCTTGCGGAGCTTGTCAAAATCGATCCCAAGTCGATCGGCGTGGGCCAATATCAGCACGATGTCGACCAGTCCGCGCTCAAGCGTTCGTTGGATGACACGGTTGTCTCCTGCGTGAACCACGTGGGAGTCGAACTTAACACGGCCAGCGCCCAGCTCCTCGGCTATGTCTCGGGGCTCAACTCGCGCACCGCGGCGAACATCGTGGAGTTCCGCAACACGCATGGGGCTTTTTCCTCCCGCGAGGAGCTTTTGAAAGTCCCGGGGCTAGGTCCCAAGGCGTTTGAACAGGCGGTCGGCTTTCTGCGCATCCGCGATGGCGCCCAACCGCTGGACGCCAGCGCCGTGCACCCCGAGCGCTACTCGTTGGTCGATCACATGGCCTCGGACTTGGGATGTTCGGTGGCCGAGTTGTTACAAAATCCCGCCCGCCGTTCCGCCATCAAGCTCGACCGCTACATCACACCGGAGGTTGGCTTGCCGACGTTGCAGGACATTTTGAAGGAACTGGCCAAACCCGGCCGCGACCCGCGCAAGCAATTTGAGGCGTTTTCCTTTTCCGACGAGGCTGTGAAAATTGAGGACCTCAAGCCGGGAATGAAACTGCCCGGGATCGTGACGAACGTGGCGGCGTTCGGTGCCTTCATCGACGTGGGAGTGCACCAGGACGGCCTCGCTCATATCAGCCAGTTGAGCGATCAATTTGTCAAAAATCCGGCCGATGTGCTCAAAGTGGGCCAGAGGGTTCAAGCCACCGTTATTGATGTCGATCTGGAGCGCAAGCGCATCAGCCTGTCGCTGAAAACCAATCCCGAGATCGGTCCCTCGCAGCGGCGGGATTCGCGTGATCAACGTGGTCCCCGACCCGCGCCGAAATCATCCGCCCCCCAGGTCGACTGGTTCACAGCCGCTCTCAGCCGGAAAAATTGATCAAGAACCTTGTTTCTTCTTTCGGTATGGCACTCAAGCAACCAGAAGCACGCCGCCCGCGGCCCCGAACCCATTCCATCTCCGGTGGACCCAAGCATCTCGGGCTTGCCGTCTCTCAACGATTTTAATTTCCCCGCCTCACTTTGCCTGAGGGATTTTTCGAGGCCGCTTGATCTTATGCTTTGAGAACAATGCGATATCGCGGGCTGCCTTTTTCCAGGCGCTCGAGGGCGGCATTGACATCGGAAAGGGCGAATTCCTCAACGAGCGGGGCGATTTCATGGCGGGCGCAGAAATCCAGCATTCGGGCAGTGGTGGCGGGACTGCCGAGTGGGGATCCGGAAAATGAGCGTTGGCCCATAATGAGCGGGAAGGCCCCGAGTGCAACGGGTTCAGGAATGGCTCCAACGGTGTGGAGGCGCCCCTTGGGAGCAAGGGCGTTGACGTAGCCTGCCCAATCGAGAGGAACGGCGACCGTGCTGATGATAAAGTCGAACCGGTTGGCTTCTGATTTCATGGTCTCTGCATCCCGGGAGTTCACCACGCGGTGGGCCCCGAGTTTTTTGAGTTCCTCGGTTTTATCGACCGATGAGGTGAAGGCGGTGACTTCACACCCCCATTTGTTTAGAAATTGGACTGCGAGATGACCAAGACCGCCGATGCCGATGACGCCAACGCGGTCGGTGGGACAGACTCCGAACTCCACAATCGGGTTGAAAACCGTGATGCCGCCGCAGAAAAGCGGTCCGGCACTGACGGATTCGAGGGATTCGGGCAGCTTGGTAGCCCATGCCCAATGCGAGCGGACAACATCGGCAAAGCCGCCATGGCGTCCAACGATGGTCCCCTCGCCGGAGGGACAGAGATTGTGATCCCCTCCCATGCATTGCGGGCAGGTCATGCAGCTCTCGGAAAACCAGCCAAGCCCGACGCGGTCGCCCGGTGAGAGGTTTTTCACCATCGAACCAACGGATTCGACGCGGCCGACCACTTCGTGCCCCGGAACGAGTGGATAGGTCGAAAAGCCCCACTCGTTGCGAAGCATGCTGAGATCCGAGTGGCAGATGCCACAATACTCGACCCGGATATCCACATGCTCAGGCCCGATGGGCGGAAGATCGTAGGTGAAAGGTTCGAGAGGCGAGGAGGACGAATGGGCCGCGTAGGCGTGAACTTTGGACATGAGGTTTTTGCGGTTTGGTCCGGCGACGTTAGGTCGCGGGATTGGAACAAGTCAATGCAAGTGGCCAATATCAGAAACCGGCCCAAGGCGAGTCCAAACCGCGAAGGGTGTTTGAAAACAAACTACCTCTTGGGCACGGCTCTTCTCAGCGGATGAGATCGCCGAGGGAAAACGAACCATTGGACGATTTCAGGGAGGCGGCCTTGGCTTGGATTTCCGGCCAGTGGCTCGCGTGAAGCTCGCGGGCCTTTTCTTTCAGGGAGGCCAGGAGTTCTCTGGCTGAGGCCTGATCCAACCGTCCCCCTTGCCTGTGGTAATGGTCCGCCAGGTGGCCGATCGCGTAGGTGGTCGCGAAGGTCAGGATGGAACCAGTGGCTTGATTCGCAATCTTGCCCGCCGATTTTCCAGCCAGTTTCCTGCCCCAGCCGCCGAGCATTTTCCGGGCAAATCCCTCCAACATCTGCGAGCCCATGCCGATTCCGGCAACGGTGAGAAATTCCTGGATGCGCGAGCGGTTCCAGCGCGTGCCGTGGGAATCGCCGATACGGTAGACCATCTTCATTTGCACCGGCAGGATGGACATGGTCGCAAGCGTCTCGGGAAGGAGTTCCAGTGCGCCGGTCAGAATCGCATACTTCAAAATAAGACCTCCATTTCCAGAGGTAGATTGCGCGCTGGCAGGCGTCTCCACTGGAGCGAGCACCAAGGGATTTACTTCGGCCTCGGCGATATGAATCTGCTCCGCATCGAGGCCGAGGTGGTCCCTCAAACTTTTTAAGAAAGTCGATTCTTCTGAGCCCGGAGGCCCGTCGGCCTCGCAGACGGCAAGCGCCATTTCGTAAGCCAGCAGGCGCTCACGGGCCGATCCAAGACGCGAGGTCGCCGATTCCAATGACTCCTGCCCTTTTAAAACCCGTCGAATCAGTGCGCCCGCATCATCGATTTCAAACTCTGCGGCCATGCGTCGGATTTCCTCATGCTCGGGGCTGGATTTGGCTCCGTCGGCAAAGGATGCCAGCAAACAGACGACCAGCAGGGCCTCGGTGGATTCGGGTGAAAGATCGGAAATGTTCATTGAGGCACACGGGCACGTTTCGCAACAATCGCAATCTCGGGGTTGCGTTCCAAAACACGGGCTAAAATGCGCGCATCATCGGTCAGGCCGATCTCGGGAAGAGAATCGGGGATCAGATCCCGTCCCTTCAGGATGTAAAAACCCGCTGCGGCGGCCTCGGCAAAGGCCCGGGGCAAGGGATCGACTGCCTCGGCACACGCATCGGATTCCAGAAACGCGGACAGGATTTGAATTCCCTCAACGAGATCGTAATGGCATCGGGCTTGATCCGTCTGCGACTTCTCCATCAACCGGTTCACGAGTGCGGAGAGTTGCCGCAGGGCCGCCGCGTCAAGGCGTGCGGCTTGACGATCGATAAAAGCGTCAACCGACACGGCACGGGTGGGGTCTTGGTGTGGCATGATCACGAGTGCGCGTTGGGTGAGGGGTTTCATTCCTCATCCCGGCGCCCCGTTAAAAGCGGGAGCAGGTGCCAGATAAAATAGGCCAGCGATGTGATAAATGCCGCGACATATGTCCAGGCGGCGGCGCCCAGCACACGGTCCACACCGCGCGATTCCTCCGGGCCGTCAAGGATTCCGGACTGGGCCAAAGCCAGTTTCGCCCTCGCAGAGGCGTCAAACTCCACCGGCAATGTCACGAGATTGAAGAGCATGATCACGCCCCATCCGACCGCCATCAGCAATATTCCTGTTTGGGTGTTGACAAAGCCGGTGAACATTCCGATGAGCGGAAGCCACATCACCATCTGGCTCGCAATCTGGGTGGCTCCCACCGCTGCCATCCGGAGGTGGAGCGGGAGGTAGGCGCGCGCGTGCTGGATCGCATGTCCTGCCTCATGCGCCGCCACCGCCAGTGCGGAGATTGACGTGCCATGATAGTTTGAAGCGCTCAAAACAAGCCTTCGCCGCGAAGGATCGTAATGGTCGATCAACTCGCCCTCCTGGGGTTCGATATCCACACCTTCCACCCCGGAATCCGCAAGTATCCTTGCGGCGGCCTGGGCGCCGGTCAGCCCCGATCCGGCCGGAACGCCGTCAAATCGACGAAAGGTTCTTTTCACGCGGGACGAGGCCCAGAACGAGAGAGCCAGCGTGCCGACAAACAGGAGGATGGATACAGGAATCATGGTCTTACAATCGTTGATTTGACCGAGTGA
>CAMCXK010000035.1 GCA_945883435.1 Chthoniobacter flavus | reverse complement strand
GGAGACTCCTCATGGATCTCCGAGGTCAAAAAACACGAACAAACCGTCCTCGCCCACAGGAACTAACCACCCATCCACCCTCATGAACCTTGCCCTTGGCGTCTTCTTTCACTGGCTCGGCGGTCTCGCCTCCGCCAGCTTCTACATTCCCTACCGTGGGGTGAAACGCTGGTCCTGGGAGACCTACTGGATCGTCGGCGGCGTTTTCAGCTGGGTCCTCGCGCCGTCGCTTCTGGCCAGCCTGCTGGTGCCCGACCTTTACGGGCATATCGGCGCGGCGCCGCGCGCATCGCTCATGTGGTCCTACATTTTCGGAATCCTCTGGGGCATCGGGGGACTCACCTTCGGCCTCACGATGCGATACCTGGGCATCGCCCTCGGCATGGCGGTGGCCTTGGGATTCTGCGCGGCCTTTGGCACTTTGATGCCGCCGATTTTCGAGGGAAAATTCGGCACTCTACTGACCAGCGCCTCCGGATTGACGGTGCTGGCAGGTGTTCTCGCCTGTCTGGTGGGAATCGGCATCAGCGGCGCGGCCGGCATGTCGAAGGAAAAGGAACTTTCCGCGGAGGAAAAAGCCGCCGCGATCAAGGAATTCGATTTCAAAAAAGGCATGCTCGTCGCGGTCTTCGCCGGGGTGATGAGTTCCTGCTTCGCCTACGGCCTCGCGGCCGGCAAGCCGCTCGGAGAAATCACGAGGACGGCCCTGGAGGCCTCGGGTGGCAGCCCGCTTTGGCAAAACCTCCCGGTGCTTGTCGTTGTTCTCTGGGGCGGGTTCACAACCAACTTCCTCTGGTGCGTGATTCTCAACATCCGCAACCGGTCCACCCATGAATACCTCAACACGCGTCCGTCACACATCTCCGGAATGAGTGCCACCGAGGGAATGATGATCTCCACCGCGCCCGAAATCCCCGCCAACCGCGAGGCCGCCTCCCATGGCGCCTCCGGAGGCCCCGCCGCCTACCAAGGCCCCGCCCCCTTGCTGCGAAATTACTTCCTCTGCGCCGTCGCGGGAGTCACCTGGTATCTGCAATTCTTTTTTTACAGCATGGGCGAGACAAAGATGGGAGCCTACACATTCTCCAGTTGGACGCTGCACATGGCGTCCATCATCATTTTCAGCACGATCTGGGGGCTTTTCCTTCACGAGTGGCGCGGATCCAGCCGCCGCACGATGAACCTTGTTTTTCTGGGTCTTCTGGTGCTGGTCGCCTCCACCGTGATCGTCGGCTACGGCAACCTCCTCGGAGGCGAATCCTCCGGCCACTAATCCCCCGTTCCACCCCGCGCCACCAACTGTTTTTTATGAACACCGCCACACGCCCTCTTCGGGTTGGACTATTTGGAATCGGACTCGAGGCCTACTGGCCGCAATTCGCGGGACTCAAGGAACGGCTCGAAGGATATGTCGCCTGCGTTGCTGCTAAACTCGCACGGCCCGGAGTGGAAATTTGCAATGCGGGTCTGGTGGATTCGCCGGGGCGCGCCGCCGAGGCGGGAGGCCTTTTCCGGCGGTCCGAAGTCGATGTTGTTTTTCTCCATGTCACCACCTACGCCTTGTCCTCGACTGTGCTTCCGGTGGTGCAGCGGGCCAAGGTGCCGGTCGTGATCATGAACCTCCAGCCCGGGGATGCGATCGACTACGACACCTTCAACAAGCTGGGCAACCGCACAAAAATGACCGGCGATTGGCTGGCCTGGTGCTCCGCCTGCCCGGTTCCCGAAATCGCGAACGCCTTCAAGCGGGCCCGCATCGATTTCCACCAGGTCACCGGAACCTTGCAAGAGGCGGATCCCGTGTGGAACGAACTCGACGAGTGGATCGAGGCGGCACGGGTCGCCCACACAATGTTCCAAAACCGCCTCGGCCTCCTTGGCCACTACTACAACGGCATGCTGGACATCTACACCGACCTGACCGCGCAGCTTGCTTGCTTCGGCGGCCACATGGAAATCCTCGAGGTCGAGGAACTCGCCTCGATCCGGCGGGATGTGCCGGAATCGGCCGTGGAATCCAAGCTGGCCGAATTCCGTGAGGCCTTCGACATCCAGCCCGATGTGCCCGGGGAGGAACTGGTCCGTGCCGCGAGAACCGCAGTCGCCCTCGACCGGCTCGTCGACAAGCACCACCTCGGCTCGATGGCCTACTACCACATGGGCACCGGATCCGGTGAGAACGAGGATGTCATGACCTCCGTGATTCTCGGCAATTCGCTCCTCACCGGGCGGGGCGTTCCCGTGGCCGGTGAATACGAGGTCAAAAATGCCCAGGCCATGAAAATCATGGACACCTTTGGGGTCGGGGGATCGTTCACCGAGTATTACGCCGCCGATTTCCGCGAAGACATCGTCTTGCTGGGCCATGATGGCCCGGGCCACATCAAGATCGCCTCCAGCAAAACCAAGGTTCGGCCGCTCGATGTCTACCACGGCAAGGTCGGTCGCGGATTATCCGTTGAAATGAGCGTCCGTCACGGTCCGGTCACCCTGCTGTCGGTGATCGAGGGGGCAAACGGCCGCCCGGAATTTCTCGTCGCCGAGGGCGAATCCGTGCCGGGTCCCATTTTGCAAATCGGAAACACCAACAGCCGCTATCGATTCCCTGTTGGCGCCAAGGCGTTCATGGAGCAATGGAACGCCCATGGACCCGCGCACCACTGCGCGATCGGCGTTGGCCATATCTCGCGCAAGCTCAAGAAACTCGCCGCGCTCCTCGGCATCGAAATGCGAACCGTATGCTGAGGCATCGCCTGCACCGACGCGATTTTCAACACTTTTAGAAGAGCCTCCGGAAGGGTGGATTCCCGCGTCAGGGAAACGATTCCGGGGCAACCGACTGGAGCAGGCTCACGCAGTCGCGGCAGTATGCGGCGGGGTCGGGGGCTTGAAGGATCGCGGAAACGATCACCACGCGCCGCGCTCCCGCAGCCATGACTGCGGCAAGGTTTTCCCGGTGAATGCCTCCGATGCAAAAAACCGGGTGTGGCGATTCCCTCACGGCCGACTGGATATCCGTCACGCCGATCGGACGGTAGTCGGGCTTGGTCCGGGTCGCGAAAAGCGGGCCGAAGCCGGTGTAATCGGGACTGCGGGCGATGGCCACCCTGGCTTGTTCCAAACTGTGGGTGGACAAGCCAAGAAGCTTTCCAGGCGGCATCAAACGGCGGGCTTGCTCCACCGGCATGTCATCCTGACCAATGTGAACCCCATCGGCACAGGCCTCTTCCACCAACTCGGGATAGTCGTTCAAAATCAAAGGAACGCCCGCCCTGTGGCAGAGCGGGGCCACGGCACGGGCCACGCGAACAATCCGGGCAGGGGCCCAAGTCTTGGCGCGGATTTGCAAGATGCCCACTCCTCCGTCGAGAAGAGAGGCGGCAAGGCGGGGAAAATCCTCCTCGGCGGCATAGCCGGCGTCGAGAATCCCATATAATCGGGCCCCGGTGGCAAGGGGTGTCATCGAAAAAAAAAGCCCCGCCCTCCTCCAGATGCGGAGCGGGCGGGGCGCAGTCGGTTTTAGAGAAGGGCGGTGAGCTTGGTGATGATATCGGCCTTGCTGCTGACGCCGATCGATTGGTCGCGTTTTTGACCACCTTGGAAGTAGATCAAGGTCGGAATGTTGCGAATCCCGAACTGGGCGGAAACCCCCGGCGCATCGTCCACATTGACCTTGGCCACGGCGAAGCGGCCGACATTTTCAGCAGCGACCTCCTCAACAACCGGCCCGAGCATGCGGCAAGGACCGCACCACGGAGCCCAGAAATCCACCAGCACCGGATGGGCCGAGGACTCGACAAAGGAGTTGAAATTCGAATCGTTCAATTCAGTGACGTTGGGATGAGCCATAGGGAGGGTAGCTTACGATTCAACCGAGCATTGTCCAAGCTTGGATTCCCAGCGAGGCGAGAGCCATGACTGTTGCGGCGATACCCATCCAAAGGGGCACCTCATCCGGGGCTGTGGCGGGGCTGGCTGAAGTGAGGGGAGGAATGGGGGCCGAAGATCCGGGCGCGGCCGGAGCTTTGGAAGCAGCCGGGCCGGCAGGCATTTTCAAGTTGACGGTGGCTTGAGGCACGGTTTTCGCGGCGGCGGGAAGCGAGATTTTCGCCGTTTCCTTCTTTGGGGAGGCCGGGCTTGGCGCGGCAATTTTCACCGAAGGCGCGGGAACTGGCCCCTGCATTGCCGGAGGTTTGACCGAAGCGGGGGGGGCTGGCGGCTTCGGCAACCCGGCGGCGGGAGCAGGAGCCGAGGGCGGCTTCGGCAGAGAGGGAGCTGTGGAAGCAGGACTCGCGGGAGCGGCGGGCTTGGACAAAGCCGGAGGCGCCGGCACGGCCGGGGCTACTGGTGGTTTGGGCACAACCGGAGCAGATGGCGCAGCGGGCGGGACTGGCAATTTCATCGCGGGAACCGCGGGGGCGACCGGGGCCACGGGAGGCTTCACCAAGCCGGTCGGGGTGACAGGCACTTTGGCGGGAGGCGGTGGAACGATCGCCGCCGTCGGAGCACCGGGCGGCTTCGGCAATGTAGGAGCCTTCACGAGCTGGGGCTTGGGTGGCAGAACAGGCAAGGATGGCGTCGCCGCAGGTGGGTTGGGAGGCAGAACGATCCGGACGGTTTCTTTTTTTGGCTCGGACATAAATCAGGGGAAAAGGTGGAGTTGAAATGTGCGGAATGCTTCTTGGGATGTCAATGACCGACTGGCCTTGCGATCAAGACACCCGCGGATGCGGGATAACGTGAGCGGAGACCTTGAGGAATGTCACTCGGCAGATGACTTGCCGGGCACGAAGAAGGCAACTTGGCGTGCGGGCAGTGAAAACTTGGCCTGGCCGGCCTTGATCCGAAGGGTATTCCCGGACAGGACATCACGGTAGGTCCCGTCGGGCAGGGTTCCGTCAACAGCCACGGCGAACGAAGCGGATCCCGATCCTTTGTTCCAAGCACAGAGAACGGCGTCATCAAAATGGCGGCGCGCAAAGGCGTAACGCTTGTCATCCGCCAGCAGGAGCCTGCGGTCCCCGTAGCGAAGGGCGGGGTGCTTCGCACGCAGGGCGGCCAATTTGGAAAACTGGGCGCGCACATCCTTCTGGGCGGCATTGAGACGGGAGTCCAAAGGCATCATGCGGCGGTTGTCGGGATCTCCCGCTCCGGTGATTCCCACTTCGTCGCCGTAGTAGATCATCGGCACACCATCGATCGCGAGGATGAAAGCCAAGGCCATTTTCAGTTTGTCGTAGGAAGATGCATGATCGACCTGCGGCGGGTCGTTCCAACCAATCTCCTCCTCATCGTTTTCGCCCGGTTTGGGCAGGTCGCCATCGGCAAAAGCCATAAAGCGCGACTTGTCATGGTTGCCGATGAGCGGCGACATGAGGGTTTCCTTGCCGTAGATCGTCTCCGACTCGGAAAGCGATTTTTCAAGTTCGGCGAAGCCTTGGGTGTCCTTCGCGAACACCTCCAGGAGCGTGTCGTAGAGGGGAAAATCAAACTGGCCGTCCAACATGTTGGGCCCCACGAACCCCATGATGCCGCGGCGGTCCATGAATGTTTCCCCCACGAAATAGCGGGGTTCGGACGGGGAGTCCATGGCCCGCATGGCGGTGCGAAATTGAGGCCAGAATCCATAACGGATGTGTTTCACGGCATCGAGACGGTATCCATCCAAATCGAATTCCTTGATCCAGAAGCGGGCGTTCTCGAGAAGGAAGGCAACCGCCCCGGGGTTGTCAAAATCGAAACCCGGCAACCACTCTTCGAACCAGGTGGTGAATTGCTGCTCGTCCCAAAGTCGCAAGTTTTTGCGTCCATCGGGCAGATCCACGCTGCCGAACCACTCCCGCTTCGAGGTCCAAAGAGGGTGTTCGATGTGAACGTGCTTGAGAACAAGGTCGGCAATCACTCTGATGCCTTCGTCGTGGGCCGAGGCCACCAATTTGCGAAGCCCCTCATTGCCGCCAAAGCGGGGTTCGACCTCGGTGTGGGACACCGGCCAGTAGCCGTGGTAGCCGGAATAATGTCGGTAAGGCGGCAGATATTCCTGCCAGGCGCCATCGGGGTTGCGGTTCAGCGGCGCGAGCCAAAGCACATTCACGCCGAGTTTCTCAAAATAACCGTCGTCGATCCGTTGCTGAATACCCTGGAAATCGCCCCCGTGGTAATTCGCCTGGGGCAGAACCTTGTCGCCGGGGACCGCCCGGTCATTGGCCGACTCGCCATTCGCAAACCGGTCGGTGAAGGCGTAGTAAATAATACCATCCTGCCATTGAAATCCCTCAGCGGGGACAACGCGGGCGCGGGCGGCGCGGCTTGGCCGTCCCTTCGCGTCCGAAACCACCACCCGCACCCAGGCATCCTTCGGAAGTCCCGCGGCGGGCACACGGAGGGTTTCTTTGATTTGCTGGAATTCCAGCGGCCGGCTAGAGCCATCCGGGGATTGAAGCACCACGGAGATTCGATCCAGCGGAGCGGAGGAACGGGTCTCAAAAACCAGACCGTCAGGCCCTCTGGAGGCCGCGAACACGGCCGGTTGGGATGTGGATGGAGAAACCCCCGCCTCCTCCAGTGCCAAAGTGAGAATGCCGGTCCGACCGGTGGGTTTCCCATCTAGGACGACATCCACGCGGATTTCGGCGATCCCCTTGGAAGTGGCATCCACCAGGGCTCGCAATTCCATCGAATCGCGATCAAACGAGGCTGAAACTCCCGGATCAGCGGTGAGATTCAGGTTTTCCCCGGCCGCAGGCTCCCAAAAACGCTTCATATCCAGGACCAGCGATCCGCCCGGAGGAACGCACTGGACGGGCATCCATCCCAGAAAGGGTTCGGCGGCAGAAACCGGATGGCGAGAGGCGAAACCGGCAAGAACGATCAGGGCAGTGAGAATCCAGCGGGTGCGGGTGGGTCGGTTCATGGTTTTTTTGAAATTTCGAAAAAGCAGGGCGTCAACGGGGGAAGGCGATCGATGGCGATGGTGTCACCGCTGTGGAGAGCGGCCGGGGAAAGGCCACTCAAGCGCTCCGGGAGTTCGGCAACGGCAGAGGGAAGCCGGGCGGAAGACGCGGCAGGCAGGAGCACCGACACATTTTCAAACGTGCGGTCCGGATGCAGATTGACAACCACGCAGAAGGCCTGGCCCGAGACGGGGTCGTGGCGGAGGAAGGCATAGACCCAATGACCGCTGGCCGACTCGCCCGGCAGGCGTGCAAAAGCCGGGTTGTTTTCATTCACCGGGTTGAGCGGCAGAAAATCGCCGCGCGAGAAGGCCGGTTCGTCAAGAAGGCGTAGAAGGCGTCCGTAGAAGTCCCGGAGGGCGGACTGCCCGGGCGAAAGGCGCCCCCCGTCATAGGCACCTCCATTGACCCATTTGCAAAGCTCAGGCATCGACCAATAGTCGAAGATTGAGGTGCGTCCGTCATCGCCGCCAAAGCCCTCCACGCCTGCGGCCGGTTCTCCGACCTCCTGACCGCTGTAGATCATGGCAGGGCCCCGGGAAAGCGCCAGTAGAAGCGCGGTCACAGGACGCCCCACGGCCATGCCGAGGTCGCCCCAATGGCCCTTGGCGGCAAGACGGACCTCGTCGTGGTTTTCCGCGTAGCGCAGGGAGTTGTCGAAAACCAACTGGTGGGCCCCCAGGCGGTCCAAGTCGTTGGCCCAGGCGCCACGCTCATAAATGTCCTTCAGTTTGTCGTAGGTGGCGTCGTCGTAGACCGCATCGAATCCGGCATTGAGCAACTCGAACATCACGTTGCCCCCGCCGGCTTCCGCCACCAGCGGGTCGCCGGACGGCACCTTGGCAGGGTCGGAATCGTAGGCCTCGGCGGCAAAGAAAACCTGCGGCTGGCGGACGCGGGCCCGCGCGATCGCCCAATGCCAGAATTCCGGGGGAACCATATGGGCCATGTCCACGCGGAATCCATCGACCCCCAATCTCTGCCAGTAGGCAAGCACTTGATCCATTTTCAACCAGGTGTCGGGAACTGGAATCCGTGGCTGGTTTCCATGAGGGTAGGCGCGGGTTTTACGATCCACAAAATCGAACCCGTAGTTGAGTTTGACAGTCTCATACCAACTGCCGGCATCGGGCTGCCAGCTGGGGAGATTATTGCCGGTCACGCGGCCCCGGAGGGACTCGGGTTCGAAAAGACCATCGGCGGGCGCTTCGGCCACCTTGCAGGTCGGACTCGTGGGGCGACCGGCACCGTCCACAGTGGGAAGGCGGAGCGGAGGACCCTGTCCGGTGGAGGGGGGACCCTTGCCAAGCCAGAAAAAATTGTTTTTTGGATCAAAGAATTTCGAAGGGTTGTCATCCTTGCCAAAATCCACGTCGGGTCGCACCGACGACCGGTGGCTGCGGGCGACATGATTCGGGACGAAGTCGATGATCACACCCAATCCGGCGGCACGGGCGCGAGCAACCATTGCTTGAAACTCCTCCAGACGCCGGGCGGGATCGATCGCATAGTCGGGGGAAACATCGAAATAATCGCGGATGGCATACGGGCTGCCGGCCAATCCCTTCAGAAGGTCGGGATCGTCGGCGGGTTCCCCCACGGAGGTATAGTCGGTGGCCGTGGCTTGCTGAAGAACTCCGGTGGCCCAGACGTGGGTGAACCCCATGTCTTTCAGCGACGCCAGAACAGCAACGCTCAAATCGGCGAACTTGCCGCATCCGTTCTGGGCAAGGCTTCCGTTCTCCCGGCGCGATTCATTCTGGTTTCCAAAAATCCGGGGCAGAAACTGGTAAATGCGCGCCTTGGGTCGCTCGAAGCGGTGAGCGGATTCGAAGACCGCGCGCGTGTTGTCCCAGCGGAAGAATCCCGCCAGCACCCGATCGCCCTCGCCGACGGAATCCGCCGGGTGCGATGCGGCCACGAGGCTCCCCCACCCCCCGTTGGCACGGGGGTCCTTGGCATAGGCGGCGACGCATAGGCCATCCGCGAGTGGACATAGAGCCGGCGGAACCTTCAAAACAATGCGGCCCGGGGATCGAACCACCTGAAAAGCCGCATTCGCAGGCTTTGCCTCGCCCCACAGGGTGCCCGCCCAGGTGCGAAGCAAGTCACCGCCGCGCCGGTTGGTCGAGAGGAGTGAGGCGGCCTTGAACGGCAGCACCACCGTTGAGCCATCCCGTTCACGGCCGTAGGGCACGACCATGGAACCCGAGAAATCAGGAGCCGACAGGGCGACGAAAACGGTGAGGCCATCCACATCCTTCCCCTGAAGCACGACATCAAAGCCTTCAGCGCCGCGTTCCAGGGTGAACTGCGGAACGGATGAGGCGGCATCGACGGCGGAAGCCGGGCGGCCCGAAGCGGCAAGAACGGTGGCGAGGAAAAGAAGGAGGCGAACCACGTTTAATGGGCCTTGAGGCGGAAGAAGGCGGCGTTTTCGGGCGAGGCGAACTCGAACTCGAGTTTGCCGTCGTTGGTCAGGAAGGTGCCCGACTCGACGAATGGCAGGGCTTGGAATCCTTGGCCGAGATGGGTGGATTTCTCAAGCATCAGTGTGAGCTTGAACTTGCCGTTCGCCGCGTTTCTCGAGAGGAGCGGCTTTCCGACATTCAAATCGCGGATTTGGGACTCCTCGAAGAATCCCGCCTTGCCGACATTTCCCGATAACGCGGAGACGAGACCCGGCTGGGCCGTGCGCCAATCAAAGCCCAATCCCGACATGGCATATTCCGCGGCATCATTGAGGCCATCTCCATCCGAATCAAGATTCGTGCCGATGCCAAATCCCGTGAGATGCACGACAAAGGGGTTTTCATCCGGGTCGTTGCTTGGAATAACAAGGCGCGCCGTGCGGTTGCCGCCGGAAACGGGAGAAAACGAGATGGTGAGTGTGGCGTTGGCTCCAGGCGCGAGGGACGGGTTGGCGAGCGGGGCGGGGGCGAATTCCGCCGCATGGGCGCCATTGTTCGACAGCGACAAATTGCGAAGGTAGCCGCTGCCGACACTGCGCAGCGAAAGCTGGATCGACACGGGCGATCCTCCCACCGGGACATTTCCGAAAGAAACCACGCTGCTGTTGCTGGAGAGAAGCGTGCCGCCGGAGTCCTCCACGGAAATTTCGGAAACCGGATCGGCGGGATTCGCGGGATCGCTGCCCAGGGCGTATTCCTGGGCGTTGGTAAGGCCGTCGGAATCGGCATCGGAGGCGGAGGAGGCGCCGGAGGTCGACCCGAAATACTGCACCCACCAACTGTCCGGAAGACCGTCCGTGGTGTTCTCCGTCTGGCGGGCGATGGTGATGTTCTGAGTGGAGAAGCTTGTTTGGGAGAGTGTCAAGGCGCCGAAGTAGAGATTGTGCGGCAGGTCCTGGCCCGCATTTTTATTCTCGATCGCGACACGGCCAACCTCTCCACCCGGCGAGAGGTTTCCGGTCAGGGTGCTTGAGCCGAGGGTCAGCGCATACGAGGAATTTCCCGTGAGTGTGAAGACCGGCTGCAAGCCCGAGGCCGTGTAGGATTGGGATGTCTCGCGGGTGCCGGCGGCGTCGGTCACCCGGTAGTTGGCCTGGCCGCCGACAAAGAAAAACCGGAAGCGGGGAGTGCCGGACGAATCGGTCAGCGAGAATCCCACCTCGTTGCCGTTCGTCACGGAATTGTTGTCGAAAAAAATCGAGAAGGAATCGCCCGGCCGCAAAGGGGTCAGGAAAGGGCGGACGGCTGTGCCGGTGCCGCCACTGTTCGCCCATATGCCAAATCCGGTGTTCGATCCGACATTCATGTTTGAGTGCGAGGCGGTGTTGGCCGGGAAGAATCCCGCACTGCCGGCGGCGTTCAGGGTCCAGGGTCCGAACCCGCTGCCACCGGTGCTGTTGGTGGTCCATGTCGTGTAATTCGACGGTTCGTCCGTCAGAACCACCGTGTGGTTGCCGCGGAAGGAAATTGTGTTGTTGCCGGGAACCAATGGAACCGACAACGACCAATCCCAGCCATTCGGCACAGACCCGCCGGGGAAGGCAACAGTGCCGGTGGCATTGTTCGAGAGGTTGGTCCAAACGAGCCCGCTCAAAAAGGCCGAGCCCGCACGTCCTTTGAAAAGCACCGTCGACCCCGGAACCATGGACCCGGGAGCGGGATCCAAGACGCTGACTTGCGTGGGTTGAAGAGGGTTGAAGAGGGTTTTCGCAGTAACGGCAGTGGAGGCATCGGAGGAGCCCGCGGCATTCACGGCGCGGACCGTGTAGGAATAGGAGGTTTCCGGTGACAGGCCGGTATCGATAAAATTGCGGTCTTGCGGAGTTCCTGCTTGGTTACCGTTGCGATAGACGAGGTAGGAGGAGGCGGTGGCCGAGGCGTTCCACGAGAGGGAAACGCTGGTGTTCGAGGAGGCGGTGGCAACCAGTCCCGACGGGGCGCCCGGAGGAGTGGTGGGCACGCTGGCATTCACTGTGAAATTCCAATTTCCGCCCCCGTTGTTATCCCATGCTCCGGACCCGTTGTTGAAAACCACCGCGATCGTTGTGGCGGTGGAGGGCACCGTGTAGGTGCAAGTCCAGTTGCCACCGACCTTGGTCATGGGAAGTCCGGGAAGCGCGGTCCAATTCGCCCCGTTGAATCCATGGTGGATATTGACCGTGGAGGCCGAGGCCAAGGCACGCCCGGCCGGATTGTAGGTGATCGTCACCGGCTGCCCCGCGATGGCGGGGTTCGGGTTGGCGGTGGCCACAGTGGACGGGGTTCCCCCGCCTCCGCTGGAGCTGTTGGTTTGACCGCTGTAGTCCGCCACCCAGACATGCTGGATTTCGGATTTTGAAACGTTGCCTTTGGAGTCGGTGGCTTCGATATAGTAGTCGAGGAGCTTGTTGCGGAAACCCGGAAGGCTCGCGTCGTCCAAGCGGGCAAAGTAGTAGTCGGCCACCTCGTTGGTTGGCAGAAAATAGTCGATCTGGCTGTTCGCTGCGGCGGTATTGAGCGCCTCGCGGGTTTTGGGAAGCTCCCGCTTGGTCATGTTCAGAGTGATCCAGGCCCCCACCTCGCCACCGCCGGCGTAGGTTTCATTTTGATTGCTGGCCAGCGGATTTGTGCCGTCGTTGTCCATGCGGACTTTGAGTTTCACATTGCCGGCGGGAATGCCATTGAGGTCGTAAGCGTGGGTCCAGATGTAGAACTCCGAGTTCATGCGCTTGAGGAAAGCGGTATTGACGCCCGGAACGTTGTTGAACCACCCAAAGGTATACCAGCCGGGATTGTAGGGAAACCGCTGCGGTTTGAGCACGGTTGGACCGGTGCGGTCCTTGTCGCGCCGGGCCTGCGTCATCCACGGGGTGAGCTTTTCTACGGCCCGCCGCGTGGCCAACCCGGGTTTGACTTCGTCGTCGTTTCCAAGACCGCCGTAGTAGTTAAAGCCCGAGTCCAATCCGGCCAGGTAAATATGCCAGGCCAACTCGACATCGTTGGGGGTCGTCCAAGTGCCATCCCAATCATAAGGGCTGGCGACTTTCCACGCCTGCACACCCCCGCCTTCGTCGGCGAGAATTTGCTCGGCGGTTTCACACCAGTTGGCACCCGCCATGAGCGGCGCGTAGCTGTAGAATTTCAAGGCGAATCCCGGTGTTTCCATATCGATCTGGGTGCCGGGAACTGTGGTCACCCCCCGGTTCGCCACCGTGGCAACGGGCGGTTCGACCCATTTCAGGAAATTCGGCGACCCGTAGCACATCTCGGGAAAAATCCAGGCTCCGTCTTCGATATGGGCCATCGGTGCATTGGCTCCGAATTGGTTCACAAAATCCTGCGGCGTCGAGGCCCGGTAGCCGCCATTGTAGAGCTGTGGAGTGGCTTCAAACCAGGAACTCGAGCCACCTCCCCAGGCGTTGTCGCCGTCGGTGGATGGCATCACAATGACCGGGCGCGAGGGGTCGGTGGCAAATGGCGAGATGAACGAACCAATTTTGCCGGTGCCCTCGTTTGCATATCCGTATCGATAGGACAAAACGTCATCCGAGGGCACGGCGACCATGGTTTTTTCAGCACCCGTTTCAGGGTTCACATATTTGACCTTGTGAAGCTGGTAGGCGTAGGGAGCCACGTTCCAAGCGGCGTTGCCGGGGTTCGGTTCGCCATACCACCAACCGGTTGTTGGAGATGGCCCGAGTTGGTCGGCTTTGTTCGGCGGACTTGAATAAATGTTGTAGGAACCCTCCGGATTCGCCTGGGTATTGTAGGTCGGGCAGGTGCGGCTGAGATGGTGGCTCGGCACAATGACCCACTGGTAGCCCTCGTCGACAAGCACATCGATGAGATGGCGGGAATAGGCCATTTCCGTCGGAAAAAAGCCTTTAGAGTGGTCGGTTAAATCACTTTTTCCGCCCCAGGCCTTCCACCAGGCTTGTTTGAAGATCTGGAGTTCCTTTCGAAAAACCGATTTGGGCAGAAGCGGAGCGAGCGAGTGGTGGTAGGTGAAGCCGACCAGATCCATGCGTGAAGCCCCGCCGGGTGTCTTCCATCCCCGGGATTCCTTGAAGCCGTTGTTCCAGCCACCCCCGTAACCCAGTTGTCCAACCGAACCCAGTTGTCGGACATTGTCGATCAGCGAACCCGAGTAGCTGATGGCAAAGCCGCCGCTGTTGGGGATGTTGGCAAGGGCGTTGCGGGGACCGGATTGATAGGAGGTGACCCGGTCGTTGATTCCGAAAATTTCGGTGAGGTTGTTTTCAGGATGTTGCTTCGGGCTGAGACCGCCGTAGTTTTGACCGGCTTTGAGAACAATCGAGTCCCACGCATATTGAACCCGGCTGTTTTGGCCCCCGTTGGCATTCCACTCCGGCCAGTAGATCGGCTGGTGGTTGTGCCAGAAGCGGGAGACGTGAACGTTGTCGTTTGCAAGGACGGCCATTGGCAGATGGCCGATGGCAAGCAAGAGGGCGTATCGGAGGGAGGCGGATTTCATGGGAGGGGATCAGCGTGGGAGGGAGGTGAATGGGCGGGTGACTTGGAAACCGTTGAAGCGGACATCGCCGTCCTCGGCATCCAGATTGAAGATGGCGAAACTTTCGATCGGGGCTCCGGGACTGCCTCCAAGTTTGCGACCTTGCAAACGGTGGGTGTTGTTGGTGTCAAGATCGGTGATTTCCAGGTCATAGGTGTCCGGCCCGGTCAGCAAAACGGTGGCAGAGACCCCGGCATCGTTCACCGGCACCCCGCTGTCGCGGTCTGATTCGCCATCGATGATCTGGTAATTCGCCTCGCCTTCGGTATTCGACACACGCAAGCGCTCACCGGTCGAGAGATCGGAAGTTTCCGCATTGGCGGTGCCAGTCCGCAGCGAGAAGCCCACCGCCCCGGTGCGTTCGTCGTCCGACTCGAATTTCTGACGGAAGGTGCCGCCTTGAAAGAGGAGGGAGAATGCGTCCTGGACTTGCAAGGGAGCGCCGAAGGCACGGAATGCAACGGCATTTTCATGCCCGAGGCCGTTGGCAAAAATGGAAAATGCCTTTCCGCCGAGGGCAAGGGCGCTGATCTCGCCTTGGACATTGTCGGCCTCGATGAAAAAGCCGGCATGGCTGTCGCGGGGACCGACTCCACTGCTGCGCAGAAACCAGGCTCCGAACCCCGTGCCCACATTTTTCCCGGTTCCCCAACCGCCGCCATAACCGCTGTGGGCGGCGTCATCCTCGGCAATGTTCAAACGGTCGGCCGCCGGCGAGGACGCCGTGGCGAGAAGCATGATGCAAATCCAGTGTTTCATAGGTGAAAGGTTCTTAAAACGGGATGGGGCGTTTCAAAACAGCAGCGGTTGAACAGATCAAAGCAAGATGACACGACATCAGGGCACACGGGCTTGGATGTGAAGGCGCAGGAAGGCGCGCGGGCTGGATCCGGCATCAAACGCAAAAACACGCCGCTGAAATCCCTCCGGCACACCGCTCTGGTCGGCGTCAACCTCCCCGGCAAGGCCTGGAGTCCAGGAGCCACCGAGATTGGTGGAGGACTGGGCGGTCACCACCGGGGCTGAATCTCCGGTGCGAACAACCACCGTGAGACTCAAGTTCGAACCATCGCGGGCGGCCCGCGGCAACAACTCGGCATCGTTTGCATTCGATGATCCACCGAGAGCATATTCCACAAGAGCTGGCACTCCGTCCCGATCGATATCGCTGGTCGCAGACTGGCCCGGGAAGAGGCTTTCAAACGATGTCCCGGCGGTGACTTGGACAACTTGATCGATGCCCTCCGCCGCGGAGAAGTTTTCATCGCCCGCCTGGCTTGCTGAAATCGTGACATTGCCGGCCGAGACGCCTGTTAAAACCGTCCCGTTGACAGTGGCCAAGGAAGCGTTGGAAGACGAGAAAACCACCGGGAGGCCGGACGTGGCATTTGCACCCAGGGCCAGCGTGGTTCCCGCCGCCACAGGTCCCGCGACAGGAGCGAAAACGACCGTTTGAGAGACCTTCTGGAACGTGATCGTTGCTTCCGCCTCGGCTCCGCCGCGATCGAGGGTCTCCGCAACGGTGGCCCGGACAACCACGGCCCCTGTTCCCGACTGGATGCTGAGCAGATTCCCGTTCAAGACCACTTTGCCGGTGTCTCCACTGACAAGCGAGTAGGTCACTGGGGCACCGGCGCTGTTCGTGGCCTCCAGGGCGACCGTGGTTCCGTAGGCCGCAAATTGGGGAGGCACGAAACTGATCGTTGGCGACGACACATCGACAAGCTGGAGATATTGGGCCTGATAGCTTCCCGATGCAGGCGCGGAATTTGGCAGGCCGACATAAAGTCCATTGTCCAGCAAATCCGCTCCCGTGCGGTTTGCGGGCCAAACATACGCACTGGCATTGTCGGCCAGAAGGTCTTTCATGTTGTAATTCCGGCCCCTCTCGATCCCAAAGTAGTTGAGGTCGGTGCCCGGAACTTTGGCATTGAGGTCGAAGCTTGCCGCAACGGTGGCATTGGTGCGCTTGTTGTTGTTCACAAATGCAAACACCACGCTCTGCCCGGGAGACCCGGCCGTGGCCCCCAGATTCTTGACTTTGCCAACGGCAAACATGTTGTCATCCATCCCCCCGCCGGCTTGTTTTTTGTTGAGATAGTAAACGTTTTGGCTCTGCAGGGCGGGGGCCGATAAACGGGCCTTGTTCACGCGCCCGTAGAAGGATTGAAGATTCCACTCGTCCGCAGTCCGGTCGTTCCAGATCGAGGCCATATGGTTGTAAACTTTGAAGTTCGGGATGTTCTTTCCGAAGTTGGACTCGTATTTGGCGAACGTGTTGTTTGCGGAGATGGTTCCGAAATTCGCCTCGCTCGGGGCATATGCGGATTTGCTGTTTTGCGCGCCGGCCTCTTGGCCATACATGAGCATGGGAATGCCATCGAGCGCTCCGACCTGGGCGTATCCATAGGCGATGCTCCAGACGTCGTTGTGTGGGAACACCTCGTCGTGGCTGGTGAGGTTGTTCAGGAGCGTGACATTGTCAAAGGCGTTCCGGCGGTCGTCGTAGGCTTTGAATGTGTCGTAGGTTTTCGGATTTTTCACAGTGCCATTCCCGCCGTTTGCCGGATAGCCGAAGAATGTGTCGCGCCAGAAGAAAACGATGTTTTCATTCAACACATCAAAGTGTCGGGCCGAGCGATAGCCGACTCCGTGGCGTCGACTGCCGGCGACTTCACGCGCGCCGTCGAGCGACTCGGCCATGTAGATGAAATCCCACTTCCGGCTGCGGGATTTGTTAATGGTGTATTCCCAGAATTGCGACGGGAGTCCTTGTGCAAAGTCGCAGCGGAGGCCGTCGATTCCAAGATGTGACTGGCTTTTGGGAGTGCCAGCGGAATGGCCGGATTTTTCAAGCCAGTAAATCGGATAGTAGGCGAAATACTCCCAAACCTTGCGTGTGGTCTCGGTGTGGCCGGCGAATTCGTCCCGCTCCAAGAGAAACGCGAGCTTGTAGGCATTGTCAGGATAGGATTTGTCAGGATTTTGAGTCCCCTTCTCCTTCACCAGCGCATCGTAATCGCCGAAATAGAATTCCCGCACATCGGTCCAGTTGCCAAAGTCGTTTCGGTCCGGCGCGATGGCGATTTCCGACGCGTTGGCCGCAGGTTGCGCAGGGAAGCCCTCCTTGGCATACCAGCCCGGATTGAAGTCCGCGATTTTTTGGGTTTTGTTCCCCGCGCCAACGATTCCCAGATCCACGGCCCCTTGTCCCAAGACGACATCCGGGGCGCTGTGGTTGAATGTGCCGTCCATCATCACGCCGACACCCCACCCGTCGAGTCGGTTGACGAATGTCTGAAATTCCGAAAGGGCGGCGGACTCGGTGTTGTTGCGGCTGAGCATGGGTGCGATCGTCCAGTAGTCCCGCACCGCGTAGGGGCTGCCGGGATCAAAGGGTTGGCCGGTTTCGGGATTCGTGTCGCGACCTTCAATACCGATCGGATGCACCGGTTGGAGCCAGAGCATGTTGACGCCCATCGCATCGTAGTGGCCTTGATTCAAGGCGTCGGGACGACCGTCACGGCTGCCGGATTCGACCAGGTCCAAAAAGGTGCTCCGCCCGTCAAACGTCGTGTCCTTCGCCTCCACGATGAGGGGATTCACCTCATACATGTTCATCTGAAGGGCCTTTTTGGGCGAGACAACCACCGCACAATCCCGGCGCTGCGCATTGTCGGTGTAGTAGATGAAATTTCCACCGTTGACGCCGTTCAACTTGTATCGCACTTGCAGGCGGTAGGCGCCGCACAGTTCCACCGGGAGAGTGGCGGTGTAGTAGCCCTCGGCATTCGGCCCGCCCATTGCATGGGCGCGGAAGTAGGTGTTGGACGAGGTGGTCACCGTGGCAGGGTCCTCCTCAAGCACCGCGTGGTCGCGCCGGTTGAGGTTGGTGAAAACCTGAACATCGGAAAGGGTGGCATTTCCGGCGTTCGGCTTGAATTTCACGGTGAGCGCGGATGTGTCACCCGCCACCTCGTCCAGATAAAAACGGCGCAATCCGTAGTTGCCATCGGTATCGTTGCCATTCACCGAAACGATCATTTCTGGATTGCCCACGTCAAAGCGGCCATCGAGATCCTCATCCCGGATCGAGGCCAGGCGCACCGGTTGATACTCCGGAATCTCGATATCCGTTCCGGAATTTCCAAAGGAGGCCGGAGCTTGGGATAGGAGCGAACCGCCAAAACCGCCGGAATAGGCGGCCACCGCGAAAAAGAGCGTTTCCGGAACATCCGGACCGAAAACCTCGACCAAATCCAACTCGGCCTCGACGGCTTGCCCGGCGTTTCCGAGCCAGTTTTTACCGGATGACTTGAATCCGTATTGGGAAGCCGTGGCCGGGGTGGCGAAAATCCAAGGTTTGGAATTCGCGGATCCGTCAAACGCGCCATAGACTTGGCCGCTTTTTGCAGAGGTGCCACTGCGGTAGATCCGCAGGTCGTTGAAGTAAGGCTGACGCTGGGCACCGTCCGCAAGATTTTCGGCAAAGAATTCAATCTGGGTTGGTGCCGCATCACTGACCGTCAACTCGCGGGTGAAAAGTCCCCCGTCGCGGCGTGTGGCACGGACGGAGAGTTTGTTTCCAGCGGTCCGGGTGATCGTCCAGTTCATCGCCTGAGTGCCGAAGCCGATCCCCGAACTGCTTCCTCCCACGGCGATATCGGAAGAGCCAGCGTTTTCCACATTCATGAGGAAGGTGCTACCGGCCCAAAGATTGAAGCCTTTTTTTCCACTGTCCCCATTTCCGCCATCCCAGTTGATGCTCCATTGGAAGGCGATCGAATCCCCCACACCAAGGCTCGAAGGAAATGTCCGGATTGCTTTGGCAATGCTGCCATTTTTTGCGTAAAGCCCAAACGACTTCGCATTCATTCCTTGAATTCCTCCAGCGGCAGGATCACCAAGGAATATGCCGGCGTTGTCACCGTTGGCCGAAGGAGTGACCGCCCAAGAGCCAAAGCCAGTTCCTTGGTTCGATCCGTTTGCCCAGCTTGTGTAATTCGATGCCGCGTCGCTCGCCGTCGCAGGGCCCACGCCAACAGGATTTCCAAACCGGTCGGTGATAAAAATCACGTGGTCGTTCGAGCCACCTTTGGGGGACCATGTGGCCGTATAAAGTTTGTTGCCGCGGACGGCGGCATAGATGCGCATGCCGTTGTCGGAAACAACAAAGTTCGGACTGTCAAAGAGGCCATCCATGACAAACGAGGCGGTGGTGGAAGCCGACCAGGCTGCTCCTCCCGTCGTGTCCGGTGTGGCACCATTGGAGAACGAGTAGTTGACGGACGTCGCCCCGGCCGGAACCGTGTAGGAGTAGGTGAACTCGGTCGGACCTCCGGCCATCGTCACACTCTGGGCCGATCCAGCGCCCTGCGGAGCCAGATTGAGTGTCACCGACGAGGCGTTAGCCAACGGCCCGTCATTTGGACGGTAGGTAATCGTGACCACCTTGTTGCCACCGGACATGCCCAGCGACGAAGTGGCAAACGATCCCACGCTGGCGGGTGGAACGCTGTTGCGATCATAAATGTTGTAGCGGAACACATCGCCCGCGATCTGGTAGCCCTTTTTGAGTTCGTCGATATTCTTGATGCCGTCTCCATCCGAGTCCAAGTCACCATCCCAGGTGCCGTTGTAAAACGTCTCGGCATTCATGGGATTGAGGCGTGTCCAGTTTTCGCCGTAGTTCGGAATATTGTCCAAGCCCGAACCGTCTCCAGGCAAGGCGCGGTTCGGACCCGGGTTGCGGCCGCTGAGGAAGTTTGTCAGTTCGATGTCATCGGGGAGTCCGTCGCCATCGGAATCGTGCAGGTTTTTTCCATACAGGTTGAACACCACGCGGCGGGCCACCCGGTTTTCCTGTCCCCCTTTGGTCACCACCGCCTCGAAAAATTGAGGACCGTTCACAAAGGCACCGTAGAAGATTTTATCCACGCCGCCTTGGCGGTAGCGACCGTTGAAGGTCGACTCGAACTTGCCGCTTCCGGCGGGATTTTCGGCCAGCGCGGGCTGCTCATAGCCATTCCAGTAAAGCTTGATGTCGCTCGAGGTGATGCCTTGCCCCGTCGGCACGGTGACGACCGTCTTGAAAAACGGCTCGGCAATCGTCGCGCCGTTCCCGTGGTTGATCTCGATGGCCGGCCCCGCCGTATTGACCGTGAAGTTGCGGGTGAGCGTGGAGTTGTTGATCACGGCGCGCAAGGTTCCCCGGTCGGCTTCGGTCGCCGAGAGAGTGATGGAGTTCGCTCCGGAGGACAGTGCGTCGAGGGCGATTCGCCAACGTCCTTTGATCACCTCATCGGCTTGCTGCTGGGGACCGCCATTCAGCGAGTAGGTGAGGTTGTGAAGAGTGCGGTCGGCATTTTCGACGGTCACCACGCGGGCCCCCTCAAGCACGTCTCCCTCGGCGAGGTTTTGAAATTCAAGATTCGGGCCCCGGCGATCCACGTAGACCGTGGCGGTGAAGGTTTGGAAAAGGGCCGGCTTGTTGTTGGTGCGGCCGTTGAACAAACGGGCTTTCACGGTGTGGAGCCCCTCGGGAACGTTGGTCAGGTCGACATCCAGCTTGTAGTGACCGTCCACGACCTTCGTCATTTGCTCGAAGCCACCGATCACGATGTCCTTGCCACCGAAATCCTGGGCGCCGGCGTTCAGATTGCGGCCCTGTCCCCACTTGAGAACCACATTGTCGATGGTCTCGCCACCTTGGGCGGGCTGGCGGTAGAACACATTGATCGTCGCGTTGTTGCCGGTCAGGCGTGTGATCGTGCGGTTCTTGGACGCGGCATCGCGTCCGCCCGGAACAGTCCACGGCATGGTGGAAACGCCAGCCCCTTCGAACACAATCGGGTTTCCGGTGCTCGGGACTTGGGCATTGAACGGGGCGTAGCAGACGAAGCCCTGTCCCCACCAGCCCGGGACCCGGATGTTGACCTTGCCATCTCCACCGACAGTCACGGTGTCGGGATTGCGGCCGGTGTAGTCTTTCAGAAGGGTTCCGGGAGCGAAGGCGGTTTGAATGCCATAGCGGGTCTGGTCGGATCCGGAATCATTGAGTGCCACCAGAATCAATCCCTCGCCGGAGTTGGGTTCTCCGTTGGTGTTGGTGTCCTGATATCGTTCGTAAGCAAAAAAGTCGTTTTCCGACCAGCGGGTGTATTCCTTCCCGCGACAGAACTGGTTGTGGATGTAAACAAGGTTTGGAATCGTGCCCATGTTGTTGTCGCCCAAGGCACCGTCGTATCCCTTGCGCATCCAGGTGATTCCATTCTCCTCCTTGTCCTCGCTATCGGCGAGGTTGTTGCCGGTAAAGAAAACCACCGGGGTGCCAACACGGGTCAAGATGTAGGCGTAGGCGAGCTCCAGTTTCCACGGGGGATCCTCGTCGTGGCTGTGGGCGAACATCACGCCTTCCTCGGGGCTGAATCCGGCGAATCCCGCCAGTGCGCCCAGATTGCCGCTGTTGAACGCGTTCATGATCATTTGGGACTTGCGCGGGAAGTCGAGATAGCGGGTTTTGATACCCCAAGTGGGATTGGAGGGATTGCGCCAATAATCGACCTCGCCCACGGAACCGATGAAGAACTCGGAGTAAACCAAGGCATCGTCGCGCCGCAGATCGTTTGAAAACATGTCATCGAACGGATCCTCGTCGGTGAAGCCACGACGTTCGTTGAAGTTTTTCTGAATGTTGTAAATGAGTGTTTTGTCCCGAGTCGCCGCATCTTGACCGGGAAGACCGAAATACTCTTTCGCAACATGCTTGGGGGCGTCGAGTCGCACGCCATCATAATCCATGGCGTATCCGAGCCAGTTGATCCACCGCGTCACAAACTCGCGGGAATTTTCGTTCGGGTAGCCGGTCTGGTTGAAATAGGGATACTTCTCCGGATCCCCGGGATGGCGAACAAAGGGAGCGGGGTCCGCTGCGTATTTGGGCCCATTGTTGCCTTGGAAACGGCCGTCGAATTCCAAAACGATATCCATGAGGCTGACGAGTTCCTGATGCAGGGTGCCGCCATAGCCATTGTCCGGCGACCACTCGAACATCCGCGGGGCGCGTTTGAACCCGCCGGGTTGGGAACCGTCCTGCCACACGTGAAAATCCTGGGGCACCATGCCCGGGTAAGTGCGGTAGTCGGGACCATTGCCCGTGTGGTTGAACACGATGTCGGGGTAGATTTTGAGGTCCATCTGGTGCGCATTGTCCACCATGTTGCGCAAGGCGGTGCGGGATCCATAGCGGGTCTCCCAATGCCCGCGCTGGGGAGCATCCCCGAGATCAAAGCGGTCATAGGAATTGTAACCCACATTGCCTCCG
This sequence comes from Chthoniobacter flavus, assembly GCA_945883435.1. Taxonomy (GTDB): domain Bacteria; phylum Verrucomicrobiota; class Verrucomicrobiia; order Chthoniobacterales; family Terrimicrobiaceae; genus UBA967. The sequence continues at coordinate 6,310 of CAMCXK010000035.1, read as the reverse complement.
TAGGCATGCGGGTGGGGACCGCCAATCGGAGACTTGCCGGGCGGGGGTGTCCAGATCGACTCGTAGCCGATTTCCGCGATCTCCGGCAGCCTCTGGTAAATCTCATCCCAGCGCGTTTCAAAATATTGAATGATCACCTCGGCGGAAGCGGACCGGATGGTTGCGAGGATCGAGAGGCCAAGGAAAACGGGGAGGAGGATTCGCACGGTGTTGATGGTTGGAGGATCCCGAGAAGTTACGTGTTGGAACGCAACGGGGCAACGGGGGGAACAAGCGGATTTTTTGAACAGATCAAAACGAGTCTGGGTGGGCTCCAAACGGTCATGGCAATGTTACCCGGAGACGATAAAAACGCTTTTCGGCGGCGGCCGGATCGGCAACCGATTGGACCTGGCCGTTGCCGATCACCGGAGCGCCCAGATCGGTCCAGTTGGAAAGATTGTTGGAGACCTGGGCTTGATAAACACGGTCCGCAAGGGTCGGGAACCGGAAGACGCGGCTGCCGGATTCCAGGAGAACCGACACCGCCGGGAATCCACTCCCGGGGTCGGCGGGATTTGAGCCGAAGAGATACTCATTGCGATTGGAGAGCCCGTCGCCGTCGGGATCCGCCGACGCACTGCGTTGCGCTCCCGCCATGTTGTGGAGACTCCACCACGCGTCGGGAATGCCATCGGTGAATGTGGCCAACGGACCGGTGATATCGGTGCCTTGATCGAATCCCAAGACAACCACATGGGGGCCCGCGCCGGTCAATTCCACCTCGACTTGGTGGGTTTGAGCCTGATTGCGACGACGGGCCGTGGTGGCATTTCCGGTGGTGTCGATCGCCGAGTGGTTGATTTGCGGGGCCGAAACCCACGCGCGGACTGTTTCGTTGCCACTCACATTCGAGAGCATGGTGCGGGTTGCGGAGGACTCGTCAACCGAGAGCCCCTGCTGTCCACGAACCATGAGGTCGAGAAGGTTCGGCGAGAGTCCAAAGCGGGTGTAGAGCTTGCCCGGCCCGCTGAGCGTGTAGGTCGCGGTCAAATTGCCCGTCCAAGCGTTGGCCAGTGTGATGGATTTGGAAATCCCGAGCGCGGAAAATTGCCACCCGGTGGCGTTGCCGGTCAGCGCGGCGGGGGTGTAGGCGGCATTCACAGCAGTGTTGTTGCCACTGCCAAACTGGCCGCCCGAGGCCCACCAGTCCTTGAATCCGCTGGTCCTGTGAGCGGTGGCGTTTGTGGCCCCCTCGTCCTCCGTGTCGGAATTGCTGTAGGACGCAAAATTTCCCGCGACCTGCCAAACCGAGCCGGTTGCGGGATCGCGCAACCAGGCCCCGGTCATGCGGCCGCCTCGCGCCTCGAAAACCGCAAAAATCCGGCTGTTGAAAAGAAGATATTCCGGTGTGTTGTCGAGGTCGACATCCGACGACTCGCTGCCCAGCGTGGTGGCATTCGCCGTGGATGCCCACGCTTGGACACGTTGGTAGATTTTTGCAAAGCGGGCCTGCGACTGGGTATGGCGTGCCAAGGCGGCCAGCGTTTGCCCCGAGGCGTCGTCGGGGTAGATGTAGTCTCCGGTGCTGAACTTGGCCAGATTGCCGGCCGGGGTGTTGTGAAAAGCGGTTTGGAACATGGCCGCGTGAAGCACCGCGCCGGAAAGGTCCTTCAAGGAGGTGGCGGTGGTGCTGTTGGAAGCCAACCAGGCATCGCGGGCCACCCCCTCACCGGAGAAGCCGAAAGCGGAGGGAAGGCCGAATGTTTCGTCCCTCAGTCCGGCTTCGCGGGGCGATCCGAAATACCAATGGTCGTAGTTCTCCCGCGTGGCCCAGTCGATCCAATCCTTGGCGGTTTGAACCAGATTTTTTCCGGTGCCGCGATCCACGGTTCCCCACTCCGAGTAAATATTGCCATCCTCGCCCTTGTAGTTGATCTGGCGGTCCACGATTTGCTGGGCGGTGACCACCCGAATCCACGGACGGGAGGAAAGCCAACGCACATTGTCGCTGTAGCTGGTGGCCTTCGCATCGGAGGAAAAGTCGCCCATGTCCCTCCACAGAACCACCACCTGGTCCTGCACGTTGCTGCGCGAACGCCGTGACAAAAGTTGACGCACCGGAAGACTCGAACCGCCGTCCCGCGTTTGATCGAGATAATCCGAGGCTGCGTCATGGATCGGAAAGATGTTCACTCCGTTGACCCTGTTGATCCGGTATCCGGAGGTTCCCAGGGCGGCGGATCGGCCGAACCATTTCACGAAATGCCGCGTCTGGTCCGCAAACGTGTGGCTGTAGCCCATTCCGGCGATCAAAGAGAGCGATTCATCATCTAAAACACGCTCGGACGCCCAATAAATCTGCCGGGAGGCGGTGGCGTTCCCGTAAATGGAATCGAGAAATTTTTCGGAGAGCGCCTTGTTGGCATTGTTGAATTCCGGAAGAAAATACTTCGGCACGTGGTCTGCAAACGAGGAACCGACGAGATCCACCCGGCCTTGGGACACAAGCGAGGCGATGCGGGCGTTGAACAACGGTCCGTCGGTGGAATTCATCGAACTGGAGGCCCACTGCAGCGCGGATGCCAGAGTGGGCGTGAAATGCAATGTCAGCGGAGCCTTGGTTTGCTCGTGGGTTTCCAGCAACCGGTGGTAGCCGATGGCAGGGGTTCCACTCCGGATGAGATTGTGAACGAGGGTCCCCGGCTGGATCGCCTGGTTCGCGTGGGCAACCAGCATGACCTTGGCGGCCTTGGTGCGGTCGTTGGAAGCCCCCCGGCCGAACCAAGCGGCGAGTTTCGCATTCAATGCCACATTGTCGGCATCGCGCCAATAATCGGAGGCAATCCAGTCATCGGTGATCGAATCGCGGATATCGTTGCGCCCGGCAAGGTCACCGGTTCCCGTTGCCGTGGTGTTGGGCTTTGTCGTGAACACTTGAAAATTCAGGGAGTTCGGATCCCCCAGCCAACCGGCATCCTTCAAGTGCTGGCGCTCAATACCGATCTCGAGGGCATCGTAGGTGGAAGACCAGGCGGCTTCATTGCGCCCGCCAAATCCGCGCGCCTCGACGCCACCGGCGGTGACGGGATTCTGGGTTTGGGTGGTGGTGTTTTGAGCCGCGTTGCGGTCCACAAAAATACTGCCGAAATTCTGGCCATAGACTGCGACCACCGCCTCCCAGCGCATATCGGTGGCGATGTCTATTTCATTCGGCAAAGAACGCTCCCCGGCGCCGGTATTGCCGGTATCGATCACCACATAGGCATCCACCTCGCCTTCCCAGGCCTTGTCGGCCAAATCGAGAAAATCCAACCGGAAATACACCCGCCCGTCGCCACCGGCGGAAACCTCGCCGCCATCGCGGAAGGAAAATGCCACAATGTCACGCGAGTGGTCGGTGTCGTTCCAGGAACGATAGACATCCGAGGCCGAATGCGAACCGCCTTCCCCGTATTCATCGAGCGCAAGCAAGTCCTGGTGACCCCAATCGGTGAAGGTGCCGATGGCGATCGATCCTTCCCCCTGGCCCCCGCCGATCACCGTTTGCTGGTTGGGGTGGGTGCCATTCAGAAGCTCGTCCGCATTGGTGATTCCGTCATTGTCAGGGTCGCCCTGCGGCCCGTTCTGGATACTGCCCAAGCCATCGAGACGCTTGCTGAAGGCTCCGTCATCCAGCGGATCAAGGCCATATTGGGATTCCCATCCGTCGGGCAAGCCGTCGCCATCGGTGTCGCGGTTGAGGGGATCGGTTTCGGACCAGAACTCGCCGGAGTCATGCTGGCGGTTTTTGTTGGAGTCGCCGTCGATGAATCCGTTGGCATTCCTGTCCTCGCCATACCCGTCTTGAAGACCATCCTCGTCGGAATCGGCTTTGGTGGGACTGGTCTCGGCCCAGGTCTCGCCCGCATCGATTTTGTTGTTCGGCCAGGCGCGGGCGAGCCAAGGCTCCCAGGCCGGATCGATCGGGACGCCATCGCCATCCGTCCAGCCATTGGCATTCGAATCCTCCAGGCCATCGGGCAATCCATCCCCGTCGGTATCCGGATTGGTCGGATCGGTGACGGAGCCGGCCGCTTGGCGCGTGCGGTCATCACCTTTCGACAGATCTCCCACCCCGGGAACTTTGCCGCTATTGCCAACCACGGCGTAGAAGGGAGGGTCCAAATCGGCACGGAAGTTGGGGATGCCATCGCCATTGGTGTCCATCGTGGCGTTGGTCGAACCGGAGGCGATTCTCCAACCGACCTCGAGACCGTCGGAAAGTCCGTCGCCATCGGAATCCGGGCTGGCGGGAAGCGAGAGTCCCGAAGCCCGCCAAATATGGACATCGCCATTGCTCCACGTCTCGGAGTTTGTCTGCGGAAGGCTTTTTTTATTGGTTTCATCGATATCGACCAATCCGTCATGGTCATCGTCGTTGTCTTGGGCCAGATCGGGCTCGACGATTTGGCGGAGAATCACACGGGCATTGCGCGCGGTGGATGTCGACTGTCCGTTCAGGGTGGCCGTGGCGCTCAAAAGATAATTTCCGGGAGCGGTGATTTTCCACGAGAAGTCCCATGTTTTGACTTTTCCGGTGGTGGTGATTTTCACTCCTTCACGGGTGCCGTTGGAGTTGGAATCGACGAAGGGCTCCGCCGGGTCGCGAAGGCGGTTTTCATTCAAGTCGAAGAAATCCTCTCCCGCGTCGAAGGCTCCATTCGAATTCAAGTCTGTGAACGATTCAGCGGGATCCCAGCGGCCGTTTCCATTGGAATCGGTGAACAACTCGGCTCCATTCTGGTAGCCGTTGGCGTCCAAATCGGTGAACAACTCGGCGGAATCCCACTGGCCATTCGAGTTGGTGTCGGTGGTCGGCTCGCGATCGTCCCATCGGCCATTTCCATTTGTGTCGGTGAATGCCTCCTCGAACAAACCAATGGTCGGTTGGCCCGACAGGACAAGATCTGTCACAGAGGGTGTGGTCTCCACCCGGATCGTGTAAAGCAATTCATCCGCCCCCGGCTTGTCCGGAAGCACGATTTCGGTGGCCCGCCCGTCGGACCCCACCTCGGAGGGACGGGTGATGCGCACGAAGGGCTTCGTGCTGGGATTGGCACGCACCAACCGGATGGTTTCGAGTTTCCGACCGTCCTCGGGGAACGTGTAAGTGACCGAGAGGGTGTGCAGGAAGTCGGGAAGGTCGTTGTAAAGGTTTGGCAGGGGGATCGCCAATTCGTGGAATTGGTCGTTGATGTTGTAGTTGATTTCGAAGTTCGAGCGGTTTTGGAAAACAGGATCCCGGTTGGTGCCGTTTTCGGTGCTGGCGATCGAAAATGCAAAGCGGTTGATAAGCGACTGGGTGTCTGTTCCATCGGCAAGCGCCTTGGTGAAATAAATTTTCAGGCGGTAATTGTCGTCGACACGGTCCCCGTCGCGTTGAGGCCAGGCGACCATGACCCGCTGGTCGGGCCCCCGGGTTTCAACCGATCTTTCGATCTCCTGGGCGTGGGCTTCCACTGGATCGAGAGAAAGATTGCGCGATGAGGAGGCCTCCAGAAGGCGTGTTTTGATCAAAGCGGTGCCGTTGGCGGGAATGTTGTTGTAGCGGAAGCGCCATTCTTTTTTTCCGGGCAGGTTGACCGATGTCACCTGCGTCGCCTGGCTCCAAGCCTCGGAAATGGCGGCATCGTATTGACCATCGCCATCCAGATCGGTGAAACCCTCGAGCGGATCGCGGAGACCGTTTTGGTTGTCGTCCTCGAAGGGTTCGAACCCAGATCCATTGCCGTTCAGCAGGTTTGTCGCAGAATCGTTGTTGCCCGCTTCCGAGTCATCGATATGAAACCACACCTCTTCGACGGTGTTGTCGGTATGGACCACGAGTTCATAGGAGGATCCACCCACCGTGTCTCCGTTCTTTTGAGGCCAGCGGACCGTGCCTTCGGGCACTTTGGCATCGTAGTAGAAGACTTGGGTAAACGTGTTGTAAAGGGGTGCGGAGGAGGCCGGGTTGCGATTGAGATGGGTCCGGGCCCTCAAAACATGGAATCCCTCGCTCAAGCCGGTTTGCATCGCCCATGGCCAGTCGGTGTAATTCGCACCCAAAGTTGGAGTGCGGGCATAATCGTTGTGCGGGAAAAACCGGATGTTGGAGGGATTGAGATTTTCCACCCGGAAGGTCGTGAGCATGTTTTTCTTGGCCGCCACCGACCCCGGCCCGCTGGGCCAGAGGGAGGACGCTCCGGATTTGTAGAACCCGATCTTGTAGGTGATCGCCGCGTTGCCCGGCGGCTTGGGAATCGTGGCGGAGGCCCACCAGTCGTTTCCGGTTTGGCTGTGGCGGTAT
>CAMCXK010000034.1 GCA_945883435.1 Chthoniobacter flavus | reverse complement strand
GATGATCACGGAAAACGGCATCGCCACGCCGAACGATGAAAAACGCGTGCGCTACATCCAGGAACACATCGCCGCTGTCGGTCAGGCCATTTCCATGGGCTATGACGTGCGTGGCTACCTCTCGTGGTCGCTCGCCGACAACTACGAGTGGCACTACGGCTACAAGGCCCTCTTCGGGCTTTCCCACATGGATCCTGCTTCACTCGACCGTGTGCCGAAACCCTCGATGGGCTATTACAAGGAGACCATGCGCTCGCTGAAATCGCTGCGCGACGTTGCGTCATTTTCCTCCCGGCCCTCCGCGATGCCATGATCCATAGCGTCTCCGGGAGGGGCGTTCTTCGGTCAGCGCTCGTTGTGATGTTGTCCGGGGTCTCCTTGCTCCGGGCCGATCGCGACCTTCCCCCGCTGCCAACGGCCGAGGCGGTGATGGGAAATGCCCCCGACCCCCGTCCCCATGAACCTCTGACGATCGATGCAGCTGTTGACCGCGCGGGCGCGGTCAGCCCGGAACTCGCCACAGCGCGCCTCGAGGTGGATCGCCTGATGGCCCGCTTGTTCGGGATCCAGTTGAATTATTACCCGGAGTTCCAGGTTCAGTTGCAGGCACCGCGCATTTTCGATTACGACGCCCGCGAGGAGGGGCTCGACCAACCGAAGTTCCAATACCGCACCACGGAACCCGGAGTGGAGGCCTCGGTGAAACAAAGGTTGCCGACCAACACCGAACTCTCGGCCTCTTACGACCACGACATCTCGCGGGCCGGACTCTTGAGCGATCGCTTAAGCCTGGTTTTTTCCCAGGAATTCGTCCGCAAAGACCCCCTGTGGCTTCAGGAATCGCTCGCGGAAAAACAGATTTGGTTGAAAAAGTGCGCCCAAGCCTCGGTCGGTCGGGAGTTCGACTATCGCGTGAAAAGCACTTTTTATTCGGTTCTGGAGGCCGAACTCATCGCAGCCAGCGCGGAACGTCGCTTCGAGCAAGACCGGAAGTTCGCCGCTGAAAGCGAGGAGAAGTTCCGCTCAGGTGTCATTGCAGAATACTCGTTGCTGGACTACCAGCGCGATTTGAAGGTCTCCGAAAGCAGGCTTGTGGCCCGCAAGGCCTCGCTGGACCGGGCCCGCAGTGAATTCGCCTCCCTCCTGCAGATTCCCTACGGAGACCCCTTGCGACTGGTGGAACCGGGTGAACCGGTTGTCGACCGCAGGCTCTGCGATCCACGACGAATGGTTGAATCCGGCATGCGCCATGAACTGCGCATCTCCCAGATCCGATACAACATGTTCGCCAACGCGGAAAATGCCGACTACATCCGCAATTCCCTCCTGCCGTCGGTGCGCCTTGAAGCGCGGGGAGACGCCTACCGCACAGTTGGAGACGGTGTTTTCAACTCCTCGCAACCCGTCGAAGGCCGTGATCTCAGCGCCGCCCTGCTGGTGACGATTCCCTTGTTTGGTTCCACATTTGAAAAATGGAACAACTTGCGCTTGGAGGAAATCGATCGTTCGATCAACGAAAACCAGATCGATGCCCTCTTCCGCCAAGAGGTGCGGGATGTGAGAAACACCCTCATCTCACTCGCCGAAATCCAAGCCCGCTACGCCATCGCCCGGGACATCGAACAACTCGCCGCCCGCGAGTTTGAAATCTCCCGCCTCCGCTTCGAACTCGGCAGCGTGGGCTCGTTCGATATGATCCGGACGAAAAACGAGTATTTCAACGCATTGGACGAACTCACCAACCTCCGCTACGCCCTGCTGCGGCGCTTGGCCGAGATCGAACGCGACTATCCGCTCGATCCCCCCGATGCGGGCGTCGCCTCCCTCCGATGACTCCCCTGGTGTCGCTTCGCCGCATTCAAAAGTCCTACCAACTTCCGGGCCTGGAGGTCCCCGTCTTGCACGGGATCGATCTGGATTTCAGGCCGGGCGAGTTCACCGCCCTCGTGGGAGCCTCGGGATCCGGAAAATCGACCCTGATGAACATCCTGGGATTTCTCGACCGGCCGACTTCGGGGGAACACCTCTTCCGGGGCCGCGATGTGTCGCGACTGGCAGATGTCGAGGAGTCCCGGATTCGCAACCGGGAAATCGGTTTTGTTTATCAAAGCTTCAACCTCCTGCCCCGTGCCACCGCTCTTGAAAATGTGGCCTTGCCGCTGTTTTACCGGGAGGACATCCGCGATCCGCAGGGCCTTGCCGCGGCAGCCTTGGAGCGTGTGGGGCTTTCAAACCGCACCACCCACCGCCCGAATGAACTGTCCGGCGGCCAGAGGCAACGGGTCGCCATCGCCCGCGCCCTGGTCGGCAATCCCTCGCTGATTCTCGCTGACGAGCCGACAGGGGCTCTGGACAGCCGCACCGGCGCGGAAATTCTCGACCTTTTCCGCGACATCCATCGGCAGGGCGCCACGATTCTCATCGTGACCCATGACCGTGGGATCGCATCGCTCTGCGACCGCTCCATCGAAATGCGGGACGGATCCATCGTTTCCGACACGCTGCCATGAAAAATTCCGCATCCCGCCTCTCCTGGATTCTTGCAGTTCTCGTTTTGGGAACCGCAGGACTTCTTTGGAGACCCGCGCCAGGTGGCCCTCCGTTGGAACTTCTGACCACCACAGCCCGCACAGCCGACCTCGACATCGAACTCTCCGAAAATGGTGTGCTCGAGGCTGCATCCGCCACCCACATCGCCGCCCCCGGTGCCAACGCGGACCGCAAACTCATCGAAATCGCCGAGGAGGGGCGACTGGTCTCAAAGGGCGATTTGCTTGCAAAGTTCGACACCGCCAAACTCGAGGAGTCACTGGCCGCCTTTCAGGAATCCGGGCTGGAGGCCCGCCGCACAGATGCCGAACTCGAGGCCCGCATCCGCCTGGCCGATCTGGATGTGGCCCGTCAGACAGCGATCGAAAACGCCCGCTTGGCCGAACTCACCTACCGATCGATGACCTACAACGCGAAGCTGGAACGCGATGCGGCGGAAACCCGGCTCAACAACGCACGGAACGAAATTCAAGTGGCCACAAACCGGGTTGCCCAGGAGGAAAACCGCCGCGATGTCCAACTCCGCCAGATCGACAAGCTCATCGCCGACAACAACCGCAAAATGGAGCAAACAAAAGCCGATATCGCCTCGTTCGCCATCCATGCGCCGGAGGAGGGCATCGTGGTTTATCCCCCCATCAAAATCAGCGGCCTTACACGCAAGGTTCAAGTGGGCGACCAACTCTTCAAAGGACAGATTTTTCTTATTATCCCGAACCTCTACAAAATGACCGTCGTGCTGGACATCCCCGAGGAGGACATCCGCCGCATCGAACCGGGTCAACCGGCGTTCATTGTTCCGGACGCCTTTCCCGAGAATCGATTCACCGGCGAAGTCGCCACGATCGCTCCCCTCGCCCACGTGCGGGACAACAATCCCTTTATCAAAGCGTTTCGCATCGTGGTCCGCATTCAGGAATGCGACCTCGAACGTCTCCGCCCGGGGATGAACGCCCGGGTCACCATCCGCCTGGCCTCGCACAAGGCGGCCCACGTGGTGCCGGTGCCATTCCTTCAGAACCGCGACGGACATCCGTTTGTGTGGGTTGAAAAGAACAGCGCATTGGAGCGCCAACCGGTGCGGGTTCTGGATGCGGGACGGACGGAGGCGGTCGTGGAGCAACCCTTGCATGGACGATTGGTGCTGCCCGATGCCGCCTTGCGCGAGCACCTCGCAAATCCCGCCCGCCCGGTGCGCTTGAGGGAATGGAGCCCCCGATGAAACGTTTTTTCCGCTATATGGGTTTGGCGCACCGCACACTTTCGGAACACAAGCTGCGATCGTTTTTAACCATGCTGGGAATTATTTTCGGCGTGGCAGCGGTCATCGCGATGACCGGCATCGGCGAGGGTGGAAAACAATCGGCCTTGCGGGAAATTTCGATCCTTGGAATCCGCAACATTTACATTCAAGACCTCCCGTCGGTCCGCAAAACGGCGTCGGACAGGGGCAGCGCGGTTGGAGAGGGGCTTTCCATGCAGGACATCGAATACCTCCAGAAGGCCTTGCCGGGAATTTCCGACAGCACGATGCTGGTGAACCGCGAGTTGTTTGTGCAATCCCGGGGAATCGCCGCGCGCTCCGCGGTGACCGGCGCCGATCCCGGCCTGTTTCGCGTTCTTTCCTTTCCCTTGAGAGAGGGGCGCCTCCTTGCCGATTGGGATTTGAAAAACAACAACCGGGTGTGCGTTCTGGGACGCGATGCGGCAAACACGTTTTTTCCGGCCTCGGAGGCGGCCGGTCAATTCCTGCGCATCCATGGCTCGCTGTTCGAGGTGGTGGGCGTTTTGGACCCGGTTCCGAATTATGACGGCACGATCCTGATCCCGCGCAACCAGCCGGTCCTTTTTCAAAAAGTCGGGGGATTCGAATCGGCCGTGTCGAAGCTGGTGCTTCAGGTGGAGGAGGAGCGGTTCGTCGCACCCCTGGGCGCGATGGCGGAGCGCATCCTGACCCGCCGGCACCACGGCGAGAGAGATTTCGAGCTGACGATCCCCGAGTCGCTCTTCCGCCAGCAGGAGCGGACCCGCGATCTTTTCAACCACATCATGCTCCTGATCACCGGAATCTCGCTGCTGGTGGGCGGCATCGGAATCATGAACATCATGCTGGCCTCGGTGATGGAGCGCACGAAGGAGATCGGCATCCGGCGCGGCGCAGGCGCGACCAAGCATGACATCCGCATGCAATTTCTCGCCGAGGCGGTTCTCCTCACCGCCACCGGAGGCGTTGCCGGCGTGGGACTTGGCATCGGCCTCTCGCTCGCCATTTCGTCGTCCACCGGCTGGGAGATGCACATCCCCCCCCTCTCGGTGGCGGTGGCGTTTTCCTTCTCGGTTTTAACCGGTCTTGTCTTCGGCTACTACCCGGCAAAAAGCGCCAGCGAGATGAATCCGATCGACGCCTTGCGGCATGAGTAGCCTGTGCCTCTCCAGCCTTCTCGCGATGGCCCTTCTCGGGCTTCCACCGGGCCACAACCGGCCGATTTTGGAAATCCTCCCGGCCCCGTTTGATGACGTGCTGGAGGCACCGGGAGCCATCGATGCCACGGGAGGTTCGCCTCTGGCGGCTCCGGCCTCGCCGCTTCCACGGCAAATCGTTTCACTGCGACCCGAGGGGGAATTTGTGAAATCGGGCGATGTGGTGGCGGAATTCGATCCCGCTCCCATGGAGGATCGAATTTCCGAATTGCGAATCCGATTCCAGGAAATGCAACTCTCCCGGGCGGATCTTGCCGCCTTGCACGCCGCACGCCGCTTCGATGCGGAATTGCGCAGGGACGGCTCGCGAGGGGGGGCCGCCCTCGCCGAAATCGATCGCAAACGGCTCGCCCAAGAAAGCCGTTTGCGGATTCTCCAGAGCGAAGCCGGCCTCGCCTCCGCCAAACGCCGTCTCGAGTCGGCGGGCAATCAACTCGCCCTGGCCAATCTTCAGGGCGACCAGTCCCTGACCGAGGCGGCCCGCCGGGCGGACGACATTTTGCAGGAGATCGATGATCTTTCGAGGGAGATTCCCCGCCACACCCTTCGGGCGGAAAACAGCGGCCTTATCGTCCACCAGGCGATTCCTGTCGCAGGACAAGTGCGCAAGGCGCAGTCCGGCGATCATCTCGAGGCGGGACAGGTTTTCGGCCGCATCCCCGGCGAGGAGGCCTTTGTGGCCCGCATCCACCTTGATGAACGCCAGGCTGTGCGGGCCAAAGCCGGCTTGCCAGTGGAAATCGAACTGCTCTCGCAGCCCGAACAGATTATCAACGGGTCGCTGATTCAAATCCTGCCGAGTCCGGCCCTACTCGCCGGCCGTGGCAACCGCCCGTTTCAAGAAGCCCTTGTGAAGCTCCCTTCCCCTCAGGGATTGAAGATCGGCCAGTCACTCTTGGCCCGCATTCCCGTGCGTCATTTTGAAAAGGTCTACGCGGTTCCCAAGGACTATCTTGACGGAAAAACCCTCTGGATCGCTGGAGACATGGGACTGCGGGCCATCCAGGCGGAGCCTTTGTTCGAAACGGACAACCACTTGCTTTTCGACCAGCTCCCGGGTTGCGCCGAAGGATCGCCCGCAAGGATCGCCCTGCCCGCCACGCCCGCTCCGACCCGATGAACATCTTTTTGCCGACCACACTGCTTGCTGTTTTTAGCACGGCCGCTCCGGCAACGCCTGTTCTTCACATTCCAGTGGCGTCGTTTCGACAAACCATCGCAGGCCCGGCGACCGTCGAGAGCAGCTCATCGCGGCTGGTTCGTGCGCCGGAATTCCCCGGCGAGCGCACTCTGATCTGGCTTGTGGATGAAGGTGCCAACGTGAAAAAGGGCGATGTCATCGCGCGATTCGATCCCACGCCGGTTCAGCTGGGACTCGATCGCACCATGCTTCGATTCCAGGAGGCCCGCGACCAAATGGAGACACTGGAGACCGACTGGTCGATTCGACTCGATTCCGAGCGCATTCGCGCAACGCAACTCGACGCAACATTCGACGAGGCGGTGAGGCAGGTGGCCGCTTCGCGGTTTCTGCCGGAAATTCCCAAGTCGATCGCTTCGATCAAACGCGATATCGCCGCCGCACAATCGGAGGGGGCGGAGGGCAAAATCCCGCTTTTGGAGGAATCCTCGGAGCGCCAGCGGGAGTCCGCTGCGGAGTGGATGCGGGGTTTGGAACAAGGGCGGAATTCCAGCTCCCGCGACCTCGATGAAACCGTGATTCGTGCGAGGGAGCCGGGATTTGTCACCCACCTGCCGGTGACCCTCTCGGGCCAAGCCCCCCGCAAGGTGCAATCAGGCGATGCGCTCGAACGCCGCCAGCCGTTTCTTAAAATCCAACCATCCCGCGCATCGCAACTCCAGATTGCCGTGACCGCCCGCGATTTGCCTCTCATCAAGCGCGGGCAGCCTGTGGAATTCTCCCTTCCATCGGATCCCGATCGATGGCTCCACGCGGAAATCTGGGACACCCCGGGATTTTCCCTCCCGTCGCCCCCGGGAACGGCACCATCCTTCGCCGTGATGGCCTCGGTTCCCGCACAACCGGGCGCCGAACACCTGCGCGCCGCCATGACGGCCAGCGTCCGCATTCACATCCGCCGAATCGGGAAGACGCTCGCGCTCCCGATCGACTGGGTTTTTCACAACGGCGCAAACCGTGTGGTTTGCAAAGCTCCCGACGGACGTTGGGCGGCCCGGGACCTGCCAGCGGATGCCATTCGCTCCGGCGACTATTTTCTACTGCCACCGGCCTTCGCCCAGGCCGACACGAGCGGTGGACTGCTCATCCAGCCTCCCCCGCAGGGCTCCGCGCCGGCACAGACAAGCGGTGACATTTCCTCCCGGCCATGACTCCCTCCCTGAGATTCGACGGAGTGATTGCGGGCGGAGGGGCAGCCGGTTTTTTTGCCGCCATCACAGCAGCCGAAGCCGGCGCCCAAGTGGCGATTCTTGAAAAATCCTCCCACGTTCTTTCCAAAGTCCGGATTTCCGGCGGGGGCCGATGCAATGTCACCCACGATTGCCCGCAAGCGCGGGATCTCGTCACCCGCTACCCGAGGGGTGGGCGGGCCTTGACGGGGCTCTTCAGCCGGTTCGGGCCCGCCGAGACGATCGAATGGTTTGCCCGCCGTGGAGTTCGCCTGCACACCGAGTCGGACGGACGCCTTTTTCCATCCACCAATCGCTCGGAGACGGTCATCGAATGCCTGCAGTCGGCCGCCCGCTCCGCAGGAGTGCGTCTCTTCACCGACCACCGGGTCGACCGCCTCCACCGGGCGGAGGGGAACACCTGGAGTATCGAAACAAACCGCGGCGTCTTCAGCGCCCCATCGGTTCTTCTGGCCACGGGCGGCTGTCGCATGGAAGGCCACCCCGCCACATCGTGTGGCCACCGCTTGAATCCGCCAGTGCCTTCGCTGTTCACCTTTCATATCGAAGCCCCATGGGTGCGGGGGCTCAGCGGACTGACCGTGGCGGATGCCGCGCTCGCCGTGGCCGGGGTCTCCCTCCGCGAGCGCGGACCCCTGCTTTTCACCCACCAGGGAGTCAGCGGCCCGGTGGTGCTCCGTCTCTCGGCTTGGGGAGCCCGCTCCCTGCATGGGCAAAACTATCATTTTCCTCTGGAGGTGAACTGGCTGCCGGAGTCCCATCCGCAGGCCTCCCTCGAGCAGTTCCTTGCCAAACGCCACTCAGCCGGCGGCAAATCGATCCGTAACGACCGCCCCGCTGTTCTTCCCCAGCGGTTGTGGGAATGTCTTCTCGAACTCGCCGGCATCCCGCCCGACACCCGCTGGGCGCGCCTGGCACGGTCGGACGCTCAACGCCTCGCCCAAGCCTGCCATCGCACGGCGCTCCAGGTTCAAGGCAAGAGCATGAACAAGGAGGAATTCGTCACCTGCGGCGGGATTCCCCTCGACGAGGTGGATTTGAAAACCATGGAGAGCCGGATCGCTCCCGGACTTTTTTTCGCCGGCGAGGCACTCGACATCGACGGGATCACCGGAGGCTTCAATTTCCAAGCCGCCTGGGCCACCGGATGGCATGCCGGCACCGCCATCGCCCAACGGAGCTTGAAGTGACGCCCTTACCTGCTCGAAAAGGGAGGAATCCCACGAACTCCCCAGCCGGTGGGTCGATCCGACATCTGCAGGATCAATTCACCTCCACCCGTGAGTTCCTGATGCCGGAGCCATGATCTTTCAAGCACTTGGCCATTCCACAGAGCGGAGGCGACGACGGAATTTCCACCCCTCTTTCCCGCGGTTTTGATCCGGAGCGGATATTCCGTTCCCGGAGCCTGAATCTCGATGGACTCGAAGCGAGGCGCCCCGATGAGCCACAGATCCGATCCTGGCACGGGAAAAAGTCCCATCGCCCCGCATATCCACCAAGATGACCAAGCTCCCATATCCTCGTTGTCCGCCATGCCGCCGCGTCCAGGCTTGAGCTTGGCGTCCATGGTTTCACGCAGTGCCAGCGTGCCGCGGTGTGGCATTCCGGCGTAATGATAGAGCCAAGGAAGATGAAGATTGATTTCCTTCCAATGCCAAACGCGTTCGCGGCACAAGTCGAGATACGCGGCAAAGGGCTCCGGGCCACCATGACGTTCAACCAAGCGATGAATGTCGTGCCAGACGGTGATCGCATAATCGTGGGCGGTTCCCTCGTAAAAGTGGGGATCGTTCCAAAAATCCCTGCATGCTGGACGGAAGGGATCGAAATCGTCCCACGAACCATCCGGTTTGCGGGGAGCAAAGCATCGATGTCTCTCGTGCCAACTTTCCCAGAGCATCGCCGAGCGTGTCTCGCAAAGGCTGGCGTATTCAAGGTCTCCGAGAGAACGGGCGAGCAAGGCCGCACAAGCGTCGTGGTAGGCGTATTCGATGGTTCGGGAGGTGCAGTTTTTAACGCCTGTGTCGAGGTAGCCCCTTTCAGAGTAGCCGGCGTGGCGTCCGTGGATTCGGGGATCGGGGCTCGGCGTTTCCTGGGTTTTTTTCAGAACTTGGAGGGCGGCACGGGCATCGAATCCGGGGAGTTTTTTAACCGCGGCCTCCTGGAAAAGAACCGCCGCCGAACATCCACCTTGGATCGAAGCAGAACCCCCAACGATCCATGCATCGGGAATCCATCCGGTCTCTTCCCCAATTTCGGTCAGGCAACCCGCCAAATCGGCAGCAAATTGCGGATCAAGCAGGCTAAAGAGGGAGTTGGCGCAACGAACGCTGTCCCAAATGCAGTAGAGGTCGTTGAAGTGTCTTCGCCGGGCAGCGAACCAGGGGACTTCATCTGTCCCGTGGTCGCCCGGCATGGTGAACAATCGCATCAGAAGGGTGTTCCAAAGCACATGGTCCTGTTCCTCGCCGCCGGTAACCGTGGCGCGGGATAGAAGAGAACCCCAAGCGGCTTGGTTCTTCTCCACCAGCGCATCGAAATCGAGTCCGCGAATTTCTTCCATGTTGCGCTGGGCTTGAGCGAAGCTGGTGTAGGAGACCGCAATTTTCGCTCCAAGATCGCGGAACGGGGATCGCGCGCAAACTTTGAGTTCGCGACCTTGCCACTCGATACCCGGTGTCCGTCCGCTCAATGTTGGTCCATAGGCAAAATGACGTTGCATGGAGCGGTCAAACTCGATCCTCGCATAAATGGTCCAAGGCATGTCGTGCCCCCATCCACCCTTGACCTCCGCTTTGCACAGGAGTGTTGCCGGATCGACCCACTTTGCAAAACCCCCGAGGGAAGCCCCGGCGATGGAAGCCCCCAAATCAATCCGGATCCAAGGCTCGGTTCCTTCCCCCCACGTCCAGCGATGGATCGCGCACCGATGGCCCGCCGTGACCTCGAGACGGACATTCCCGTCGGTGGCCATTTCCCCGAAACCTTGCTTCGGAACAAGCGTGGTCGCGTAGTAACCGCACCGGGCGATCTCGTTCTCGTGACGGAAACAGATGGAACGGCCATCTGGCATCTGGATCAACGGCACAATCCCGATATTCCCGTATCGTCCGGCGCCTCCGGTGCCACTGACATGCGTGTGGGAAACGTGCAAGAAATCCTCTCCGGTGGCATAACCGTTTGTGTTGTGGTTGATCGTGTCGGGACCCGGTCGGATCATGCCGAAGGGCATACATGGACCCGGCAGGCAATTGCCGCCGCCATCCACAGCGTGGAAGGGATCAATGTAATCCGTGGGATTCATTCGTTTTGTCAATGGTGGCTTCCCAATGCACTACCGCCAGTTTCCTCAAAGTGCACCACATTTCCGAACGGACAAAAAATCAGAATTGCCAAACCCGGGCAACGCCGGTCCGTCCGTCGAAAACGAAAAGGGAGCCCGCCCACAGGACGGACTCCCAAAATCTTCAGTGATCGATTCAAATCACCGCTTTACGGCGCATCCGCCAGAGGACAAATGCACTGCCCAGGCCGATGAGAGCCCATGTGGAGGGCTCGGGGACGGCGGTGGCGGTAATGGTGAGACTTACATCATCGATCCTTGTGTTAATTGTGCCACTGGAAGCTGAACCTGTTCCTCCATAACCAAACAGCCGAAATGTGACGGCTGCATCAGTCTGGGAATTGAAAGTGAAGGAATTTGTTTTGGCGGACCATGCGCCGGTATTCGCCACAACGGATGTGAAGATATCTGCACCGTAGGAATCCAGATTGCTTCGAAGTGAGAGAGTCTGAGCACCAGTGGAAGTGCTGCGCACGCCAAAGTCAAACTGGGACAGTTGAAAGGTATATCCAGTTGATGGGGTAATAGTGAACTCAAAAAATCCAGATCCCGACGAACCTGTATTCAGTGCTCCAGTTCTAAAGGCATTCCCGAAGTTTGATCCTCCGGTTGCTCCGCTATAACCAGAACTAGTTGAGCTTGAGTTTGCGGGTGCTGAGACCGTTCCGAAACTATTTCCGATCGTAAAATCAGAGATTGCAAAATTCAGGGGACTTCCTGACGTGGGAGAAGTAGAGTTATTTGTGAAAGCGTAGTTGATAACAACTTGCCCATTGACCCCCGCCAGCGAGACCGCTGTGAGGCTGAGAACTGCGATGAGTGTTTTTTTCATGTTTTTTTGGTTTGGTTTGTTTTGTTTGTTTTGCGAAAGGAGCTTAAGATTCAGGAGCGACTTGAATGCGGAAGAAGGCTTTGTCCGTCGGCATAGAGGGATGGGCCACGACGGTTTCGGTAGTTTCCGAGGAGGCAGTGATGGTTTCGGTAAGAGGCAAGGACCAATCGGCGAGATCGGTGGAGGCCACAGCCCGGGTCAGGTATCCGGAGTTCTTGCGGCGGGTGAAACGGATCGCGGGAGTGAATCGATCTCCGTCGGGCAGGTTCAGGATTTCGAATGGCACGGGGCCGGGTTCGAGAGGGTTTGCATTCAGAGCAAAGGAAAGCAGGTTGTTCAGCGGGGCTCCAGGAAGTGTGGCGGAGGGGTCCGCCAGGCTGGCGAGGAGTTCTGGATCGGGGTTGGAACCGAGGAGGGATTGCACCCAGGCGTTCCACGCGGCGGAGGATTGGTCCACCCCCGTGCGGAAGGCGAGGGCCACGGAGGTGGCATCGGCGGTCCCCCAATGGGCGGAATCGATCTGGGCGGTGTTGATCTGGATCAAATCAGCCGGGGGCAACACCTCGGCTCCGACGGCAGGGAATATCCAAGAGGCGTGTGTGGAGGTAAAAATTCCGTAGTCGGTGACATTCGATCCATCGGCGGCGGGCGAGGCGAAGTCGCTGGTGCGGGTCAGAAACAAATAGACCGGCCGGCCGGCGAACGCGGGATCGTTGTTGATGTGCTTGAGATAAAAGCTGCCCGGCACGCCGTCGATGACCGCCGTGGCGGTTTTGGCATATTCGATCCATTGCGCGCGCAAGGCGGCGAAGTCAGCCGGGGCGGCGACCGGATTAAAGCCTGGAGCGAAGGTCCCGACGGAAACTTCGAATCCGGGTTGCAAAGCCTCTCCGGTGGCGGATTCCCCGGCGGGGTAGCCGAAACCGCCTTGCAGGACAACCGTCGATGCGCAAACCGTGCAGGCAGCGGCGCAGACAAGCAGTGCGATGACACAGGTTTTGATCACGCTCCGGACGATGCGTGTAAACCTCAAACGTCCGCGACGGGTTTATTGTAAATCTTTCGTAACCTATGTGACGGATTCGTGACACAGCCCGCCAGGTGCGGGAAAGCCCCCGAACGGCCCTCCCCGCGGTTCAGCCCAGCACCTCGCGAATCGCCAAGGCGAGGGCCTCCACGCCGGCGTCGATTTGCGAACCGGTGACACACAGCGGCGGCATGAACACGATGGTGTCGAGAATCGGTCGCGTGAGCAGTCCATGGCCTCTGGCCGCCATGCAAACGCGGGCCCCCACCCGCTCGGACCAGTCAAACGCCACGCCCCCCGGGTGGCGGAGTTCAATGCCGGCCACAAAACCGCAACGCCGGATCTCATGAACCTGCGGAAGGACTTGCAGGCTGCCCAAACGGCAGTCCAGATGGGCGATCAACGGTTGGAGGCGCTCAAGAACACGCTCGGTCTCGAAGATCTCCAAACTCGCCAGCGCCACAGCGCAGCCGAGCGGGTTGCCCGAGTAGCTGTGCCCGTAATAAAATGTGCGTCCCGCCTCCACGGGTCCGAGAAACGCTTCGAAGACCCGGCTGGTTGTCAGGGTCGCGGCAAGCGGCAGATAGCCGCCGGTGAGTCCTTTGGCGAGGCAGAGAAAATCAGGCACCACCTCCTCGTGTTGGCAGGCGAAAAGGCGGCCAGTCCGTCCGAAGCCGGTCATGACCTCGTCGAGGATTAAAAAAACGTCTTCACGGTCGCAAACCTGCCGCAACTCGCGCAACATGCCCGCGCGCCATGGCCTCATTCCAGCGGCCCCTTGGATCAACGGCTCCAAGACCACCGCGCCGATGCGACCGGCGTTCTCCCGCAATGTCCGGCGCAAGGCCTCGACCGACGGCACCCTCCACACGGGAAACCGGTGCCCCTCCAGCGGGCGGTGGAAAAGTCCGATTCCGCCAAGGCTTGCCGCGCCCAGCGTGTCGCCGTGATAGGCCCCGTCGAACGCCACAAAACCCGTTCGCAACGGCTCGCCTTGAAGTTGGCGGAATTGCACCGCCATTTTCATCGCCGCTTCCAGTGCGGTGGAACCGTCATCACTGAAAAAAACGCGGGTGAGCGAATCCGGCGGAAAATTCGAGACCAGCTTGTGCGCGAGGCGGATCGCAGGTTCGTGGGTGGTTCCGAGAAACGACACATGGGCCACCTGCTCGAGTTGGGCACGCAGGGCGGCGTTCAACACCGGGTGGTTGTGGCCATGGATGTTTGTCCAAATCGAGGAATTGCCGTCGAGATACCAGCGCCCCTCCGTGTCGCAAAGCATCGCACCCCGCCCCCGCGCAAGGACCAGCGGATCGCCCGCACACCATTCCTGCATGGGCGTGAACGGGTGCCAGAGGTGGCTCCGGTCGGCGGCGCGCAGGGCGTCGGTATCCCAAACATCTCGCATCGGCCGGAGTTTTACCGCATACGGAGGCTCTGTGAACACCGAATCCCGCCCCGGCCGCGCGCTGCTCTGGCTTTTGGCCATTCCGCTCATGGCCTGCGTGATCTCGCCACCACTCTATTGGGCCGGCTCTTCGCTTGCAGACGCCGGGTGGTTGCCGGTGGTGAAAGATTTCCCCTTCCACCGCTACTTCAGCCGCAGCGTGCAAATCTCCGCGTTGCTGGTGTTGTGGCCATTGGTCCGCTCGCTGGGCGTGCGCCGCGCCTCCGACCTCGGCCTGGGAAAAAACCCCGCTTTCCTTCGCGACGGCCTCACGGGCTTCGCGGTGGCGCTCGCCTCGGTGGGCGTTATGGGATCCATTTTGATGCTTCTGGGCTGGCTCGAATGGCGCCCTTCTCCGCATCCCGCCGGCTTATTCCGCATTTTTGCGACCGCCTGGACAGTCTCGATTCTCGAAGAGCTTGTTTTCCGGGGCGTTTTGCTGGGGCTTTTGCTGCGCAGCCTCGGCGCGATCCCGGCCGTTCTGATTTCGAGCGGGGCGTTTGCGGTGGTGCATTTTCTCAAAACCTCCCGGCAACCGCTCGACGGCGCAGTGGGCTGGACCAGCGGATTCGAGCAACTGCCTCTGGTCTTCTCAAGCGCTCCCGCTTGGCCGGTTTGGGCGTGGGCACTGGCCTCGCTTTTTCTCGCCGGTCTTATCCTCGGTTTCACCACGGTGCGCACTCGCTCGCTGTTTCTGGCCATCGGCATCCACGCCGGCTGGATTCTCGGCCAACAGGGCCTGCAATGGATCGCCAAATCCACCATCCGCCCCACCGACCGCCTGCTTCCGTGGATCGGACCCAACGTGGTCAGCGGAGCCGTGCCCACCGGTGTTCTTCCCCTCTTGGCAATCGCAGCTTCGGGGCTTGTTCTTTGGCTCGGACTTCGCACCCGCCCCGGCAGCAGATGAACGGCCTGCTTGGACTGCTGTTTCCCGCGCATTGTGCCGGCTGCGGACGGAGCGTTGAGGCAAACCTGGATTTTTGCGGGGACTGCGAAGAGATCATGCCTTTCATGCGCGAGCCCCTGTGCCAGAAGTGCTCTCACCCGTTTCCGGGAACCCATGCCGTGCCCGAGTGTCCAAACTGCCACGAGGCCGGCTTCGCCTTCGAGTTCGCCGTTTCCGTTGTGCAGAGCCGCAAGGTTGTGCGGGAGATGATCCACCGGGTGAAATACGGCCGTGAAATCTGGCTCACCCGCCCCCTGGCCGGACTCTTGCGGCGGGGACTCGACGACCACCGCCTGCGCGGATTTTCCATTGACGCCCTGGTGCCCGTGCCCCTGCATCCCCGCCGGTTGCGTGAGCGCGAGTTCAACCAGGCCGCGCTCCTGGCCGGACACCTTTCCCGTGCAAATGGCCTGCCGGTTTGCGATGCCCTTCAGCGTCTGCGCTACACCGGCACCCAAACCGCACTCGACCGCCGGGGCCGAAGGCAAAACTTGCGGAACGCCTTCACCCTGCGCCAAAATACCGACGTGTCGGACCTCAACCTGCTTCTTATCGACGATGTGCTGACGACCGGCGCAACCCTCGATGCCTGCGCGGCGGCGCTCCTCGAAGGTGGAGCCGCCAGTGTGCGGGCTCTCACCCTGGCCAGAGGCTGACCCAACTTCACTTATGGCGATCTTCAAAAAACCCATTCTCAGCGCCCTCACGGGCAAGAAACGCGATATTCCCTCCGGCCTGTGGACCAAGTGCCCCGGCTGCGGCGAGGTCGTTCACAACCTTGCTTTGGAGGAAAACGCGCAGGTCTGCCCGAAGTGCGACCACCACTTCACCCTGGGCGCCCGCGACCGCATCCGCCTTCTCGTCGACGAGGACAGCTTCGAAGAGCATGACGCCGCCCTTTCCTCGGTGGATCCGCTCGGATTCAAAGGCGTCACCACCTACGAGGACCGCTTGGCAACCTACAAAAAGAAAACCGGGCTTGTGGACGCCGTGACCACCGGCACCGCCCGCATCGATGGACATGCCGTGGGACTCGGGGTGATGGATTTCGCCTTTCTGGCCGCCACCATGGGCTCGGTCGTGGGCGAAAAAATCACCCGCCTGATCGAATTCTGCACCCGCAACCGCATGCCGGTCATTCTTGTGTGCGCCTCCGGCGGAGCCCGCATGTATGAAGGCATGCTCAGCCTCATGCAAATGGCCAAAACGAGCGGCGCGCTGGCCCTCCACGCCGAAGCGAAGCTGCCCTACATCTCGGTGCTTACAAATCCCACCACCGCCGGTGTCATGGCCAGCTACGCCTCCCTCGGGGATGTGATCCTGGCCGAACCCAAGGCAATGATCGGCTTTGCGGGGCCGCGGGTCATCCGCGAGACCACCCATCAAACATTGCCGAACGACTTTCAAACCGCCGAGTTTCTCGAAAAACACGGGCTCATCGATCTCATCGTGCCCCGCGCCCGCATGCGTTCGACATTGGCGGCCCTGCTCGGATACCTGGACGTGAAGTGAACCCCGCCGAGGCGCTGGATTGGCTCCACCAGGCCCACTTCTCCGGGATCAAACTCGGCCTGGACAACACCCTCCGCCTGCTCGAAAAGTTGGGGAACCCCCACGTCGGCCGCGCATTCATCCACGTGGCCGGCACGAATGGCAAGGGTTCGGTCTGCGCCATGCTGGACCGCATCCTCCGCGAAGCGGGATACCGCACCGGTCTCTACACGTCGCCGCACCTGGTGGATTTCCGAGAACGCATCCGCGTGGATGGAGTCATGATTTCACCCGCGGCCCTGGCCTGCGCCCTTTCGCGCATCCGGGATCTTTCCAGTCAGGAAAACCTGGCTCCCACATTTTTTGAAATCACCACCGCACTGGCGCTGGCCCACTTCGCCGGGATGGCCTGCGAGGTCTCGCTTCTGGAAACCGGCATGGGCGGGCGCCTCGACTCGACCAATACGGTGACTCCGCTGGTCTCGGTGATCACACCGATCGACATGGACCACCAGGCCTGGCTGGGTGACACCCTCACAGCCATCGCCGGAGAGAAGGCCGGCATCATCAAACCGGGCGTTCCCGTGGTTTCCGCCCCGCAGCATCCCGAGGCAAGGGAGGTTCTCCAGACCGCTGCCGACCACCTCGGAACCGTGCTTCACTTTGTCGAATCCCCTTGGAGCGGCACCCTGCCCCTTGCCGGGGCGCATCAACACTGGAATGCCGCCTTGGCCGTCGCAGCGGTCAAAGCTGCCGGATTGAGCGTCTCCGGAGAATCCATCCGCCAAGGCCTGGCGACAACCGCATGGCCCGCGCGTTTCCAGCGCCTCCCCGGCGAAACGCTCATCGACGGTGCACACAATCTTCACTCCGTCCAAGCCCTCGTTGAGACCTGGCGAAGCGAGTGTGGTGCCAGCAAGGCAACAATCATTTTCGGAGCCCTCGCTGACAAGGATCCCGCGGCCCTGCTCGGCGAACTCGAAGCAATCGCCGAACGGTTTCTGTTCGTGCCCGTGCAAAGCGAACGCGGGGCCGATCCCGCGACATTTCCCGGCATGGTTTGTGTGCCTTCCACGGTCTTCCAGAGTCTGGACGAGGCCCTCCGCGACCCGGCGCGCCCGCGCATCGTTTGTGGCTCCCTCTTCCTCGCCGGCGAGGCCCTGCAAGCCCTTGATGCCATTCCTTCTTGAGGAGGACGGCATTCGAAAATCAAATTTCCGGCAAAGGATCGGAAAGATTGGTTAAAAAACCAAAACCGCCTGCGGTCCGGAGACACGCAGGCGGTTGGGGTGTGGGGAGGGAAACTCCTCCGTTGACGGAAATCAGCTTTCCAAGGCGGCCTGGGCGCCGGCAAGGCGCGCGACCGGGACCCGGAAAGGCGAGCAACTCACGTAGTTGAGCCCAATGCGGTGACAGAATTTCACTGAATCGGGGTCTCCTCCGTGTTCGCCGCAAATGCCAAGTTTGATGTCCTTGCGGGAACTGCGGCCTTTTTCGATCGCGATCTTCATGAGTTGGCCGACACCTTCCTGGTCGAGGCTGGCGAACGGGTTTTTCTTGAAGACTTCGCTTTCCGTGTAGGCATTGAGAAACGCCCCCATGTCGTCGCGGCTGATGCCGAGCGCGGTTTGGGTGAGATCGTTGGTGCCGAAGCTGAAGAATTGCGCCGTGTGGGCGATTTCGTCGGCTGTCAGGGCCCCGCGCGGGACTTCGATCATGGTTCCGACCAGGTAGTCGAATTTCACCTTTTTCTCGGCCATGACCTCTTTGGCGACGCGGTGGACGATCTCCACCTGAAGGTCGAGCTCACGCTTGAAGCCGACCAGCGGAATCATGACCTCGGGTTTGACTTTGATCTTCTTTT
Organism: Chthoniobacter flavus; assembly: GCA_945883435.1. Classification (GTDB taxonomy): domain Bacteria; phylum Verrucomicrobiota; class Verrucomicrobiia; order Chthoniobacterales; family Terrimicrobiaceae; genus UBA967. The sequence goes on along the minus strand of CAMCXK010000034.1, from coordinate 10,225 downwards.
TGGCGACGTCGGCAGCGGCCTCGAAGATCGCCCGAGCCTGCATTTCGGTGATTTCCGGATAGGCGATTCCGAGCCGGCAACCGCGGTGGCCAAGCATCGGATTCGCCTCGTGAAGGCTGTGAACGCGTTGGATGATGGTTTCCACTTTCACGCCGATGCTGCGGGCAAGGTCCATTTGCTGCTCCTTCGTGTGGGGAAGAAACTCGTGGAGCGGCGGATCGAGCAGGCGGATCGTGGCGGGATGGCCTTTGAGCGCCTTGAAGATGCCGGTGAAATCCTCCCGTTGGAAGGGAAGAAGCTTGGCCAACGCGGTGCGGCGGCTGGCTTCGTCCGTGGCAAGGATCATTTCACGCATCGCATCGATGCGGTTGCCTTCGAAAAACATGTGCTCTGTGCGGGTCAGACCGATGCCGGTCGCACCAAATGCGAGAGCGGTTTCCGTTTGCTCGGGCGTGTCGGCATTCGTGCGGACGTCGAGCTTGGTGACCTTGGAACACCAATCCATGAGCTGGACGAAGTGCCTCACCTTCTCGGATTTCAAGGCTGTCTTGTTACCTTTGACGAGGGCGCTGATGATTTCCGACGGCTGGGTCGGAATCTGGCCGGCATAGACTTGGCCGACGGTGCCGTCAATCGAGAGGAAATCACCTTCCTTGAAAACCTTGCCCTTCACGGTGACGGTGCGTGCATTGTAGTCGATTTCCAGATCGGATGCTCCGCAGATGCACACCTTGCCCATCTGGCGGGCAACAAGGGCGGCATGCGACGAGACCCCGCCCTTGGCGGTCAGGATGCCCTCGGCGGCGATCATTCCGCGAAGATCCTCCGGAGAGGTTTCCGTGCGGACGAGGAGGACTTTTTCATCCTTCTCAGCGGCTTCCACAGCGCGCTCCGCGTTCATGTAAATCTTGCCCGAAGCCGCACCGGGGCCGGCCGGAAGACCGGTGGCGATGACTTTGGCTTTTTTGACCTCGGCAAGATCGAACACGGGAGCGAGAAGCTGGTCAAGTTGCTCGGCCGGATTGCGGAGAATCGCGGTTTTCCAATCGATGAGCTTTTCGGCTACCATGTCCATTGAGAACTTGAGCGCGGCCATCGCGGTGCGCTTGCCATTCCGGGTTTGGAGCATGAACAATTTGCCGTCCTGAATCGTGAATTCAAAATCCTGCACATCCTTGAAGTGCTTCTCAAGGGTGACGCGGACTTTTTCGAGTTCTGCGAACGGCTTGGGCATCGCTTTTTTCAGCTTGGCCACCGGCTCGGGCGTGCGAACTCCCGCGACAACGTCCTCACCTTGGGCGTTGATCAAAAACTCACCGTAGAATTCCTTGACTCCGTTGGCCGGGTTGCGGGTGAAGGCGACACCGGAACCCGAGGTTTCGCCCGTGTTGCCGAAGACCATCGCTTGAACGTTGACGGCCGTGCCCCACTCGGCGGGGATGTTGTATTTGCGGCGATAAACGATCGCACGGTCGTTCATCCACGATCCGAAAACAGCTCCGACGGCCCCCTTGAGCTGATCCCACGGATTCGCCGGGAAGCCTTTTCCGGTTCGGGTTTTGACGAGTTCCTTGAACAGGGAAACCAATTCTCGGAGGTCGGCGGCGGTGAGGGCGCTGTCCTCGATTTCGCCGTGGTATTTGGCGTGCTTGAACTCCTCGATGGCCGACTCGAAGGGTTCGTGGTCCTCCCCCTCGCGTTTTTGAACGCCGAGCACCACATCGCCATACATTTGAATGAAGCGGCGGTAGCAGTCCCAAGCGAAGCGCTCGTTCTTGGTCGCCTTGGCCAGAGCCTCGACCGTTTCATCGTTGAGGCCGAGGTTGAGAATCGTATCCATCATACCCGGCATCGAATCGCGGGCTCCGGAGCGCACTGCAACCAGGAGCGGGAAGCCCTTGGAGTCGCCAAATTTGCAGCCCATGATTTTTTCCATGTTCCGCACGCCGGCTTCGATTTGCGACTGCAATTCGACCGGGTAGGATTTTTTGTGGTCGTAGAAATAGGTGCAGACCTCGGTCGTGATCGTGAAGCCCGGAGGCACGGGAAGACCGATGCGGGTCATCTCGGCGAGATTTGCCCCCTTGCCTCCGAGAAGGGCTTTCATTTTGCCGTCGCCGTCGGCTTTTCCGGCTCCGAAGGTGTAAACGAATTTGCCCTTTTTGGGGGCGGTGGGTTTCGAGGACGTGGTGGTTTTTGCCATAAAGGAACGCGGACAATGCGCAAATCACGGCCCGCTGTCAACGCGCCTCTCTCCACCGAGGCCATGCCGGTCAGTGAGCGTTCCTGGGCGGCCTGGAAGTCCTCTGTAAGCGCGGGGGAGAGCCCCCTGCTCAGTTCTTTAAATCCGAGAGAATGGCAAATGTCTTGGCACCGGCCCGCTCGATGAGAACCAGCAACCCGCGCTCCGGATCGGCGCTGGACAACGCTTTGGAAAGGTCTCCGGGCGTCGAGATTTTTTGACCGGAGGCCTCGGTGATCAAGTCGCCCGGCTGGAGTCCCGCCACGGCAGCCGCGCTGTAGGGTTCGACAGCCGTCACAAGCACGCCCGCCTCGGCCTGCGGCGCAATGTTCCACTTTTTCAACACCTCGGGGGTCGCCTGTTCCACGCTCAGCCCGTGCATGGCCGGGGGAGCGGCCGGGGAGGATGGCTTGCGCGGCCGGGTCGAGGCCCGGACCACGCGGTCGGGATGCTCGCCGGTCGGAACCATGAACCGCAAAGTGCGACCCTTGCGCCAGACTTCCAGCTCCACCGATTGGCCGATTTGCTTGCCGAGAACCTCACGTTGCAAGTCCGAGGCGATTTGAACCGGCTTGCCGTCGACTTTCGTGATCACATCCCCCGGCGCGAGATCGCTGCGTTGGGCTGGGGCGCCGGGTTCAATACCGCGGACGACCACCCCTGATTCGAGTCCCTCGAACATCGAACGGAGTTGCTTCATTTCCTCGAGGCTGGCGATCGAAATACCCAACCAGGGCCTGCTGACATGGCCCTTGCTCAGGAGCTGGCCGGCGATGTTTTTGGCCGTGTTGATCGGGATGGCAAAGCCCACCCCGCGATTGATTCCGCTGATCAGCGTGTTGATGCCGACGACGCGCCCGTCGATGTCGCACAGGGGCCCTCCGCTGTTGCCCGGGTTGATCGAGGTGTCGGTCTGGATGAATTCGTCGTAGTGGCCGCCGAGTCCGAGGGTGCGCCCTTTTGCGCTCACCACGCCGAACGTGAAGGTGTAGGGCAACTCCATGGGGGTGCCGATCGCAAACGCCAGTTCACCGACCCTCACGGCATCGCTGTCCCCCAACTCGGCCACCGTGAGATTGTCCGCTTCGATGCGCAGCACGGCCACATCGCTGCGCTCATCCGCGCCGATCAACTCGGCATTCAGGCGCCGTCCGTCGCGGAGCTTCACCTTGATGTCGGTGGCTCCCTCGATGACGTGGTTGTTGGTTAAAACATGGCCATCCTTCGAAAACACAAAACCCGAGCCGATGTTGGGAGGCGCGGCGGATTCGCCTTGCGGATCCGGAACGATGCGATACGGGGTGCCGTTCGGGCTGCGGAAAAAAAATTCCAAGCCTCCGGGCAAGCCGCCAGCCGCTTGTCCGGAGGGACTGCGGGCCTCGATCACAACGACCGAGGGAGCGGCTTTTTCAAAAATCCCGGCAAACGAGTTGCTCAACTGACGCAACGGCGAAGGGGTCCCCGCCTCGGAGGCCGTTGCAGCCGCGAAGGCGGGGATGAACAACAGGGAAAGGAGCATGGAACGTTTCATCGTGCGGAAAAACTACACACGAAGGCTCCCGGCGCAAGGGGGGGACCCGAAGGCCCACCCCCGTGAAAATCCTTATTCTTCGACGGCGACCGTGGCGGGAATTTCGTCCGCCTTGCGGGACAACCGGTTCGACAGGATGAAAAAGCTCGGCACCCAAAGGCCGATGAAGATGCCGAAACGCTCGCCATAAGCCTGGTTTTCGCGACTGGCGGTGAACCAGGTCACGACCGAGGCGACGATCGAGAGGAAGCCGAGATAAAGGCACACATCGGAAAGAAGGCGCAGATTTTCACGGGTGGGGGTGCAGCAGGAGCACCAGGATGATTTTTCATTATTGTTTTCCATAGGGGGCCACCCTCCGCCCCCGCGCTTGTCGTGTCAAACCCTCAGAGGTTAGATTTTCACCCGATGAGAAAATGGATGATCGGGCTGGCACTTGCGGGAATTCTGGGATTTGTCGGTGTGGCGCTTTTCATGGGCCCGAGGCCCCGGGGGCAGGGAGCTCTTTTGGCAGGAGAGGATGCGGTGGCTTTTGTCAATATCCCCGACATTCCCCGAACCGGCTTTCGCTGGAGCCAGTGCGCTTGGGCAAGAATCGTGGCCGAACCCTCCATGCGTGGGTTTTTGGCCGAGCCCCAACGGATGCTCGCGAGCAACGCCGACGCCACCGAGTGGAAAGACAAACTGGCCGCCCTCCTGCCGGGAAATGTTTTTTTGGCCGTGTATCCATCCGCGGGAGACAATCCCCCCCCATGGGTCGCTGGAGTCCAGTTTTGGGGAAAGCGCGCGGATTGGGACTCCCTTGTCCAATGGCTGCTCCCCAACGATGGCGCTGCTGAGGAGGAGCACCGGGGCATCGCCATCCAACCGGGAATTTGGCGCGGGTTGAGAATCCACCATGCGGCAGCAGGCCGGTGGGGATTTGCGAGCCCGGACCCGCAGAGGCTGCGGGATGCCATCGACCGGGTCACCGGAGAACCCTCCTCCCCGCCGTTGCGGGGCACGGCTTTGTTCAAGGCGGTGCACGGATATTTGGACCCGGAAGCCGACCTGACGGCTTTTCTCGCGCTCGGTGAATTTTGGGAAACCCTCTTCCAAATCGGAGATCTCCTGGGAGCCAGCCCGAATCCCTCGCATGCCGCCGCCGTCCGCCGCGTGCCCGCGGTGGGAGCATCCTGGAAAATCGAAGGCGGCGATTTTCAAGAAACGCTGGTTGCTTTGGCACCCGAATCCAAGACCTCAGCCTCACCCGCCCTGCCGCGGGAGATGGCGACCGGCCCGGAAACGATTGCCTTTCTTCAAGCCACCTGTCCGCCGTTCCTGTGGGAGGGGCTGGCTTTGGCCACGGGTGGAGAGCAAAGCGGATTGGCAGCGCTGTGCGCGGAGGCGCTGGAACCGACCTTCTCCACATCCCTCTCGGCAGGCGCCCCCCACCCCTCGCTCACGATGACTTTTCCGGTAAAAAAGCCCGATTCCGCTGTCGCCCTTGCGGAGGCATTGACCCCCATACTGGGTTCGTTGCCTCCCGATGGCGGATGGGACTGCGGGGTCGGCAACGGAGTTTTCCGGATTTCAAATAACGATGGAAAATTCCTCCAAGGCCCCTCCCCGCTCAAGGATTCGCTATCCGTGGAGCGCGCCCGGCTCGGGAATCCTCAGATTCTTTTGGCTATTGATTCCGCGCAGTCGCTCAAGGTGCTTGCCACCTTTGTGGAACCGTCCTTGAGGTCGGCGCGCCTCACGGCCGGTCCCTTGGAATTCGACTTTTCCCGTTTCCCGTCCTTGGACGTTGTGGCGGCACACCTGTCACCCTTGGTTTTAGCCGGGCGGCGACACGTGGATGCATTCACGCTCGAATCCACAGGTCCCGCCACGCCCCTTTTGGCGGCGGGAATCGCCTGGGCGGCGCTTGAAGAGGCTCAATCCCGCCGGGCAGCCAATGGCGAAAACTAGGGTTTTCCATCCCCAAAACGGATGCTGGCGGGCTCTTGCAATGACATCGAAACGGACAGATTGTGGTTTTATCCAAGGAAACAGCGCGTAAACTTGTGATGGCAAGATGCAGATCCACCCGTTAGCTTGAAGTTTTCCGAAGACCCCATGGCGCTTGATCGAATCCTGATTGTCGATGACACGTTGATCATCCGCAAAACCATCGAAGAACGACTTCGAGGGAAGCGGTTCAGCGTTTCCTCTGCCGGCTCGATAGCCGAGGCGGAAAAGCGACTTGCGGCCAATTCGTTCGATTTGGTGTTTCTGGACATGGGACTTCCGGACGGCGACGGGCGCACATTTATCGAGCGCCTGTCCCATTTGGAGAGCAAGCCGCTGGTTGTGATGCTGACAGCCGACACTTCGGTCGAATCGGTCGTCGAGTGCATGCGCCTGGGAGCTTTTGACTACGTGGGCAAGCCCCTGTCGCTTCCCCAGATCGAAATGGTTCTCAAACGTGCGGCCGAGTTCCAGAAGGCGGTTCGGGTGACACATTTTCTCAACCGGGAAAACGTGGGACGCCGCGAGATTATTGGGCAAAGTCCGGCGATTGTGCGATTGCGCGAGTTGATCCACCGTGTCGGCCGCACGAATGCCACGGTGATGATCAGCGGCGAAAACGGCACGGGCAAGGAACTGGTGGCAAATGAAATTTTTCTCAACAGCCAGCGGGCGAATGCGCCGTTCATCAAGGTCAACTGCGCGGCGATTTCGGAGACGTTGATCGAAAGCGAGTTTTTCGGCCACGAGCGCGGTGCTTTCACCGGCGCGACCGACCAGCGCGATGGACGATTCGAACTGGCGGACGGCGGGACGATCCTGCTGGACGAGGTGAGCGAGATTTCCCTGGCGCTCCAGGCAAAGCTGTTGCGGGTGCTGCAAGAGAAGGAATTCGAACGCGTGGGCGGAAACCGCACGATCAAGGTCGATGTGCGGGTGCTGGCCACGACGAACCGTGATCTGCTCAAGGCGGTGCACAATGGCGAATTCCGCGAGGACCTTTACTACCGCCTGAATGTCTTTCCGATCCAGGTCCCTCCCTTGCGGGAGCGCACCGGCGATGTCGAGGTGCTGGCCAACCACTTTCTGCAGCGCTTCGCCAAGGAACACGGCTTGAAAAGCTCGGGGTTCTCCCCTGTGGGAATGGCCAGCCTGCTCGCCCACCGCTGGCCGGGCAATGTGAGGGAACTCCAAAACGTTGTCGAGCGCGCCGCGATCCTCGCCGAGGAGGGCGCTCCCATCGGCCCCGAGGCGATGGGCCTCGCTCCGGCAGCACCGCCCAAAGAGGCTCCACATGCGCCGGAACCCCCGGACGTGATCTCCGTAATACCGGCGGGCAACGAATTCCTTCCGCTGCACGAACTCGAGAAGCGGGCGATTTTCGAGGCGCTTGAAAAAACCAACGGCAACCGCACCCAGGCCGCCGATCTTCTTCAAATCAGCATTCGCACCCTTCGTAACAAACTCACCGAATACCGGGCCCAGTCCGGCGAATCGGAAGCCGCCTAACCTATGAAAATCGCCCAGGAATTCCGTGAATTCATCGCCCGAGGCAATGTGGTCGATCTCGCCGTCGGTGTGATCATCGGAGCCGCCTTCGGAAAAATCGTCAACAGCTTGGTGACCGATGTCATCACTCCCCCCATCGGAGCCCTTCTCCGCGGGGTGGACTTCAGCAATTTGTATCTTTCCCTTGATGGCAAGGCCTACGAGACGATGGCCCTCGCCCAGGCGGCCGGGGCTCCGGTGATCGGATATGGACTTTTTGTGAACCGATTGATCGAATTTCTGATCACAGCGGCCTGCGTGTTCGCCCTTGTCAAGGTCATCAACCGCATCAAGCGGGCTCCCGAAAAACCTGCCGAACCCGCCGCGCCCCCGCGCTCGGAGGTCTTGCTGGAGGAAATCCGCGACGCACTCCGCAAGGATTCCCGATGAGCACCATGGCGGAAAAGTCCCCCCGCGACGATGCGCGCGACATCCTGCGGTCCCATCTGGCAGGCCGGGGAATGCGCCGCACGGTGCAGCGCGAGGCGATCATCGACGCGGCCTTCCGGACAAAAGACCACTTCAGCGCGGAGGATCTTCTCTTGATGGCCCGTGCGATCGAACCCTCCGTTTCCCGCGCCACGGTTTACCGCACCCTTCCGCTGCTGGTGGAAAGCGGACTCTTGCGCCAACTCGATCTCGGCGGCGACACCACCATCTACGATCCCAATTTCCTAGACCACCCCACCCACAACCATCTGGTGTGCGTGGACTGCCGGAAAATCATCGAATTCGAGGATCCCCACATCGAACTTCTGGAGAATTGCATCACCCGCCGCCTGGGATTTTCGCCGACGAACAAAAGCGTGAAAATCGAGGCCCGCTGCGATGAATTCCAACGCAGCGGGGTTTGCTCGAAGCAATCGTCCGCCCGCGGCGCCTGATGTCCCTTCCATCCCATCTGGTCGTCGTCCATTCCCATTGGCGGCCCGGCGGGGTGCGCCGTGTGATCGAGATGGCCCTCCCGGCTATCGTCCGGCGGCTTCCGTTGCAGCGACTCACATTTCTGGGTTCCGGAACATGCGCCCCCGTGCCACGGATCGGGGATCTCGAGACCACCATCCTCAATGAACCGGCCTGCGACTATTTGGACGTTCCCGACGGGGAGGCTTTGTCACGGCTCCAGGGTGTTCTGGGAGAATTGCTGAAAGCCGGCGACCACACGGCGGTGTGGTTTCACAACCCCGCCTTGGCCCGGAATCCTTTTCTTTGCGGAACGGTGCGCGCTTTTTGCGCCGCACGATCGATACCTCTCGTTCTCCACCACCACGACTTCTGGTGCGATGGCCGCTGGGAACGTTGGCCGATCCTGCAAAGATTCGGGTTTTCGCATCCGCACGATGTGGCAGGCACCGTCTTCGCCGATGGCACCCGGTCCGTGCATGTTAGCATCAACCGCCCGGATGCCGTGCTGATGGAATCATTTTTCCCCGGGCGCTCCGAAATCATCCCCAACCCGGTCATGCCGTCACGCGATAAGGAACCCGACCATTTTGCGGACGATTGGCTCCGCCAAAACATCGGACATCGCCCGCTGTGGATCTGCCCAACCCGCTTTCTCAGGCGTAAAAACCTGCTGGAGGCCTTGCTTTTGAAACGTGTGCTTTGCCCGGAAGCCTGCCTGGCCACGACTTCCGCCGGTTGTTCGCCGGGCGAGGCCCGTTATGCAGCGCAATTGCGCTCCACATTCGGGGGGGAAATGAAGTTCGGGTTGGCGGAGGAATGCGGTGCGCCCCCCGCCGAGGCTTTGCTGGCCGGGGCGGATGTCTTCGTGAGCACCGCCGTTCAGGAAGGCTTTGGACTTGTCTGGGCCGATGCCGCCCGGCTTCAAAAGTCCCTTCTGGCGCGGAGGCTGCCGAATGTGGACGACGATCTCCGCGGTATGGGGTTTTCGTTTCCCCACACTTACTCGGAACTCGAAGTTCCTTCCGACTGCTTTGACTGGAAGGCCGAGCAAGACCGGTTGAAGGACCTGCAACGAGCCATGATGCGGCAGGTTCCCAATGATTGGAGGGAGTGGATCGCCCCATCGCAAATCCCGGCATCAGCAGTTTTCAGCGGGCTCACACTGGAGGCCCAAGTGGAGATCCTTCGACGCCCCGCGGACCGCACTGCGAGGCAACTGAGGCGGGCCAATCCCTGGCTCGGGGAGTGGCAAGCGCAGGTGGAGAAAAAAGAGCTCCAAGCCCCGAGCGGCTCGCCGGCCGGGGGAATGGCACCCGATTCCTACGCGGCGCTCTTCGAGCAGGCTCTGAAAAAAATCCCACCGATACCGGTCCATGCTCCATCGGCGTGCCAAGGTCTTCAGGAAAGCCTTGCGAAACGTTCGTTGGAGAATTTCGCCCGCCACCCGGTGCTTTGGGCCTGACTGTCCTCCTGTCTAAAAAAATCCGTTTCCGGGAACAACCGTCACAGGTGACGAAATTGTCACAATTCCCAAGATCACCGGCAACCGTGCGGAGAGTCTATTTTTCGCCGCTTGATGAACGACCCAGCCCCATCCCCTGCCCTGGCCGCGCGCTACCAGTTCAAGGCGGTGCTTGGACAAGGCGGAGCGGGTGAAGTTTTGACGGCGTGGGACACCCAACTCAAGCGCACGGTGGCGATCAAGCGTCTTCACCACGCCGCCCGTCCGGATGAGGACATTCGCAACGCCTGGCAGGAGGCGATGTGCCTGGCATCGATCCGCCATCCAAACATCGTTTCGGTTTTCGACATCGGCACCGACCGCGATGCGCCCTACATGGTCATGGAATTCGTCCAAGGGGAAACGCTGGAACAAACCGTGCGCCGGGGTCCACTGCCGGTGCCGGAATTTTTTGAAATCGCCCGCCAGTGCCTCGATGGCATAGCCGCCGCGCACCATAGCGGCCTGGTGCATCGCGATCTCAAGCCTGCGAATATCATGCTGG
>CAMCXK010000033.1 GCA_945883435.1 Chthoniobacter flavus | reverse complement strand
CCTTGACTTCCTTCATCATGTCATAGCACTCGTCGCCGACCATGAGCGGTATGAATTCGCCGCGCAGCCGCCCGTCCCCGTGCTCCCCGCTCAGGGACCCCCGGTATTTTTTGACCAGATGCGCGATGTCGGTCGCCACGTCGCGGAAGGTCTTGAGCCCCTCCTCGGTCTTGAGGTTGAAAAGCGGACGGGTATGCAACTCGCCGGATCCCGCGTGGGCGTAGTACACGCAACCGATGCCGTATTTTTCGAGGAGCACGGCGTTGAATTCGGCAATGTAATCGGGCAGGTCGCGGACATCCACCGCCGTGTCCTCCACGACCTCCCGCGGCTTGGCGTCGCCGATCACGTTGCTCATCAACCCCTGCCCGGCCCGGCGCAGCTCCCAGACCTTCGCGCTCTCCTCCCCTTGCAGCACCGGGGCCGCATAGCCGTAGCCGGCGGCTTTCCAGCGTGTTTGCAGGGAGGCGATGCCCTGCTCCAGCGAACGCGCGTCATCTCGCCGCAACTCCACCACGAGAATGGCCCCGGGGTCGCCGACCACGAACTCGCGGTTGCGCTGCTGCGCGAGGTTCGACTTCGTGCATTCGAGGATGTGCCGATCGATCAGCTCGCAGGCCGACGGCGCATGTTCGATGGCGATGAGATTGGCCCGCAGGGCCTCGTTCACGGAGGCGAAATGCCCGCAGACCAGCGCGGCGTGCGGCGGCGGCAGAGGATCGCAGTCCAGTTCGAACTCCAGGCCGAAGAACAACGTTCCTTCCGAACCGGCAATCAGGCGGCAGAAATTGAAATCACGGGACGAAGCGGGATCGAACGCCGATGCATCCATGAGCAAGTCGAGGGCATAACCCGTGTTCCGACGCGGGATGGAGGCGCGGGGAAAGTTGTCGGTGATCAACCGCCGGTTGTCCGCGCTGCCCAAAAGCTCACGCACACGTCCGTAGACGCGACCCTCCACACCGGGAGCGTTGGCACACTTGGCCTCGAACTCCCCCGCCCCCAGTGCGCGCAGCGTTCCCTCGGACCCGTCGCTGAAGAACCCGCGCACCGAGACAAGGTGTTCCCGCGTGCTGCCGTAGACAATGGAGTTCGATCCGCAGGAATTGTTGCCGACCATGCCGCCGATCATGGCGCGATTGGCCGTCGAGGTCTCGGGACCGAAAAACAACCCGTGCTTGGCCAGTTCGAGGTTCAGTTCGTTGCGCACCACGCCCGGTTGCACGCGTACGCGGCGTGTGGCGCGGTCGATTTCCACGATCGCATTGAAGTGGTGCGAAAGATCGACCACGAGGCCGTTGCCGACGACCTGGCCAGCGAGCGAGGTTCCCGCCGTGCGCGGAATGACCCCGATGCCGTGCCGTCCGGCGAAGAGAATGATTTGCCGCACATCTTCCTCGGTTTCAGGAAACGCCACGGCCGACGGCATCTCCTGGTACTCCGAGGCATCGGTGGCATAAAGCCGGCGCATGACCGGACTGGTGGACAGTTCGCCGGAAAGCTTCAACTCTTCGAAAGGAGGTGTCTTCATCAATCAGTACTGCGCGGCCGAAGTCTGATGCTCCCAGGTGCGCAGAAATTCCTGCAGCTCGGAACGGCTCGCACTCCGGGCCTGACGCACGAAGTAGCCAGCCGTCGCGCTGCCAAGCACAAGGCAATCTTCCAATGTGCCGCCGGCGAGAAGTCCGAGAATGTAACCGGCGTTGAAGCGGTCCCCCGCCCCTGTGCTCTTGCGGGGCCGGGCGCAATGCGGCCCTCGGATGATGCCGCGGCTGTCGCTACCGGCGGCCACGGCAAACCGGTTCCGATGGATTATCACATGGGCAAGACGCAGGTGTACGCGTAACTCACCGGCCAGGCGCAGGCACTCGTCCGCCTCGGTGGCCGCCTCGCCAAGTCCGGTCAGGCGCGCGAGGATGTTCGCCTCATTGCCATTGAGCCCCAAAGTGACGGGGCCGTGGGCCTCGAAAGCAGTCAAGGCATCCAGCATCGACAGGATGTCGTCGGAGCAACGGCCCGAGAGGTCGACCAGATCGAAGAAGAAATTCGGACGGTGGGTCAGTTGCCCGAAGACCTCCTGCTGCAGCAAACGCCAGACGCCCGTCATGTGCGGGTAGAGACTCCAATCGGTCAGCGCGATCACCCCCGCATGGCGGCAAGCTGCCTGGTAGGCGCCATCCTGCAAGCGCCGCCGCACGTCCGCCGCGCTGAATTCCTGTAACTGCCGCACCGAGCTGTACATCAACTTGCCGTCTGAAAACTCGAAGGCCAGCGTACGCCCCGGTTCACGACCCCACGAATGAGCCGAACGGAAACGGGCGGTTGTGGCGGCGAAGGCCGGATGCGGGGGCTCGCCCAGCGTGGCAAAGCAGTCCACCGGCACGCCCAGGGCGGCGAGACCGTCGCCCAGATTGACCGCGCAGCCGCCGGGATGCACGTCCGTGACAACGATTTCGCGCAGGCTGCTGTGGCCGGCGGCGGCGGACACAAGGGCGCCATACTCGGCGATGTCGGCCACGGGCACAAACTCGTCGAGCGATCTTCGCTCGGCGACGAGGGAAATCATTTCATCGACGAAGCCGTCGAAGCCCGTGACCACGCTGTCGCGCCCGGCTGGCGGGTGATCGAGAAGCGATCCGGCTTGGGTGATCGCGCTCAAGACTCGCTGAGCAGCCGGATTACAGGCGGCTCGTCCTCCTCGATGCCGGGAAACCGCCCGACCTCCGGATCGATGAAAAAGTTGTCCGCCGCGTCATCGTTTGCGGTCGAAACCTCGCCGATGATGCACTCGTCGCTGAGGGGATAAAAGGCATGATAAAGTCCTGGAACGAGCGTTACTCGGGAGCCCGCAGGAAGCTCGATGATCTGGCCGGATTTGACCGTCACGGGTTCTTGGTCGATCGACATGGAGAAATCCCGCTCCCCGCTCTCATCAGGAACGCCCGCCCATACTTGGATAACAAGCCGACCCCAGCGGCAGATGATGTCCTCCTTTTTCTTGCCGTGGCAGTGCGCCGGCGTGGTCATGCCTTTTTGCGCATACATTAGTTTTTCGCAATACTCCTGTTCCTCCGCTAGGTTCACCAGGACGAGGCCGAACTTCCGCCAATCGCCGAGGCCGAAATCCGTAACATCCCAGCGAGGGCGGGGCGGGAGCGACCATTCGTGGGCTGTAAAACAGGATTGGGCGGACCGGAGGAGCGAGTTGATATCACTGCGTCTCATGGGGAGTTTTTGTTGAGGAAGTTTAGATCGGGTTTTACCGGAATTTTTTCCATAGTTGACGACCAAGCCTCGTCACGACCGCACTTCCGAGCCACCAAGGCAAATTCCCGGAAATCTTGGCCGTGAACTTGTGCAGCCTTCACATCGGTCGAGGACTAAAGGGCGACGGAGCCTCTCTTCTCCCGCGACTTCAGGGCGGCCTCGAAGAGTTCGTGGCTGCGGACCGCTTCCTCCGGGGTCACGCACCCGAATCGGCCGTCCAACTTGCCCGCGCGCTCGGCGATGTAGGCGGCCCACATTTGCAGGAAGCAGTCCGGGAAGCCGGGCTCGAAGATACCTCCTGTGATGGTCGGAAACGGGCCGTGGAAGCCGAGGTCCATCTTCTGCCACAGTTGTTCTTTCCCGCGTTGGAAGGTCCAGAGCGTCTTGGGTTCCTTGGTGCTGAACTTCACGCCGCCGTCGGTGCCGAGGATTTCAATGAACCACGTGTTCGTCTCGCCAGGGGCAAGCCGCTTCATTTCGAAACGGAGCGGAACCTCGTCACCGTCGATCTCCACTTCGGTGTGGAGCATCGCGTTGTCCCAAGTGTCGCAGGCGGCCATGCCGCCTTTTCCGTCCGGACGCTCGTGGTAGATTTTTTGCAGCTGGGCGTAGACGCGTTTGGGGTTCCAACCCAGCCGGAACGGCAGATGGACCGCGTGCATGCCGAGGTCCCCCATCACGCCGATCTCACCGCAGGTGCTGACCTGCCGCTTCCAGTTCGCGGGCTTGGTCGGATCGAGGTCGCTGCTGTGGTGGAACCCCGAACGGATCTCCAAAACCTTTCCCAGTTTTCCTTCCCCCGCGATTTGACAGGCCCGCTGAGCACCCGGCAGGAAGGGAAACTCCGAACTGCATCGCACAAAACGGCCGCTGGACTTCGCCGCGGCGGCAATGGCGCGCGCAGCTTTCAAGTCGATGCCGAACGGCTTCTCGGCAAACAGATCTTTCCCGGCCTTGAGCACATCGAGATAGATCGTCTCGTGCAGGTTGTGCGGCACGGCCACGTAGACGACATCGACATCCGCACTCGCCAAAAGCTCGCCATAGTCGGCGGTCAGGAGACGCACCGAGGGAACGCGGCGGAACCACTCACACTGCTGCTCGGCCAGATCGCAGACGGCGGTGAGTTCCGCCCCGACCGGGAAATTTTCCAAAACAAACCAGCGCGACAGCGCGCTGGCCACTTCGCGGCCCATGAGTCCGCCGCCAATGATGCCGATGCGCGTCGTGTCGCCCATGGAACCTTACTTGAGGAATTTCGCCGCTTCGGTCGGGTTCGCCCCATCGTGTACGATGGCCATCAGCGCGGCGACCATGCCAGCGGGATTCGGGTGTTGCACCACATTGCGCCCGTAGACAATGCCGGAGACCCCCTGGTCCATGAGCGCCGCGGTGCGAGCCAAAATTTCCTCGTCCGGCGCCCTGCCGCCGCCGCGAACCAGAACGGGGATTTCCCCGGCTGCCTCGACAATCTTGCGGTAAACGGAAACATCATCGGTCGGATCAGCCTTGATCACATCGGCCCCGAGTTCCACCGCCTGGCGGACGAGATGCTGTATTTTCACGAGATCACCGTCGACCATGTAGCCGCCAGCCTCGCTGTTCGGACGGAAGACCAAAGGCTCCACCATCATGGGCATTCCGTAGTGGTCGCTTTCCAACTTGAGCGCGCAGATATTTTCAATGCACCTGTTCGTTACCTCCGAGGCTCCGGGAATCTGGAAAAGATTCACGCACATGCAGGCCGCATCGAGCCGCACTGCTTGCAGACTGGGCTCTTCGATCATCGCGCTCATCGCTTCGACCGGCAGCTCGCGCCCGTAGACATTGGCCACATCCGTGCGAAGAACGAGCGAGGGCTTCCCACCACCGGGAATTTTCTGCAAATGGCGCGCTTGGCCGGTGGTCAGCTGGATCGCGTCCGGCCCGGCTTTGACAACGATCTCCACGGCCCTCGCCATGTCCTCGATGCCGGTGAGAAAGCCGGGTTGATTGAAAAATCCGTGGTCGATGGCGACATCGAAGCAGCGGCCGGATTTGGCATTGAAGAGGCGGTTGAGACGGTAGGATTTCATTTTGAGCGGCAACACTAAAATCGCGCGTGACTCGTCCGCGCGCAGTGCCGCAGTGGGTTTTGTCAAAAAGACCTATTCCGCAATGAAAATGTTGACGCTATCATTTTGATCCACACAAAACAGGCGTGCAAGCCCAATTCCCGACTTTTTTTCTTTGGGAAAGAATGGATTCGGGGAACTCCTCGCCGGGGCGGCAGCGCGGGAGCGTCAGCCCGCTCAGGCTCTGACCGACCGGGGCCGGGCTTTTGCGGCGACCGAAGCGCGCTCGAGGAGTTGCACTGGGAGAGTATGGAGGGCGCCGGGAGACCGCGATCCGCCCCGCAGACCGAGCAAGGCGAGCTCTGCGGCCTTTTTCCCGATAGCCAGCTTGTCGACCGTGATCGTGGTCAGGGGCGGTTCGGAATACGCTGCGAGTTCCATGTCGTCAAAGCCCATCAGCGAGACGTCATGCGGAACAGAGACACCGCGAAGCTTCAAGCCGCGCAAGATTTGCAGAGCGAGAAAATCGTTCGTGCAAAAAATCGCATCGGGCAATTTTGGGCTCAGCGCCTGCTCAAGAGCCGCGTCGGCAAACTCGTTATTCCACACACTGCACTCCGCAAACCGGATCCTTCCCTCGGCGCCGGCCAACGCCACAAACTCGGAAACAAACACCTCCACGCGCTCAATGTGGTCGATCACATGTTCTTTGGGCCGCACCAGCACGATGTCCCGGTGACCGAGCCCGAAAAGATGGCGGGCGGCGATTTGTGCGCCGGAGCGGTTGTCCGTGTCCACCTGGACAACAGAAGCATCCGTGCGACCGATATGGACGAGATGCCGCACCCGACTGCCCAAAGATGCGACATAAGCCGGGTTCTCGAGAAAAAGACAAACAACGGTATCCACGTAACCCTGGGTCAGGATGTCCGGCATCGTCCCCGCCTCGATTTCCGCCGAGCTGACCGAGGAGAGTAAAACGGGCACACGATTCTGGATGAGTTCCGCCTCCAGCGCGCCGAGGACTTTGGATTCGAAAAGATCGAGCGTGGCCGAGTTTTCGGGCAGGCGGGTAAAAATCACCCCCACGATCGGCTGATCTCTGTTCCTGAGCTGGCGTGCGAAACCGTTCGGACGATATCGGAGAACCTCCGCCGCCTTGAGCACACGCTCGGTTGTTGCCGTGCCATGCTTGGCTTTGCCGGCCAGGACGCGCGAAACTGTCATGTCGGACACCCGCGCCAAATCCGCCACATCACGAATGGTAGGTCTCGATTTCACGGCATCAAGGCCCTCCAGCCGGCGGTGTCAGAGCAAAATGTTGACGCAACCATCGTCCCGACCGATAATTCACAACTGCTGTCCGTAAGGGTTGGCTGTTTCAAGGAAAGATAATGCTACCCGCGCCGGCCCCACGGTCAACCCCGCGACATCCCCCGCCAACTCTTGCCGTATCCCGCATGCCAGCACAACTGAGCTCAGACAAGGAGGCGCCGACACAGGGGAAAGCGGAAGGCTCGCTGGGCGGCTTCGGTCATTGCCTCACGGGGGGGGCGCTCGATCTCTCCGGGTACTGGGCGATTTCGTTCTCCGATGAGGCCCGACCCCCTGCTGCGGCGCTCGGGATTCCTTGCCAAGTTCCCGGAGGCATTCATGCGGCTCTGATTGACGCCGGACTGCTGGGAAACATCTCCGAAGAACGGGGCTTCATCGAAGCGATGCAGTGGGAAGGAAAGCACAAATGGCTGCAGCGGACATTCGACTGGAACCCACCCGAGCAGAAGGATCCCGTCTGGCTGGTTTTCGAAGGGGTGGACCCGCAGTGTGAGGTTTTCCTGAATGGACGGTCCATCGCCACGTATCGCGGAATGTTCGGTGGCCCGCATGTCGAGGTCACCGACTTCCTGCGGGAAGGCTGCAACGACTTGCTCGTCCATCTTCCGCCCGAGGATCTCGCAACGGAAGCAACCCGCCAGTCACTGTTGGCCGGATGCCCAAAACAGATCGACCATCCGCGCGGCGACAAATACCTCAAGCCGTCCCAGATGCTGGGCGGCAATGACTTTCCCCGCTTGGTTTCCGCGGGCATTTGGCAGCCGGTGCGCTTGGAAACAAGGCCGGCCGGGGCGGTGGCTGACGCCTGGATGCAGACCACACGCACCGAAGGCGCAGGAGTTGCCTTGCTGGTGGAAGGACATCTGCACGGGCCGTCGGGCGGCGAAACTGTGGGTATCCGTCTGCGAGATCCGGACGGAGGCCTCTGCTGGGAGGGATCTGCGACAACGGATCTCTCGGGCCGGTTCCAAGTGACCACTGCGCTCGAGTCCGCCCAGCTCTGGTGGCCGAACGGATCGGGAGACCAGCCGCTCTACGAACTCGAGGCAAGCGCCAGAACAGGCCTACCCCTGCGCCGCAAAGCCGGCATCCGCACGATCGAATGGGGACGGAACCCGGGAACCGATGTCGACTTGACTCTGGTTGTCAATGGCCTGCCCGTCTTCGCCCGGGGAGGAAACTGGCCGACGCTCGACAAGACGCTGGATTTTCGCCACGCCGCGGAGCGTTACCATCGCGCCCTCCTCCTGGCCAAAGAGGCGAATGTCAACGTCATGCGCTTCTGGGGCGGTTATGCCAAGGAGTTGGATGTCTTCTACGACCTCTGCGACCGCATGGGCATACTCGTCCTGCACGACTTTCCCGTGGCCAACTCCGTGCAAGCCGACGATGTCGACCGCGAGGTTTACTCCCGCCAAGTGCGGACACTGATCCGCCAATTGCGACCGCGCACCTGCCTCGCGGCATGGATGGGCGGCAACGAACTCCGCCAGTGCGAGGTCGTTGGCAGCGCGATGGACGATCTCACCGCTCTGGGCGGCGAAATCGCAGGGGAGGAAGACCCCGGGCGAAGATACTTTGCCAGCTCGTATCTTCTCAGGGCGGGCCTGACCGACGAGTATGAGCACTACGGTCGGCGCTCTTCGGCACTCGACGCCTTGGCCGGAGCCCTCGTGGCCGAACCGAAATTCAGCGTCGAGTTCAACAGCGGGTCACACTCCGCTTTCGTCTGCTCCGAAGGACTGGCGGAAAAATTGCTGCCCTCGACGGGCAAAGCGTGGCCTCCGACCCCGGATGTCCACCTCCGGAAAATCAACACATCACCGTGGTCCCAGGAATTCATGGAAGGTTCCCTCCCGCCCCGTGGCACAAGCGCCGGTGCTGCGCCGTATGGTTCTTGGGACGAGCTTTGCTACTACTCGGATTTGTTCAACGGCTTCGCCGTCCGCGCACAGATCGGCAACTGGCGGAGCCGGCTTTTCCACTGCGCGGGCTCGCTCGTCTGGTGCTGGAATGACCAGCAGGCCATGTTCGGTTGGGGTGCCGTGGATTACTTCGGAACGCCCCGCGCGCTTTATTACTTCCTCAAGAGGGCCTTTGCCCCGGTCGCAGTCAACTTCCGCTACCTCGCGCCCGAACTCGATTTCCGCGAGCGCATCCGCTCGGGTGTGTGGGTGGTCAACGAATCCGGGCGGACATTGCGCGGTTATTCGGTCCGGATTACCATCCACGGCAGCGACCTGCGACCGATCATGGAACTCGGACCGGAACGGGACGGAACGGTGCTCCGCTCCGGCGCCAAGATCAAACTCTCCACCTCCACCCGGCCCATCCCCACGGGATCCTCCTTGGAATCCATCGACCTGAACGGCATTGGCTACCTGTTCCCGCTCTTCGAACAGTGCGGCCTTACTCCCTGTGATCTCGACTTCGAGCAAAAGCCGGACCGGAGATTTTTCGGCCTCACAACCTCGCTCCTCGACGCGGAGCACCGCTTGATCAGCCGGGAGTTCTATCCCTTCAACTTCGCGTGGCACGACAGCGAAGAGGTGCGCGCCCTGCCCCAGGCCCGACTCTCGGTGACGCGCGAAGACAACGCCATCCGGGTGACGAATACCTCCGACGTGCCCGCGCTTTGGGTGCGGTTTTCCGCCGAGGACGTTTCGCCGGAATCCTGCCATTTTGACGAGAATTGGGTCACCCTTCTTCCGGGAGAGACTATGACATTGCAAATCCGGACGAGGCATGCCCCATTGCCGCCGTCCCTGCACGTCCGCTGGCGCGGAGTGAATTGCACCGGCCGGAAATGAGCGGCACGAGCCAGGATTCCGCCTTTACGCGGGGCAGTCTCGTTTACAACAAAAAGACCCTGTTCTCGCTCTTTTTCTGGATTCTCTGGGGCGACTTCTGCCTCCAGTTCATGGAAGTCGTTGTTGCGGCTGTGCTGCCGCTCCTCATGACCCAATGGAAGGCTCCGGCCATCATCATAGGCCTCTTTGTCACCACGATCCCAGCGCTCTTGAATTTTGTCATTACCCCGCTGGTCAGCGTCTGGTCCGACCGGCACCGGGGAAAGTGGGGGCGTCGCATTCCGTTTCTTCTCGTTCCGACTCCCTTTGTCGTGCTCTTCCTGCTCGGGATCGCCGGCGCCGAGCCCGTCGCGCATGCCTTGCAGTGGCTGGTCGGCTCCATGTGGTCGTTCGAGACGTGCCGGCTTGTCGTCTTGGGCTTCATGATCGTCGCCTTCCAGGTGGCCCACATGGTGGTGGCGTCCGTGTATTATTATCTTTTCAACGATGTCGTTCCCGAGCCGCGCATGGGGCGGTTTCTGGGGCTGTTCCGCATCGTGTCCATCGCGGCCGGGGCCTGTTTTCATTTCTTTGTTTTCCCGCGCGCAGACGGGAATGCACCGCAGATCTTCGCCTTGAGCGCGCTGGTTTACGGGGTGGGCTTCGGCTTGATGTGCCTAAAAGTCCGCGAGGGAACTTACCCGGAACCGGAATCCCTCGACTCGCGGCATCCGCTCCACACGGCCGCGCTCCTCCTCAAGGAATGTTTCAGCACCCCGTTTTTCCGGACCTATGCGTTGTTCAACGGGGCGTTCGCTTTCGCCATGGCTTGGAACGCGTTCATGCAGGTCATGCGTGTCAATGCGGGGGTAAGCTACGCCGAAATCGGCATGCTCATGGGCATCGCCAGCGCCGTTTCCGCGCTGACCTCCTACCCCGTGGGCGTGCTGGTGGACCGGTTCCGGCCGTTCGCCGTGGCCATAGCCGGGCTCATCCTTCTCACCGCTGGCCAATCTTTCTACCTGCCCCTGTTTGCCCCCGACCTGCCTGCAGGGACGTCCTTCTGGGTCATGGGCTTCGCTGTTTTGGTGACCACAGTCGGATTGAGCGTCTTCCAGGGAGCAGCCATGCCCCTGCATATGTATGTTTTTCCCAAGGAGCGCTACGGGCAATTCTGCGGAGCTCTGGCCATGCTCAATGCCCTTGCCTCGATGCTTGGCGGACTCGTGGCGGGAGGGCTCACGTCACTGATCCAGGGCTGGTGGGGAGACCGGATTGGCTGGGCCTTCGCGCCGATTGGAATGTCGCTTTCCCTCGCCCTTTGCCTGGCCCTACTCGTCAATTCGCGCCGGTTGTGGGGATCCCGTCCGGAATGACGCGGGATTGCGGCGGCCCCGCACCACCCGGCAAGAAGTTTCCCACTCATCGCCGTGACCGAAAGGTGCGTCGCGCGTTACCGCTCTCCGCTCCTAATCCAATAAGACCTTGAAGCGAACAAACAGCCTGTCCGCGCCCGTCAACATGTAGGAAACGGAACCGGCATTGTTGGAAAGGTTGGGGTCGCTCTCGGGGACATTGTTCCAGTTCACCAGATCGGCCGACCTCTGCACCACAAATTGGGTGCCGTAGGCGGAACTCGGCATGTTGCCACCATTGGGCCAAGTCACTGCGCCGCCGACCACGGCGAGATTGGCAGTGAAGCCTGGGGCAAGGTTCATGAAGAACTCCACGCCGTTGGGGACGCCGTCGTTGTCCCAGTCCAGGCTGGCGGTCTGGCCACCGGCATTGACCACCGCCCACGCGGCGTAGAAGGCTCCCTCTGCCGCTTGCAGCTGGAGAAGCTGGACAATTCCACTCGAAAGAACTTGGCGAATATCCTCCAAGCCAGACTGCGGGTAAGACTCGAGGAAAGCGTTGCGATCGGACCGATCCACGGGGATCGGCGCAAGCAGCTCGTTCACCTGCGCCTGGAGGTTCGCGACACTGCCCCTGACATCCTGCCTGTCCGACCGGGATAACTCATCGACCAGTCGTTGGAAGGTCAGCAAATACCTCTGGTCATAGATCCCGACACGAACCGCCTCCCAAGCCGGCGTGGGAACCGGACCATCGCCGGCGGGAAAGACGTAGCGGTTCCCCGGGAGATGCGGACTGTATCTCCATGCGTAAACCCAATTGCTCACCGCCTGCAACTCGGCCTTCACCGCCCAAAAGCCATGGCAAAACCGGTCGATCAGGGGGTTTCTGCCGCCCGATCCGGAATTGTAATTGCCGAAATCAATGCTGTTTTGGTCACAGAAATCTTTGCGCACGAGATTCGGATCCGCGTAAAGAATGCTGTCGAGCGAGACCGCGAGTTGGAGGTCTTCGTCGGAAGTCGGCGCGCAATCCAAAACCATTCTCTGCTGGGGGAAAGCCGCGTGCATGTTGGCATGCAGTTGGACTGTCGACGCCAGCCGCCCCGGATAGAGGCCCGGTTCGTCGATCAGCAATAAATCGAACTCGGGGTAGCGATAGTGCTGGGAGAAAGCCCGCAATTGGCTGGTATAATCAACCACGTAGGCCAAGGCGGAATTCGGATCTTCGGGGTCCGCCCGGCCGGCGTGGTAAAGAATGAGCAGCAGCGAATCCAAAGAGCCGTAAATCCACGGCTTGTTGAAGCCCGCCCGTCGATAAGCCTCCATGGTTTCCTGAAAAGAATGGGCGAATTTTTGCGTTCCCGGGGCTTGGGCGGAGGCCCGGGTGAAGTCCGCCTGCAGACCAGACGGTGTCATGGTGACATGGCCGATAGGCCAGGACCAAAGCGAGTTCAGCCCGTGGGCCTTCATGTCGCCCATGTAAAGGTCGAGGTTCTCCGGATACAGCTCGGGGTAATCCTCGATCAGGAAGCACATCGAGAGATCAACCGCCGCCTCGTCCAGTTGGAAGGGCAGCACGGTGAGAATCACAGGAACGGTCGCAGTCCCGCCGCCTGATCTAAAGACCGTCAGATTCGATGTGTAGGTGCCCGGCGTTGTGGACGCCGGAACATGCATGGTCAGCCAGAATTGGCCTGATTCCCCGCTTGGGAGGGTTGTTTCTGTATTCCGTTCGAGCGCCGCAGGAAACCGAAAGTAAACCCCCCGCTCGCTTTGCAGTTGGGGCAACATGACGGTGGAGCGGAACTCGACATTCTCCGGGGGAATCTGCTCGCCCGATGCGGTGTTGGTCAAGGGAGTCGCGGAAAAACGGAGTGAGGAAGCTCCGTTCATGTTCCAGATACCGATCGATACCGGCTTGTATTCGCCAAGGGCTGCCGAGACTTGCACCTCCGTTACCCGGCTCCGGGGCTTGCTGTAGGGGAAGATCAATTCATGGGCAGGGCGGGAGTAGAGAATGAAGCCCCGCTGCGAATCCTCTCCGGTGACTTGCACCCCCAGCGTTTCATCCTGCTGTTTCGGCAGGATGGAATAGTCCCAATTCCCGATCCTTTGATAATCCTGGTATGAGACCTCCGAGAGATTCAGAGCCTGGATCCACGAGTCGAGTTCGGCGGCGATGCCGGGCTCCAAAGCCGTGCCCTGAAACCGGAAAGGGCTCCCATCAGCAAGGGTTGTCACGTCGATTTCCCGATACATGGTCTCGCCATCGCCGGCCCCGACATTGTGGAAGGTGAAGCGGAGTGTTCCCACATCCCGCAGCACGCCGGGGGTGAATGCGTGACTCACTTTTGTCGAGGTGCTCGGCGCATCGATGTTCTGCGGATCGAGCACGTTGAGATAGTCCACCAGCGGCATAAACTCGCTGCTGTTGGTCTTGGCGTATTCCAAGGTGTAGTTCTGCCCCGAACGCACTTGGCCTGATCCGCTTGCCGCGTAAGTGGTGACGGAAAGGATGTCCGCCCCATCGGGAAAGGTAACGCTCACCACTGTGCCGTCTGCCGGAACAAAGCATTCGGCACTGTTGTCCCGGTTGGCGGCATCAGCGATGAACTTGCCATCATTGATCTTGGCCAATGACGAGCCGAAGATCCCCTCTCCGCTCTGGATCGACCAGACGGCGGCCGCCCCGCTGCTCACATCCGCCGCATCGCACTGGCTCACCGCATACAGCGCTGCGGGGTCGGTCTTGGTGAACGAGAACCGGTCAAACTTCCCGCCGCTCGAGCCGTCATATCCAACAAGCCCGGCATGGGTGATGCTTGGATTGCCGTTGGTCCAAGAATACGAATCCCTCAGCACCCCATTGAAGTAATAGGAAACGGACCAATCGGGCCGGGTGGTATCCAAGCGGATCGTATAGTCACCTGTTCCGAGATTGGACAGATTGGCCGCGTTTTTCGGCCAGATCTCCCCGACCGTGAGCATGGTGCCGAAATAGGGCGGGGAAAACGCGCTCCAGACGGGATTGGCGTTTCCGGAAAAGGTAATACCGCCCCAACCGTCTGTGCCGCCGAAGGTGATGTGCGAACGGAGTTCGTAGATGTTTCCACCGGTGATGGTGACCGGCAGGGTATTCTGGAAAGTGCCGGAGAATCCGCCATCTGCCTGGAGATTCGGGAAGTTATAGTTCCCCCATACGCCACCTCCGTGGGTGGTCGTTTTTCCATGCAATGATGCCGACGCACTTCCGGAGAAAGAATCGGCGTAAATCGCCGAGGGCCCACCCCCGGTTTCATACGTGGTGTCCGGCGAGGCGAGCAGACGCGGGCTTGTGGCCAGCAGCAGAGCCAGTGACGCCGGGACGCCTTTGATGCGGACACGGTTCAACCATCCGCTCTTCCGTCCGCCTTGCCGGAACACGACTCGGGCGCGCGTCGGACATTCATCGCAACATGACGCCGAACCGATGGCGGCAACTCCGCTGCAGGTTGCTTGCCCCCGCCGCCTGCCCGACTGCGAAGGCGGTTGCGGCACAGTCGTTGTCATAGCCACGGAAGAGAGGTCGATTCGTGACGCGGGAAGGCGAGAACCCGGCGCCTCTCATCAATCGGCATACAAGCGATTTGCCGTCATGTGAGGCGCGCCTCAGTCCGGCGTCACCTTGAGGCGGGTGAACTGCTTGCTTGTGCCCGACAATGTGTAGGAAACGGCGCCGGCAGAGTTTGAAAGGTTGGGGTCGCTAACGAGAACATCGGTCCAGTTCACCAGATCGCTGGAGGTCTGCACTACAAATTGACTGCCGTAGGCAGAACTGGGCATGTTGCCGCCATTGGGCCAAGTCACCGTGCGGCCGACGAGGGAAGGATTGGCGGTGAATCCTGGCGGTGCGTTCATGAAGAACTTGATGCCGTTTTGCACACCGTCGTTGTTGTAGACAAGATTGGCCGGTTGGCCGCCGACATTCAATGCGGCCCACGAGGCGTAGGTCGGGTAAGGCGGGACATTCGCGCCGTATCTCAGTTCGAAGTCGCTGAAGGATCCGATCGATGTTCCCGAATTGTCGTATGAAATAATCCCCACCCCATCGATGGCTGGATTTGTAGTCCACAGCCAAGTCGCGCCTTTCTGCACTCCATTGAAGTAATATGTCGTGGTCCAACCACCTCCGACGCCGTCATCACCGGTGGTGTCCAGCCGGATCATGTATGTTCCGGGGCCATTGGCGCCAATGCCGCCGACGCCGGGCCAAGATTCATCAACATCCAGCATCGTTCCGACGCCGCTGCCGCCGAAACCGGCCCAAATCGGAGCACCGGCGGTGGGCTTGAACAAGAGCCCTGCCCAATTGCCGCTCGTCTGATTGATCGTGACCTCAAGTTCGTAGACGTAGCCGCTGCTCGGAGTCCAATTGAGCCATTTCTGCCCCGTGCCGACAAAGCTGCCATCGGCCTTGATTGCATCATCACTCGGGCCGCCCCAGATTCCGCCACCCGTTGTAGGCGCTTGTCCGCTCAGACTGTTGGCAGAACTTCCCGTGAACCTGTCGGAATAGATCACGGGCGATGTTTCTTGAACTTTGAGTTCGAAATTGCCGAAGGACCCCGTGGACGTCCCTGAGTTGTTGTATGAAACAATTCCCACCCCATCGATGGACGGATTCGTGAGCCAGGTGTAGGCAGCGCCTTTTTGGACTCCATTGAAGTAATATGTCGTGGTCCAACCACCTCCGACGCCGTTATCGCCGGTGGTGTCCAGCCGGATCATGTATGTTCCGGAGCCATTGGCGCCAATGCCGCCGACGCCGGGCCAAGACCCATCAACATCCAGCATCGTTCCGACGCCCGTTGGACCGAAACCGGCCCAAATCGGGGCCCCGGCGGCGGGCTTGAACAAGAGCCCCGCCCAGTTGCCGCTTGTTTGGTTGATCGTAACTTTGAGTTCATAAACAAGGCCATTGCTCGGAGTCCAATTGAGCCATTTCTGCCCCGTGCCGACAAAGCTGCCATCGGCCTTGATCGCGTCGTCGCTCGCCCCGTCCCAGATTCCGCCACCCGTGGTGGTGACTTGCCCGCTCAGACTGTTGGCGGAACTTCCGTTGAACGTGTCGGAATAGATGACAGGCGTCCTCTTGAGTTCGAAACTGCTGAAGGATCCGGTGGATGTTCCTGAGTTGTCGTAGGAAATGATGGCCACTCCATCAATGGACGGATTCGTGGTCCAAGTGTGGGTGGCGCCCTTCTGGACTCCATTGAAGTAATACGTCGTAGTCCAACCGCCTCCGGAGCCGTTGTCGCCAGTGGTGTCCAGCCGGATCATGTAGGTTCCGGAGCCATTGGCGCCAATGCCGCCCACGTTTGGCCAGGATTCGTCAATATCCAGCATCGTTCCAACGCCCGTCGGGCCGAACCCCGCCCAAATGGGATTCCCATCGGGAGGTGTGCCTGCGGGTTTGAAGCAAAGTCCTGCCCAGTTCCCGCTCGTCTGGTTGATCGTGACCCTCAACTCGTAAACGGTGCCGCGGCTTGGAGTCCAATCGAGCCACTTCTGGCCCGTGCCGGAAAAGCTGCCGTCGGCCCTGATCGCATCGTCCACACCGGGGACCTGCCAGACCCCGCCACCGGTGGTGGTGGTTTTTCCACCCAAGCTCTCTGAAGAAGTGCCGGCGAAGGAGTCACTGAAGATCACCACCTCTTGCGCCTGGGATTGACTGCTGGAAAACAGGAGGATGGCGGCGGTGAATGCGATGGTCCGGGCGCTAACGAGTTGAATTGCCGGGTGGGAAGTAATTGACAGTATTCTCATGGGGGATAGTGGCTCTTGGGGTTAGTCTGAAAATTCGCGCTGAACCTCTGGGCGAACAAAATGTTGACGTTATCTTTATGCCACTCTCAGCCGTAGGCAAGTGGAATTTCACAGTGGGCGCGGCCCGCGGCCGACGGCCTTTGCCCATGCCCCGCTTCCAGAGCGCGGCATTCAGCTTTGGAGCGGACTGCCATCAGGGAGGGTTGGCTGTGCAACATGAACTTTTTGCAGAAACCGGAACAGCCTACTCCTCTAAATCGCTCGTGACGTCAAGCCGGCAAGATTCGGTAGGTCGTCCCGGCATCGGTCTCGAAAACCAGCGTGTTGCCCCGGCGCGACCGCGTGCGTCGGATGGACGCGATGACCACGCGATTCCTATGCCAAGGGTTGGCAATACGGCAAACGCCACCGACCGTGCTTTGAATCTGCAGGGAGACGGTCTCGCCCCGTTCGTTGATATTCGCGGAAACCAGAAACCCACCCGAGGTGCGCAAGCTCTCGAAAGAAGCGGCCAGGCCCTTCGGAAGCGCGTAACCGACATGGATGATGCCATGGATGGTTTGAAGCAGCATGTCGTTGACTGCTTGGACGGCGGCAAAATTGCCTTCGAGCGTGAAGGGTCGGTATTTGTAAACCGAGTATCCGAGGTTTTTGAAGTCACCATTGAGGTGGAACCCGTTCGGCGAAACAAATCCATCAAGATAGCGCTCCAGCATCGAGATCGCCGCGCCTCCGTTTCCGATCCGGGCGCACAGCCCCGCATACCAGGAAAAACTGTAGCCCACCCACTCCCCGGTGCCGAGCAGATCGATCTGGTGGAGACTGTCGGCGATGAGATCCTTTTCCTTCGCGCCGTTGACGGGATGCAGCAGGTTAAGCGGGTAGATGCCCATCAGGTGCGCGTGATGGCGGTGCGAGCGGTCCAGCGGCAGCCCCGGAGCGAGGCCCAGCACCTCGCCACGGATCAGTCCGTCGGGCGATGGGATGCGGGCCAGCGCCGGTCCACCCAATGATTTGGCGTGCCGCTTCCACTTCGCGCTCTCCTTCTTCTGCCCCAGCGCCGCGCTCATCTCCTCGAGGTCCTTGAAGAGCTTCAGCATGAGGAAGTGGTCGTAGTTCGAGTTGGCCGGGAGATAAGACTGCGGAGTGTTGTCATAGATCTCGGCTGAACTCGACAGCGGGAGGACAAGCCGACCTGTTTCCGGATCAGGCTTGAGCCAGTGGAGAAGAAACTCCGCCTGCGCCACGCAATAAGGATAAGCCCGCTCGCGGAGAAAGTTTTCATCGCGGGTGAATTTCCAATGCCGGTGGAACATCTCAGCCACCCACGACCCGTTGGTGAGGTTGAAGGTGTAGGGCACCCAACCGCTGATCAATTCCCCCGCCAGCGACATCGCGCAAGGCACGAAGGCGCCGGGTGCCTGGAAAAACCGCGACGCGAGCTCGCGGTGCTTCGGCAGCACTTTCCACATGTGCTCGAGAAAAGCCAAACCTTCGTCGAGCCGGTTGTTGGAGAGGTAAGAGATATAGGTGAACTGCGTGTTGAGGTTGTGATGGTAGTCGCCCCTCCACGGCGGCAGCGTTCCCTCGTCCGCCGTCCAAACGCCTTGCAGCGGCATCGGAGGCGCCCCGGTGCGAGAGCAGCTGCCGAGGAAATACTGAACCAGCTGGTAGTGGCGGTTGATTTTTTCGTGCGAGATACTGACCCGCGAGCGCGACCAGAAGCGTTTCCACCATGCGATGCTTTTTCGCCTGATGACCGCGAATCCGCCGTTTCCGGGTGGGTTGACCGCAACGCAAGCCTCGTCGGTCATTGCAACAGGATCTCCCAACCCACTGATATAGGTCAGCAACTCAATGGAATCGCCGTCCTTGCGGTATCGCACGGCGCTGACCGAGGCCTGCCGGCCGCCGCTGACTTTCTGCACGCAAAATTCGGTTTTTCCACGGCGCCCGTGCGATGCCGCCGGGTACCCGAGCGCCCGCAGGCTGTCGGCGAGAACAGTCTCCCCGTCGCGCTTGCGGTAATCGGGGAACTCGAGACGATGCTTCAGGCTTGTTCCCGTCGCGCGAAGTGCCAGCAGCGGCAAGGCCTCATCGCAGACGATCGAAACTCTGCCCCGGCGCGAGTGGAGGACGGCCTCACCCGTGGAAATATCGAGTTCGGCCCGCGTCCATGCATCGTTCTTTGGAAGCGAGAGGATGAGCCGGCAGGCCCGGAATTTCGTCGGCCAAGGATCATGCGCCGGGGACTCGAATTCCCCGATCACCTGTTTCCATTTCTTCGCCCGGATCAGCCGTAGCATCCGATCAAAGTTCCAACTCTTCCGCCCATAGGCCTCGGGAGTCCGTTCGTCCCAGAGCATTGCCTGGTCCAGCGAGAGAGCGATTTCGCGACTGTCGCCCCAGATAATCGCGCCGAGCAGACCGTTGCCAAGGGGAATGCCTTCGTCCCAACGGGGAATCGGAAAGCTGAAATGCAGTTTATCGGGAGCGGCGTCCGGCTTTGTCATGGGGAAGGTTCAAAAAGAGTCGTCTCTGCGGCATCATCGCGACATTTTCAGACGCAGGAAACGGGAAGGTTGGGAGGAAACGTCCACCGAGTCCGGATAAATGACAGTAGTGCCGGATTTCCCGGGATTCACCGCCACATCGGTCCAGCTTCCCAAATTGTCAGAAGCCTGCACGGTGTAGGCCACATCGGCCCGCGTTCGACGAAATGTCACGGCAAGTGAATCGGGAGCGACGGAGGCCGGATAGATGGCGATCTCGCTGCAGACAGCTGTGCCATTGCCTCCGCTCGGATCAGAGAAATCGAACCTCAGGGCATTCACGCTCCTGGCAATCGCCGCACCCGCGGCGGTGTTTCTGATCGAGACACGGCGCGAATCCCAAACATCATTGCCTCCCGCGTTGGCGTGGTTCACCGAGGTCAAAAGGGTCCAACTAGCTCCGTTGTCGCTCGATGTGTATACCGAGTATTTCTGTCCGGTCCGAGTGTTTTGGTAGCTTGTGAACGACTCAATCCTAGCGATGTCATAGGTGCCGTTGAGCGTGAACATAACCTGCGACCCGCTGGTGAAAACCGTCGAGTGAGTAGTATTTTCGAGATTGCCGGCGTTGCTGACCATCAACCCGTCGTTGATGTTTTTGATCTGGCTACCAAAAGCCAGTCCTCCCGCCAGTTGCGTGACGGTAGCAGTTTGCGCGAGGTTTCCTGCCTGGAGGGGAGCTCCACCCCATGCGGCGGCGAGGATGCCATGCGTAGCGACGTTGCCGGCGGGAAGATACACGATGGTGGTGGTCTGACGAAGCGACGAGGAGTTCAACGCAGTGCTCAAGACCGGCGCGGGAGAAGTTGGCGCTGAGGCTTGATAGGCCGTCAGGGAAAAGTTGCTGAAAGAGCCGATGGACGTTCCTGTGTTGTTGTATGAGATGATGCCCACTCCATTGATGGCTGGAGGCGTGGCCCAAGTGTAAGTGGAGCCTTTCTGGGTCCCGTTGAAGAAGTAGCTGGTCGTCCAATTGGCTCCGGTGGTGTCCAGCCGGATCATGTAGGTTCCTGAGCCATTGGCGCCGATGCCGCCGACGCCGGGCCAAGATTCATCAACATCCAGCATCGTTCCGACGCCGCTGCCGCCGAAACCGGTCCAAATCGGGGCTCCGGCAGTGGGCTTGAACAAGAGCCCCGCCCAGTCACCACTCGTTTGGTTGATGGTGACCTTCAGCTCGTAAACGTAGCCGCTGCTTGGAGTCCAATTGAGCCATTTCTGCCCAGTGCCGGCAAAGCGACCATCGGCTTTAATCGCGTCATCACTGGCTCCATCCCATGTCCCCCCCCCGGTGGTGGTGGCTTGTCCGCTCAGACTGCTGGAACTGCTTCCCGTGAAATTGTCGCTGAAGACCATTTGCGCGGCGGAAGCATCGGCGGGAAAGAATCCCGCTCCGAGCGGGTTGCCGCCGAGCGCGTACTCCGCCAGATTTGTCAATCCGTCGGCGTCGGGATCCGAGGGTTGAGCGCTGGAATGCGAGCCCCAAGCGAAACCAGCTACCCACGCATCGTAGCCATCGGGCGCATAGTAAACGCCGAGATTGACCGCGACATAGCGCTCCGAGTTGGAAAAACTATAAGAGCCCGATCCGCGGGGATTGTTCAGAAGCTCGCTGGCCGAGGTGCTTGGGTTCCGCCATGCCATGGTGGTCGAGCCGCCTCCGTCCATGTTGATTCCGTCCCATGCTCCGAACCATTTCAAGAAGGCTCCGAGCTCCTCGGTGGTGACCCCTTCCGAGGCAGGTTGCCGTCCATCGACGGTTAAGAAGTAAACGTAGCGCCCATCCTGTGAGACGCCGATCCCTGTGCGCGGATTCAGGCCTGTGTCTCCGGCGACCGTGCTGCCTGCCTGCAGGACGTAAAGATGCCAGGCGCCTTCCACGGCCGTCTGGAGATCATCGGGATCCTCTCCCCCGGCAAAGGAATTCGGGGCAATCCAAGCGGTTCCCGTTTTATCGACCAGAAACGCTGGGGTGCCGTGGCCGGGCGAAACCAACGATCCCTCTGCAATCGCCAGGCCGGTGACCTCCGCCGCTTTCGAGGTATTCCAGTCGCCGCTTACATAGGTGCTCCATGTGTTCGCATTGATGGCCGCCGCCAACTGCATGCCGTCCGTGTGGGATTGGGTGATGAACTGACGCGTTGTCTGCGTTGTGGTTTCGAGAGACCCGCTCTGGGGACTCGCGTAAAACCTGAGGCCCGGTGTGGTGGTATCGATCTTCAGACAATGCATTCGCAGGGTCCGCGGGCTGCTCGTGGTAACCAAGGCCCGCTTGATGCCTGGGTATGAACCCAGTGCCGAGGCCGTGTTCCAGTCGTAGGAGCCGGTTTGCGCCAGACCCGTCTGCGTTAGCACGAGGGAAATGACCGCACACAAAGTTTGAATCAGAGCGTTTCTTCTATGCGAATTCATAGGAACTAGTGTGGGGGGCACGCTTGCTTACAAAGTATCGAGAAACACGTTTTGATAGACGTAGATGCAGCCGAGCGCGTCGGCCACGCTGACGGCGACGCGGCTTGCATCGGGCGAGACCGCGATGCCGATCGGCTGCGTGCTGCTGAAAACCGGTCCCTCGGCGGGCTTGAAGAAAAGTCGCCCCAACTCACGCAAACCGGTTGCATCGTCGTAGTGGAAAACGTGTCCGAGGTCGTTCGGATCGCCGGAGACGCCGAAGGCATGACCATTGGCCACGGCGATCTGATGCACCGGGCCGTGAACCCCGACCGCGCCGAGCGCAAAGGTGTTTCCCGTTTCGGCATGAAACAAAGCGACACATCCGTCCTCGGTGCCGACGATCCATGAATCGTCCTCCCATGGTGCCCAAGCGGAAATCGCGCTCTTGAATTGCCTTCCCTGTCGTGAGGGCGGTCGCGCGTCTTTGAGGACCGGCGGCATCACGGTCTTCGGAGCAAAAAGGTGATCCGTTCTTTCGCAGGTTTGAAATCCAGACTCCGCCCCGGCCCGGCAGTTTCCCGAAGGCAAAGCAAACACCAGTTCACCCGGAGAGATCCATTCGAGGTTCAGCACTCGCGAGGGCTTACCGCGTCCGAAATGGTCCCAAAGTCGAATGACATGGGTTTCCTCCGCGCGGACCCGCGAGCAACCATGGTGTTCGAGGAACTCCCCGTATTCATCCATCTCGCGCAAGAGTGCGGCGTAGGGCGCAGCGGCCCGATCGAAGTCGTCCGCGGGATAAGCCTCCCTACCGTCGGCGTAGAGAATGTAAGCAGTGACGTCACGCACCCGCTCGCCGCGGAGAAAGGGTCCATCCCCATTTTGTCGCCGCAAAGCCCGCGTGTTCACGGCCAGGATGCCGGGCATGTCTTCGCCGTGGTTGGTATCGCCGAGGTGAAGAACATCATCGGCATCCATGTGCATCTCGCTGATGCAGGAGGTAACGCGATCCGGAGTGCCGAGCATACCGACATACTCAGGCTCCCCACCGCCCATGATGTCCCAGCGATGAAGGTGCGCAACCGAACCTGCGGCGACATTGATCGGGCACATGGTGGCCTCCCAGAGGATTCCTTTGGAATCAAAAGCCAGCCCCTTCTGCGACATCCATGGCGCGGCAGCGATGAAAGAGGGCGGACGAAAATCCCCGAGGCGCTCGCTGCGCAAGGTGGCCGGATCGAAAGCGTAAAGCCGGTCGCTGAAATGAAAACTCAACAGGAGGCGTCCGTCCGGCATGGCCGCGTGATGGGCAAAAAGCCGGTGGGCTTGCCAAAGCGGATTGGGTTCCGGTTCAAAGGCCACCACACCAAGGTCCGTGATTCGGCAGTCATCCACATTGATATGAAAGACATGGCCGGATCGGGAGGAGGTCAGAAGGTTGCCCAGCGGGTCCTTGATGACCGCATAGGAGCCGAACTCCGAGATCTGGCCGAAGTCCCGCACCTTGCGGCTTTCCAGATCGAGGCGGTAAAGATGCCCACGCAGGAACGTGGTGAACCAGAGCGCGTGATTTTTGGCATCATAGGCTGCGCCGTAGATGCTGTCGCGGGCCACCGGGACGCCAAGATCGACGCAGGTCCGTAACGCCGGATCCCACACCAGAACATGCGAGCCGGGGAAACCCTCCCACTGGTGTGTGTAGTGCTGTTCGAAGAGCCAGTAAGGATGTTCCACACTCCGCGACGTCGTGTGCGTCGTCATGATCACCTTGCCGTCGCGGATCGGCGCAATCGAAGTGTGGATCTTGCTCGGCGGGATCATCCGGGGATCGGCCATCGTTTCCCGGCCGCCGTCGAAACAGCGCGTCAACTCCCCACTCCGGCGGTCGTATTCGTAGAGCTGGACATCGACGGCATTGCCGAGCTCGCCGCAGAGTGCCGCATACATCGTGCCGCCGTGACCAAAGCCGAAGTCCCAGATGGCGTTGTGTTTGGTCGTGACCGGAAACTTCGAGAAGCGAACCGCATCCTGCGGCAGGAGCTCGAAAAAGCCATCCGGCATCGTGGCGCAGCGGAAGGCCTCAATACCTTGGTCGATCGTGATGTTCACTCCGCGGGCCCCATTATCAGTGCCAAAACGAGTTGGTCGACCCGTAAGGAAACGGCGCTTTCATGAGCTCCACATGCCCGTCCAGGAACAGCACGTTCGCGCCTCCCGAATGGCGGGTCTCCCACTGGAAGCTCTGGCTATTGCTGTCGGCATTGCGATCCTGGCTATCCATGAGAAACAAGTCTCCCCGCCCGTCTGAAGGCCCGTCGCCGGCCACGCAGAGCTTGGACGGATTTGCGAAAACGACCCTCTTTCTCCTCGGTGGATTGCGTGAATCACCAAGATGAATGTTGAACGCATAGCTCGGCCATCCGTCGCGCCTTTTGGCATTGTCTGAAGGGCACACGGTCACCACCGCGGGCTCCCCTTTGATCATGCTCCACCACCCGGGCACGCTGATGTAAGGACCGATCTCCGTGACCGCGCTCATACCATCATTCCACGTGTAGGGAAGATCTCCATTGTTATCCGCGGAGAACAAGGCGTAGCCCTTGCCTATCTCGCGGAGATTGCTGCTGCATTTGGCCGCCGCGGCTGATGCGGACATCCTTTGCGCCAACGGCATAAGCAGCGTGGCCAACACGGCGATGATGGCCAGAACAACGAGGATTTCCACCAGCGTGAATCCACGCGGAAGACACGGCCCGCCACGATATGGCGCTCCCGTTAAAGTCGTTCTAGGCATCACTGATCGAAACATTCCTGAGTTCGCCGATAAAAAATCCATGGTGACCAAAATAGCCCTTTTGAGCGGCCGGCTCCCACGCGAATCCGGAGAGCCGGAGGGGCTTCGAAAGGTCCCATTGGCGTTGGAGAATATCCTTTGAGGCCACGAGGGCCCCGTCCACCGTAATTGTCGCGATGTTGCGATCCACGGTAAGTGCGACGTGATACCACCTCGAAGGCACCAATCGGACCGAGGACTTCAAAACAAGGGGCATCTCGTTGAGAAATCCGAACTCCACTGTGCCGTCCGGAGAAAGGCGGGCGAACCAGTCGCGCCCCATCCCGCCAAAAAAAGCACCCTCGGAGGGAATCCGCGTGAAGCGCAAATCCAGAGAGTAGCGGAAGCTTTCCGATGGGCCGAGCCCCGCAATGACCTTCTCAAACCCCACGTTTTTCTCCTCGGAAAATTCTTGGGGCCCCTCCAGAACGTTGCGAGACGCCGTTCCCGGCCCCACGGGGAGAGGCGGGCGACCTCCCAATTCCAGAATGTGTGAAATGAGGGTGCGACGGAATCGATCCAAGCGGTCCTGTGAGAGAGTCTCCAAGAATGCCCGGCGCGCGGACCGGTCTTGAGGAATCTCGGCCAGAAAAGAGTCCACCTCGGTTAGCATGGCTTCGGCGCGGGCTCTTTTGCCGGCGTCGTCGGATTTGACGGCCTCATCGGCCAGACGCTGAAATGTGACAAGGTAGCGGTGATCGTCAATCCCTTCCCTCACAGCCTCCCATGCGGGTGAAGGGATAGGGCCATCCGCGGACGGAAAAACATAGCGGTTCCCGTCCGGAGCCTGCGGCTCGAAGCGCCACGTGTAAGCCCAGTTGCTGACAGCAGCCAACCCAGCCCGAACGGCCCAAACGCCGTAGGTGTAACGGTCAATCATGGGATTGCGGCCGCCGGATCCCGAGTTGTAATTGCCGAAACCGATGCCTTCCTTGTCGCAAAATTCTTTCCGGGCCACCGAGGGCTCGGTGTAGTAAATGTCCTTGAGGTAGGGAGCCAGCAGCTTGTCCTCACCCGCCCACGGGCCGCAATCCAGCATCAAAGGTTGCCCCGGAAACGCCTGGTGCATCCCCTCGTAAAGCTTTTTGACCGACGGGAGCCTCTCCGGGTGGAAGCCCGGCTCATCTATCAGCAGCAACTCGAAGGGAGGCAATTTATGCTCCTTGGCAAATTTCAGGAGTTGCTCCGTATAGTCTTTGAGGTAGGGCAGCGCCGATGCGGGGTCCTCGACCGAGACCAGGCCTTTTTCCGCCAGCACGCTGATGAGGCCGTCATAGGAGCCATAGATCCATTCGCGATCGAACCCCGCTTTTGCATAGGCCTCCATCATTTCCTGCACCGAATGGGCAAAGTAGTTCAGCCCGAGAAACGTCGCCGAGAAGGGCTTTGCGAAATCTACTTCCACCTCGCCGTCGGTGACCGCAATCTCGCCCATGGGCCACATCCAGCTGGTGTTGAGTCCGTGGGTTTTCATGTCGCCCATGTAAAGGCCCAAGTTTTCCGGATACATTTCCTTGTAATTCTGTATCAGAAAACACATCGAAAGATTCGCCGAAGGTTCGTCGGTTTCGAACGGCAGCACGTACAAGGAGACAGGAATTTCGGAGGTCGCGCCATTGGCGGTGCCAATCGAGAGACTTGCGCTGTAAGCTCCCGGTGTGGTGCCGGGGGGAACGTAGGTCGTGATCCAGAATTGACCCGTCTCGGAGGAGCCAATCTCCCGGGTGTTCCTCGCTTCCAATGCCATCGGAAGATTGATGTAGAGATTTTGTTCTTTGCGAATCAGGGGCAAATACTCGGTCGTGCGGATTTGGGAAACCTCTCCGGGAAGGAGGGCTCCCGTCTCGCCATGCTTGAATGGTGACAGGGACGCCGTAAATGGCCGGGCCTCACCGAGATTGTAAACTCCCAAGGTGAAAGGCTCATACTCCCCGGGGCTGGCCACCATGGAAACTGCCTCCAGCCTGTCCTGCGGTTTGCTGTAGGGAAAGACGAGGTCCGTGATCGGACGGGTAAATAGGATGAACCCTTTCTTCGCCTCCGTTTCATCCGGAACGACCCCGAGTGCCTCCACGTTGTGGGGTGGAAGAATTTCCACGTCCCAGTTGTCGCGGCGCGGGTAGTCTTTGAACGAAACCTCCTTCATTTTGGAAATCTTGATCATCCTCTCCAACTGTTTCCGGATGATGGGATCAAGAAGCGTGCCCTGATAGCGGAAGGGATCCGAGTTGCCCCCGGACGCAGAAAACAACGACTCAGCCCCGCTCGCCTCCTCCGCTCCGGCTGACGAGAGGCAAAGCGAAGCAAGGAGGGCGGCAAGAACCAAGAGGCAAACATTGAATTTCATCATACTTGTTGTCTTCATAAATGGTTGTTCTATCAACTAATGCTGGCGCTGTTATTCCATCGCCGCAAGTCGGCCCTAGCCTGCCTGCCCGTCGCGCCCGCGCGAAGAGAGCGCTCTAAGCCTGCGCAAAATTATTCTG
The DNA here is from genome assembly GCA_945883435.1 of Chthoniobacter flavus. Lineage (GTDB taxonomy): Bacteria > Verrucomicrobiota > Verrucomicrobiia > Chthoniobacterales > Terrimicrobiaceae > UBA967. The sequence goes on along the minus strand of CAMCXK010000033.1, from coordinate 3,056 downwards.
CCGCCGGGTAAGGAGAGTTATAGATCCTCAGGTTTGCGATCGAACCCTCGAAAAAGTTCTCGGTCAGTCCTCGTTCGACGTAGCTGCCGATGACCAGATCGGTCGCGTCAAACAGCGGATAGGCCTCACCCTCCTCCGACTTGACCAATTCTCCATCAAGGAACAGCTTCACGGCGCATTTTCCGTCCTCCTTTTCCTCGAAGGAGATCAGCACTTCGACCGGCCGGCCGACCACGGTCTGTTGGCGGTCCGTTGTCATAGTGATGGCAGGATCACCCGTCGGATCGGTCGTGATTCGCACATAATACTTTTCGCCGTTCGGGCCTTGGTTGACACCGAAGCGGAACGGGCCGGGAATCCGCCTCATGGTGTCGATGATTCCCACGTCTTTGCCCATCTCCCCTCTCTCCAGGGAGCTGTAAGTCAAGACGAAGGCAATGGAAAACCCCTTGTTGAAATGTGCAACCAGCGGATCCCAAGGCACCTCCAAGGTTCCACCGCGACTCACCCCGTCTTCCATCCGGGGGAGAAACTGGACCTCCCCGGCCGCGATCGAAACCGTTCCCTCTGGATTCGCGTCGCTTTGCATGGCCTCGATGCCTGCCCGAACATCCCTGAGCGGTCTCTCGCCTTGGAAAGTCCATTCCGCGGCGGGCTCGGAGGCGACGAGAAAACTTCCCGCACAAAAAAAAGTAAAGGTGGATAATGCGGTCAGATCGATCGTCTTTTTCATCGTTTTGGGCAAGGAAAGATGCGCATTGTTAAACATGCCCCGACTGTATTCGAAGGCATACCATCCGCACACCAAGTGCGCAATTTGTGTAGGACACCCGTCTTTCCACTAAGAACAACGACGACGGAAAAGGATGATCCCGCCAAGCGCTACACTTAGTAGAATCAAGGTCGAAGGCTCGGGAATGGCATTCACATCGATCTCACGATACAAACTTTCGTTGCCACCTACATTTTGGAAGGTGAAGCGGAGCGCTGTCACATCGTCTAACGAGCCGCCCGCAAAACCTGAAAAGTCAAGATTCACCCAGGTCGTCGTGTTCCCCGCGTTGAGATTGCCGGGGGCGTTGGTGTTAAGGCTGCTGAACAGCGATGTCCAGTTGCTACCCGATAGATATTCCAGCCCGTAATTCTGGGCCGAGCGAAGCTGCCCGGGGCCACTCATCGCAAAAGTATTGATGCTGCCCACGCTTTGCGCCGAGGTGAATGTGAATTCAATCACAGACCCATCCGAAGGGGTGAAGGAAAAGGCTGTGTTTCCCCGGTCGGCGGTTCCATAAATCACGGGACTAAAAACGATGCCGTCGTTGAGGATGTTCAACTGTGATCCAAAGAGGGCAGAGCCCGAAGTCTGAGTCAGAGTGCCGAAGGTGGAGACCCCCTGATTAGCAGCATCCGTAGCCGAGACCACGCTGTTATAGGGCTCGTAAACTGATGCTCCACCATTAGTGTAGGTAATGACGACCTGCGCCGGCAGGGTTGAACTAAATGTTGCCGCAGCGAGAAGTATCAAAGCCGCTTTTGCCAGTTGCATGGAGTTTTTTGTGTTCATGGAGGTATCTAGGTTTTTTGAGTTGAGAGTTTGATCACCACCTAATGTGTTGACGTTACCACACTCCGCCACCGAACCCGCTCGCGCAAGAAATATTTTCGATTTTTTTACCTTCCTGGTTGCTGCCTAGAAAAGGGCGAGGGACTTATGGTGATCCACGCAGGCTAAATGTAGCTACGCAACCCGTTCTTCATGGGTAGCCAAACTCTCAAGCCCCCCACCCCCGGCGGTGAGTATGTCGCCCTGGTGGAAACCCTCTAACGGGTTGCAAACTGGCCCGACTCGAAATTGGAACTTTCGCGCCCCGAATGGCAGCCCAGGCCGATGGCCGATACCTCGAGGCACGAGCCTGTTGGTTGACGTAAAGCAACATCCAACCTTGGCACGACCGCATCAACGCGTTGCTTGGAAATTATGAGTTGCTGGGAAGCGGGGCAGCGTATTGGTAGTCCGGATCGACTGCCTGCCGGCGGAGAATCGCGTCGATTTCCTTCCAGACTCCGACGAGTCCGTTGGGTGCCGGCGGGAGATCGTGGCGGATCATGCGGTGGAGCCGATCCAGGTTGTAGCAAGGCACGGCAGCGAACATGTGGTGCTCGATGTGGTAATTCATGTGCCAGTAAAGAAAACGAAGCACCGGATTGAGCGTGAACGTGCGGCAGCAGAGGCGGAAATCATCCACATTGTCCCGCAGGCCCACATGCTGGGTGTTGTTGCAGAGGAAGAAGAGCCACGAGCCGTAAACCTGGTGTCCGCAGGTCAGGATCGGAATGATCCACCAGCCCGTCGCCAGCGAGAGGGCGATGATCGCCGTGTGTCCGGCCAGCATGACACGCGCCCAGCGTATCGGGGCACGGCGGCCTTCCGGGTCGGATTCCGGATACAGGGTCAATTCCCATTCCCCCTTGAATCCTCCGGTGGCGATCCGCCACGTTTCGCCCAGCGAATCGCGGAAAAAAGCAACCGGGTAGAAAATGCCCACCTTGAGCACGTGCCAGAGCATGAGTTTCACCGGCAAAACAACCTCCAAGTCATCTGGGGGATGCAGAGTGTAGCGGTGGTGACGAATATGGCTGGACTGGAATTTCTCATGATTGATCCAACCCAGAAAGGCAAACAGATGGCAGAAGAACGTGTTCAGCCATCGCGTCTTGAAGACCGTTCCGTGGCCGAGTTCGTGCACGGCATTGATGAGGAATGCGGCGAACATTCCGTAGAGGAAAACGCAGCCGGCCGTGGCCCACCAAGGCCAGTGGTGGAACGAATAGCTGCTCGCCCCGGCGAAGACGGCAAGCACCGCGAGATACCCGAGGGTTTGCATCCCTCCCTGCAGGTCGCTCTTGGCGTGCAGCGATTTGACAGCATCCGGCGGCAGCTTGGTGCGATACCACGTGATCGCCACGTTGCGGCGCACTTGTTCGGTGAAATCCTTGAGCGGAGGCTCCTGTTGGAGAACGGGGTGGGTTGCGGACATGATGGGACCATGACACGC
>CAMCXK010000032.1 GCA_945883435.1 Chthoniobacter flavus | reverse complement strand
ACGTCAAAAAACGCCGCCCAAAGAACTACCGCTTGATGACAAAACCCCGCAAAGAAATGGGACCCCTCCCGCATCGAAAAGTGGGCGTCGAAAATCATCCCAAATCCCCACTAACTTAGCGCCATTCGGGTCAGGGTTCATTTTCTCCTTTTTAACGTAACAAAGGAGGGCGACGAAAGAGATTTCATGTTCCGCGACGGGGCGATCTGCCGCGCCGCCGATGGTCCCGGTCTTTCCGCGCGCTATGCGACTGGGGATGGGGGCTCGGCAAGCAGGCTGTGAAGCGTCGCGGCGTCGCGCAGAAACGCCTCGGGAGTGTCGTTTTCCACAAACTCCAAAAAAGCCGTATGCAAAAGGCCGGTCCGCTGGAGAATCGCAAACGTGGAGAGCCATTCGGCGGAGCCATCCGAGAGGGGGCGGCGCTGGATCGGCTGGCCTGTCCATTCGAAAACATGCACATGCGCGAGTCGCGGCAGAACGGCTTCGAGCCCCTCGTGGCGTTCATTCAAAGTCGCCGATGTGCGCGGCTGCCAGTAGGAGCGGCAGGCCGGGTGGTGGACTTCCTCGAGAAACGCGGCGGCACTCGCGTTCGTATCCGTCACGGTTTGACCGTGGTATTCGAGGGCGATTTCACAACCGGCCCGGGCGGCGAGGTCGGCAGCCTCCCGCGCGGCTTGAACAAGACGTGCCCGTTCCGCCGGCGCGAGGTCGGCACTTCCGACGGTGCCTCCCCAGACGCGGATGGTGGTGGCACCGAGGGCCACGGCGGATTCCAGAACAGGCTCAAACGCCAGTCCCGCAGGGTCGAACCGAAAGTAGGATCCGTAGCTGGGCGTGGCTAGCCCGGCGGCGCGGGTCATTTCGCCGATTTCGCGACACTTGGCAAGGTCACCATGGGGCGCATGGACATCGCCTCCCCATTCGATGGCGGCGAGACGCGCCTCGCACGCCAAGTCGAGAATGGCGGCAGGGGTGAGTTTGCGGAAGGTGACGGAGCAGAGACCAGGTTGAATGGGCATGGATGGGGTTGGTTGAAAATGGCTAGGGCAGGGCTTGTAGAATTTGGTGCGCAGCGCGGCGGGCGGCCCCCTCGGCTTGAAGGCCTCCGACCAGAGTGGCAAGTCTTTCGAGAAGCGGGGTTTGGTCGTCTTGGATCAAACGCCGGATTTCGGCCGCCAAAGCGGATGGCGTGGCCTCGTGCTGGATAAACTCGCGCACCACATGGGGCGCGGGAGCGGCTGGCAGCTTGGGATCGACCGGAGGATTCCGGCGGTAGTTGTTCAGGATATTGATGATTCCCAGCGCGTTGACATCCACCAATCGGCGGCCGACTTCAAAGGTGAGCCAAGCGGTTTTGTAAAGAATCGCATGGGGCAGACCAAAAAAAGCGGCTTCCAAAGTCGCTGTTCCGGAGCAAACGAGCCCGGCTGAAGCCCGCTGCATCAAATCGTGGGCGTTGCCCGTGCGCACCGTGATTCGATGGCCGGCGGCGAGGGATTGCATTTGGACCGCGCGGGCGGGATTGGCTGCCGCCGCTTCAAAGCGGAGATCGGGGTGGGTTTCGCGAACGATATCAACCGCTTGCACCATGGCTGGAAAAAGTCGGCGGACCTCGCGATCGCGGCTGCCGGGAAAAAGCCCGATCAGATCGGCCTCGCGACGAATGGTGCGTTTTTCCGCTCGCAACCCTTCCAAAAGGGGATGCCCGACAAAGACCGTGCGCAAGCCACTGGCTTCATACATCGGGGCCTCGAAGGGAAACACGCAGATCATGAGATCCAGCCAGCGCGCCATGCGCGGGATCCGCGCGCGGTTCCAAGCCCACACTTGGGGGCTGATGTAATAGAGAATCTTCCCTCTGTAGCCATCCTGCCTCAACGCCTTGGCCAGACGCAGATTGAAGCCCGGGTAGTCCACCAGCACCACCGCGTCCGGGCGCTTGCTGGCGATCTCTTGGCGCATGGCTCGAAATTTGGCGCGGAAGTAACCATAGCGCTTCACCACATCCCACAGGCCGGTGACGCCCGCTTCGTGCGCCCAATTGTCGTAGGGCGTTTCGCAAAGTGCGGACAGGGCATCCCCGCCGGCTCCATGAAAACGGGCAGACGGACGCTCTGCGCGCAGGGAACGAAAGACCTCCGCCGCGCGGGCGTCTCCGCTTTCCTCCCCCGCCACGATCCAAAACGTCAGGTCGCGCATGAACCGGGGCCGGGTTGTGGAGAAACGGTCAGAGGGCGCTCAAAGCTTGCTGGGCGGCAGCCGCCTTTTGGGCATACCACTTGTCGTATTCCTCTTGAGGGACGATCCGGATTTTCGCCTTCATGTTATAGTGTCCGGTTCCGCAAAGCTGACTGCAGGCAATTTCCAAATCGGCGGTTTGTGTCGTGGTAAAGTGCACCCACTTGATCGTGCGACCGGGGACAGCGTCTTGATACAGACGAAATGAGGGAACGTAAAACGAATGGATCACATCCCGTGAACGAAGAAGGACATGGATAGTTTTCCCGACGGGAATCACCAACTCCGTGGATGTGAAGTCGTCTTTGGCTGCGGGATCTTCGGGCTTGACACCGAATTTGTTGTTCACGCTGAAAAGTTTCACATCGCCCTCGCCCAGCTTGCCGTCGGCTCCCGCGTAGCGAATGTCCCAGCCGAATTGATAACTTACAATATCCACCGTGATCGCGTCTTCAGGGATCGGAGTCATGGTGAGTTCGGCCCAGATGCGGTTCGACCACACGGCAAGCAAGAGGAAGATCGCCGTCGGGATGATCGTCCACCAGAACTCCAACGTGTTGTTTCCGTGACTGTAGTGCGCCTTGTGGCCCGGGCGCCGGCGGTAGCGGATGATATAGATGATGTAGACTGTCTGCGTGGCGATAAAGACAATCAGGGTCAGGACAAAGATGAAATTGAGCAGGGTATCGATTTTTTCGCCGCCGACGGTGTAATTCGGCGGAGCCCAGTAAAGGTTACCGGTGCGTTCTTCCGCTTGGGCGGGGAGAGAAAATCCAGCCAGGGCCGCGAGGAGAAAAAGCAATCTGTGAAGCATGATCATGGTGCAAAGGGGTTACGCCGCCGGATTGGCAGGCGGTGCGGCTGGAGTGGCCGGGGGCTGGGCGGAAGCACCCGCGGCCTCGGCAGGGATGGCTTTCAGCTCTTTTTGAGACCACGGCTCGGTGCGGCCGACGGCCGCATCGCGAACAGATTTGACGTATTCCGGGGTGATCGGGGAGGCGGCATTGCCCCATTCCGAGCGGATGTAGGTCAGAATGGCCGCGATCTGGTCGTCTTTAAGCTGTTGCCAGGGTGGCATCGCATTGTTGTAAGTCGCGCCTTTGACTTGCACGGCTCCTTGCAAGCCGTGAAGCAGGATTTTCACCAGGTGGTTATCACCGACCCAGTCCCCGCCGACTACCCATTCGCTGCCCACCAAGGGCGGGAATTGACCGGCGACGCCCAAGCCTGTGGTTTGGTGACAGACCACACAATTTTGCGTGTAAAGGCGTTTGCCAATGACTTTCGGATCGGGGGGCGCAGCGGCCACTGCCGAACCGCCTCCCGCCCAAGCCACCATTTCAGGATTGAAAACATCTTTTTGGAACCCGCCACTGTTCATGGCCAAATAAATACCAGCCCAGAAAATCAGCGCAAAGAACACCGCGATGAGCCACAGAGGGATTGGCTCATAGCCGTCCTTGGGTTCCTCACGCTCACGAAGGATGGACTCGTGGATACCCACGACATTGACTTCGTTTTCCTGATCGCTTTCGTTGAACGGTTCTTGTGGCGGTATGTTGGAAGCACTCACGATATGGGATTACGGTTCGGTCGGCTCCGGAGCTTCAGGGAGCTTGTAGTTGCGTTTGAGCGAGAGAAGGTAAGCCACGAGGTTTTTGGCATCCTCCGTTGGCACGACTTCATATCCTGGTTTGGGAGCATTCGGTCCGCGAAGGCCTTGAACGGCATCCTCGGATGGTTGGCCCACGATTTTCCGGGTTTTGTAAAGGTAACGATAAGACGGCATAATGGACCAGTCCGTAATCGTTTGGGGTTCGAAAAGATGTTGGTGATGCCAGTTCGCGTCGGGTTGGCGGACGCCGATGTTGGAGAGATCGGGACCCGTGCGCATCGTGCCGAGATACGTGACTTTCTCCCGGAGGTAATCGCGGGCCACGGTCTGGCGGGCGCCCAAGCCTTTGGCAATATCTGTCGAAAGCGGTGACCATCGCACTTGCTGGCTATGGCAATACACGCAACCGCTGGACGCATAAACTTTTTGCCCCGCCACGGCGGAACCCGAGGTGGTGGGAGGGAGGAAGCCCCCGGTTTCTTCATCGGGAAGCGGCTGAAGATCGCCGAGGTTCAACGTGGGGTATGCCACCAAGCCGATCCAAGCCGAAAGAAACGTCAGGAAAGCCCCGACAAAGATGAGCGGGAGTTTGTTCATACGGTGGCGTCATCCGGCTTCCCGAGCAGGGCCGGACCTTTTTTGGGTGTTCCGAGTTTCAACAGCATTTGAATGAACAGAATGGCAAAGATAATCTGCCCCGCCATGAGAACGAAGCCCGAGACACCACGCAAGTATCGGAAGGGCGTGGCAAACTCCAAAGAACTCCGGAACGTGCTTTTCACATCGTAAAGCGCCAAGCCTTGGAGCAATCCACCCAGTGTCAGGGCCGAAACCATCAGGATGATTCCGACAGCCGACAGCCAGAAGTGCCATCGGATCATCGAAGCGGAAGGCCATTCCCAACCAACGAGGCGCGGCACGATGTAATACATGGCGCCGAACATCATCATTGTGAAAAAGGCATATAGACCGAGGTGGGCGTGGCCAATCGTGTAATCCGTGAAGTGGGTAATGGTGTTGAGGGAGGGGATCGCCATCGAACTGCCTTGCAGGCTGACGACCGTGTAGGCCACCGCACCAAAGACAGTAAACCGTAGTGTGGGGCTCCACTTGAGAGCTTCAAAATGGCCCTGCATGGTCATGTGGTGGTTGATTGCGGTTGTGATGACCGGAATAAACATCATGAGGCTGGCCACCACACTGGCGCTGATCAGCCAAGCCGGGAAGGGGCCGCCGATCAAGTGGTGCAGGCCATTCCAGCTGTAGAACAGGGCCAGAGACCAGAAACCAAGAATGCTCAAGTAGTAGCTGTGAATCGGACGACCGATCACCTTCGGAATGAAATAATATGCGCTGGCCAGTCCGATCGGGGTAAACCAAAGGCCCAGCACATTGTGGGCATACCACCAGTTGATAGCGCCTTGGGCCGGTCCCTGCACAGGTTGCCACACGAGCAGAATGTTGGCCGTGGCATACAGCCAAGGAAACCAAAGGAAGGCCGCGAACAAATACCACTGGGAAACGTAAATGTGGCCCGGCTTGCGGAAGCGGAACATGATGATTGTCCAGATGCCAATCAGCGCATAGGAAACGAAAAGAATCGGCGTGGAATAGGCCGGAAACTCCAACCACTCGATCGAACGCCCGTCCCCAATGAGAATCCCACAAATACCAACGAGGATTCCCAGGTTCCAAATGATCGCTGCGCTGACAAGCAGTTTACTGTGCAGCAGAGGGATGCGGCAGAGACGCGCTGTGAGCCAGAGGCCAACACCAATCGCCGCCGGGGCCGCCCATCCATAGGCGACGGCATTCAAGTGGGCCGGACGAAGACGCCCAAAAGTGAGCCAGCCCATGGAATCCAGCAGCCACGGATTGGTCATTTTCCAAGCACTGAGAAGACCCAGGAAGGACCCCAGCAAGAGCCAGAAGATCGCAGATCCAAAAAAGAGGAGAACGGGCAGGCGCGTGGAAGCATCGATTTTTGCCCGGTCGGTGCTATCGAGAGTATCGGGTTCCGTGGCAGGATGCAGGGATGAGAGCAGACTCGGCTGGTTCATGAGCGTTTGGGTGAGGGAAAGCGGTCTGTCGGGGTTCCCTCGGGTTCTTCAGAATCAAAGATGGAAGCGGCCCCATCTGAAAGATTGGAAAACTGGCCGCTTTTCGCCGCCCAGTAAAATCCAACCAAACCGGTTCCCGTCACAAAAACAAGTCCCACCACAAGAAGGATCATTCCAGCTGTCATGGTTTTTGAACAGGGGCCGGGGTGGCATCCGCCGGGAGGTTGGGATCGGCTGGCAAGGATGCCGGATCGATCGGGTAGGCGGGGCGGGGTTTCGAAGCGTTCAAAGTGGGGATGACCAAGTTCATGGCTTGGTCCAAGGGGATTTGGACAGATCCTTTGGCGCGGTCGACCCACGCGTAAGTGGTGAGTTTGGCCTGATCCTGCGCCCGGAGATCGGCCAGATTTTTCACACGCTCGGCATCGCGGGCAGGATCCTCGGGATCGGTGGATGCTGTGGTCGTGCTTCGAAGCCATTGGGTGATGAAGAAAAACAAGGCCAAGCCGATGATTCCAATCACAAAAATCCCGAAGATCGGCGGTTTCGGCGAATCTGCGGCAGCAGTTGATGTGGGCGCGGAGTTCATCAATTTTTCAGAGCAATGGATTGCGGCAGGCGGGGGTCGCGTTGAGGCCAAAGCGGAGCGTCTCCCAATCTTTTCAGGAAAAGCGCGGCCAAGGTGCAACCGATCGCGACCAGACAGGCGAAGTCCAGCCAACTGAGAACAACCCCGGCCTTGTGAAGAGCGGGAAGCACAACCACATAAATATCCAAGAGGTGCATTGCCAAGATCCAAATGGCCATCCCGCACAAGAAGGCCGGCTTTTTCTTCCCAAGATTTGGCAGAAGCATGAGAAAGGGCACGAAAAAGTGGCCGACCACCAAAGCGGTGCTGAGGATTTGCCAGCTTTCCGTATTCCGACGCAGGAAGTAAACAGTTTCCTCGGGAATGTTGGCATACCAGATAAGCATGTATTGGCTGAAGCCGATGTAGGCCCAGAAAATTGTGAACGCCAGCATCAATTTGCCCATGATATGATAATGCTCAAGGGTAATTACATTTTGGAAGTAGCCTGCATTGCGGAGGGCGGTGACGATCAGGACCAACACGCACATGCTGCTGAGAGCCGTTCCTGCAAAAATGTAGACCCCCCACATGGTGGAGAACCAGTGGTAGTCCAGGCCCATGAGCCAATCGATGGCTGCGAATGTCAAGCTCACGGCAAAAAGCGGAAGGCATGCGAACGTGATTTTACGGTTCAGCAAAGTGTAGCGCGCCGAGCCTGAAGCGTCTTGTTTGATGGAATTTCGACGCAACCAAGTGGCGGCAATCGCAAAGAAGAGAAAATAAAAAGCGGCTCGAATCCAGAAAAACTCTTTCGTCAGATAGGGCCACTTTTCATCCAGCAAGATATCTTGACCGGGCAACTTGGTCATCCAATACCACAACTTGGGGGCCACGAAAATCAGAGGAATGAAAAGGAGACCCATGACCACCAAAAGGCTTGCGATATTTTCCATCTGGCGCCGCACGACCACGCTCCACTCTGCATCCACGGCATGGTGGACGAGAGTCCAGAACAACCCGCCCATGCAGATCGTGAGGAAAAACGTGAAGGCAAAGAGGTAGGAGAAGGCAAATTGCTTGGTATCGGTCCAAGCTCCGAAGCCCACGGCGATGTAAGCCACGATGGCAAGGGCCACAAGGCCGAGGAATCGACTGCCAACGTGTTTGTAATCAAACGTCGCGCTGCCGGTAGGTTTGGGGTCGTGTCCGCTCATGGATTCTGCGCTTGCAATAGGGCTCGTTGGTCGGCGGGAACGTCCTCCATGGTCGCCCCCCCTTGGGATTTTTGAAGAGCCCGGATATAGGCCACGATCGCCCAGCGGTCTGGCACTTGAATCCGGTCACCATAGCCCATCATGCTATTTTTTCCGTGGGTGATGGTGTTGAAAATCTCGCCATCCGCCATGTCGCGGATACGTTGCTGATGCAGGTTGGCGATGGCGACCAAGCCGTATTTCCCCGCGATGCCATTACCCGCGCCGGTGGCGCCGTGGCAAACTTGGCAGGAGATGGTGTAGCGCTCTTGGCCACGGGCGAGCACTTCTGGTGTGGTTTCCATCGGGAGTCCCGTGCCCCATTGGTCTCCGAATTTTCCGGTATCCGTGTAAGAAACTCCCCCTGAGAACTTCACTTGCTTGTAAGGACTGGGAGATTCGCCGGTCGATCCATCCACTGGCTTGTGTTGGGGAATGGCATATCCCAAAGGAACGGTTCCCTGAACCGGAGTCCGATTCGAGCGTCCATCCGCGTAGAAATTGCTCGGCGTTTGAGCCTTGACCTTTGGTTGATGGTCCATGTCCGGGAAAATCTCAATCGGCGGCTTCGACGATTTTTGACCACGGAACCCGGCGACCGTGACCACCAACACGATCAGAAGAGCGAAAAGGGCAAAGAAGTATTTCAACATGCGGGATTAGTCTCCGTGAATGGTGGTAATGTTCTGACCACCCAGGCTTTCAAGAAAATCGCGAACCGAACGGGATGAGAATTTGGGATCTTGGGCTTCAATGGCGACAAAGAATTTGTCTTCGGTGACCTTTTTGAAGCGATCCCAGTTGAAAAGCTGGTGGTTCAAGCGCGGCAATCCGTTCAAAATCAGCATTCCGAAGACCGCCGTAAAAGCCGAAAGAAGGATGGTCAGCTCAAACATCACAGGGAAAAAAGCCGGCACTGTGTAAAGATTTGTCGGCTTGCCGGCCACAATCAGCGGGTAGAGAAACGAAGACGTTCCAAACTCCAGTGTGACAGCAGTCAGAAAGCCAGTCAATCCGCCTAAAAAGACAAACTTGCCGAGAATCGACTTTTTGAGCCCCATGGCTTCATCCATTCCGTGGATGGGAAACGGGGAAAAAACATCCCATTTTTCGAAACCGGCGTCGCGGATTTTTTCCGCCGCGTGGTAGAGATCCCGCGCGCAGGAGAACTCTGCGGCGATTCCGTAAACTGGTGCAGTGGGATTTCCGACAGCATTCATATCAATGATGAGCCTCCCCGTGGTGTGGATCTGCTTCGGGCAGAACCGCTTTTACTTCAAACATACAAATCATGGGCAGGAATCGGATGAAGAGCAGGAAGAGCGTGCCGAAGAGTCCAAACGTTCCCACAAATGTGCAGATATCGACCCATGTCGGATGGAACATTCCCCAGGCCGACGGGGCGAAGTCCCGGGCGAGTGTGGTGGCGATAATCACGAATCGTTCGAACCACATGCCCGCATTCGGGAACTGGACGATGATCCAAACCCAAACCAAGTGGGTGCGGAAGAATTTGAACCAGAAAAATTGAGGCGCAATGACGTTGCAGAACATCATCGACCAGTAAGCCCACCAATAGGGACCAAATGCCCGATACCAGAACGCGGCGCGCTCATACGGGTTGGCTCCATACCACGCGATGAACAATTCCATCAGGTAGGCGTAACCCACGATCGATCCCGTTAAGAGGATGATTTTGCACATTTTATCCACGTGATTGATCGTCACGAGGTCATGCAGAGGTTTGTAGATGGCGCAGGCGGGAATCATGATGGTGAGCACCATGGCAAACCCACCGAAAATCGCGCCCGCCACGAAATAAGGCGGGAAAATGGTCGTGTGCCAGCCCGGAACGACGGACGTGGCGAAGTCAAACGACACCACCGAGTGCACGGAAAGCACTAGGGGAGTGGAAAGGCCGGCGAGCAACAAATAAGCCATTTCGTAGTGGCGCCACTGGCGGTTGCCTCCACGCCACCCCAACGCAAGAACGCCGTAAACGAATTTCCGGATTTTTGTCGTGCAGCGGTCACGCAAGGTGGCGAGATCCGGAATAAGTCCTGTATACCAAAAGAGAACCGAAACAGTGAAATAGGTGGACACCGCAAACACGTCCCAGAGAAGAGGAGAGCGGAAGTTTTGCCAAATGGCGTTGGCATTGGGAACGGGCGCCAGAAACCAAGCCATCCACACGCGACCAACGTGCAGGGCCGGATAAATGCCCGCACAAACCACGGCGAAAAGTGTCATTGCTTCGGCGGCTCGGTTGATCGAGGTGCGCCATTTTTGTCGGGTGAGGAAGAGAATCGCCGAGATCAGCGTGCCAGCGTGCCCGATACCGATCCAAAACACGAAGTTTGTAATATCCCAAGCCCAGCCGACTGGATGGTTGTTTCCCCAGACACCCACGCCTGTGGAGATAAGATAGGCGAGCAAGGCAAGACAAACGAGGGTCAGGGGAACCGTGATTCCCATCGAGACATACCACCATGTCGGTGTTTTTCCCTCAACGATCGAGCTGATGTAATCGCTGATCCAGCCCATCGTGCGCTTGTTGAGCACGAGCGGCGGACGCACGATTTGCTTGTCCTCGGCCGTGAGTGGGCCGGCGGGTTCTGCTGTGGCGGACGCGTTCGACATGGGATAGTGTTAGTGGGCGGCAGGGGCCGAGTGGTCGCCGGCAGGTGGGTGGTGGGAGTCGTGACCTCCGTGGTGGGCATCACCGTGGTGTCCCGAGCCATTGGCCATGCCCACGAGTTCCGCGCCCGGCATTTTGGGGTTGGGATTGCGGATACGGGCCAGATAAGTCACGCGCGGCGAGACGTTGAGATACTTGAACATGACGTATCCGCGCGGGTTTTGGCGAGAGCGGGAGACGGCGCTTTTCGGATCGGCGATGTCGCCAAAGATGATGGAGTCGTTCGGACAAGCTTGCTGACAAGCCACTTTGAAAGAAGCCACCGGAGTCTGGCTGGCGGGTGTCGGGCCTGCTTCGACCAAGCGGGAGATTTTGGCCTCTTCGATGCGCTGGATACAAAATGTGCATTTTTCCATGACACCCCGCATGCGCACCGTAACATTGGGGTTTTTTGCCATTTTGAGGCTGTCGGCCATTCCCTTTTTGGCGAGCGGGCCCCAATAGAGTTCGTCGATCGGGCGTTGATTGTAGTCGAAATAATTGAAGCGACGAACCTTCCATGGGCAGTTGTTCGCGCAATAGCGTGTGCCGATGCAACGATTGTAAGCCATGAGATTGAGGCCATCCTCACTGTGAACCGTGGCGTTGACCGGGCACACCGTTTCGCAAGGCGCATTTTCGCAATGCTGGCACATGACGGCTTGAGACAGCATCTCGGGGTCATTGGCGTCGCCCGCAAAGTAACGATCGAGGCGAATCCAAGCCATGTCGCGGTTTTTGCGAACCTGGTCCTTGCCCACCACGGGAACGTTGTTTTCGGCTTGGCACGCCACGACGCACGCGTTGCAACCGGTGCAAGTGTTGAGGTCCACCGTCATGCCCCACTGTTCCTTGGAGGTTAACTCCGGGTGGGTGTAAAGAGAGATGTTCGGCGGAATATGGCTGTCCATGCCCATGGTTTGGGCAAAAGCATGGTCGCGCTGGTAACGGTCGATGGTGCCTTCGCGCACGAGATCGCGGCCCTCCATGCTGCGATGCTCTTGGGTTTGCGCCATCGGGTAGTCGCGTCCGGTGACTTTCAGGGTAACCCCGCTCAGAACATGCAGCGCATCCGAACGGCGGAGCGGGTAGGCATCGAATCCCACACCGTCCGTCAGCGCGGAAACGTCTTTGCGGCCATAACCCAGGGCGATCGACAGGGAATCATCGGCATGGCCCGGGGCCACGATCGCCGCCGCTTCGATTTTGGTGGACCCATCCGAGATTTCCACGATGTCGGCAACCAGATCGTAGTTGATCTCGTTGCCCATCGATTCCGCAATTTTTTCAAACGCACCAAAGTTATTGGCTTTAATACCCAGTTTTTTGGCGGTTTCCGGGCTGACAAGCACGGCATTGTCCCAAGTCAGCTTGGTCACGAAGTCCGGAGTTTCGAGAAGCCACGAATTATTGGCATAGCGCCCATCATCCACGCTGGAGCTTTGAAGGAAAACGAGTTCCAAGCCCTGCCCAGTCGAGGCTTTTTGTGCCAAGGCGGAGGCGCCAGTCGCGTTGAAGGAGACTTTGGCCTCGGGGTAGGAGGAGGATGTCAGGAACCCGTCACGGAGGAACGCGTTCCATGACTCGTCGTTTGCGACAGGTGCGATTTCGTCGAAGGTTTGACGCACCAGTGCGGGGCCTTGCGGAGCCATGCCTCCATTGAGGCTGTTCAGAATCTCAAGTTCCGAGACTCCGTTCCAAAGGGGCAAAATCATCGGTTGAACCGATGTAACGGTTCCATCCGATGTGCGCACATCACCCCAGGATTCGAGGAAATGCGCGGCGGGAACGTGCCAGCGGGAGAGCTTGGCGGTTTCGTCCTCGAAAAGACCCAAGTGTATGGAATCCGCAACCTTGCTTAGAAGCGCACCGAAACGCAAATCGGCTGGAGCATTCAGCACCGGGTTGACGTCCAAAAGGATGAGCGACTTGACTTGGCCGGCCTCCATGGCAGCCGCGAGTTCTTGAATGGAGCGGGCGGGCTGGGCAGCAGTTTGGACCGGGACCAAGGTTTTTCCAAGGTTGCCCAAGGCGTTGTTGATCGCCAAAACGAGGGCTTGGAGGGCCGGCGAGGATTGGGGACCGGCAATGACGAGAGATTGCCCGGCATGGGCAACGAGATCATTGGCGCACCCGGAAATCCAGTCGGCAGGCAGATCGGATTGAGAAGCCGGGAACGCTTTGGCCACGGCCGCCAGCGAGGAGTCGTTGGTCCGGTCGGCGATGAGGACGGCCAGTTGGCGGGTGAACTCGCCCATCGCAGAAACTTTGCAACGCAAACGGTGATCGGCCATTCCTCCGGTGACAGTGTAATGGTTCTCCACCGCATACAAGCGGTTCATGGGGGCACCTTTTTGGTCAGGGTTTCGGCGTGCGGCAAAGCCTTGGCTGAACCCAATCCCTTCTTCGATCGGGTTGAGAAAATCACTGTCAATCGCGAGGATCACGTCTGCGCGATCGAATTTCGGAACGAGACGGACTCCAGCGCCCAGAGCGGCATCGCTGGCGGCGGCCAAGCCGGATGGGAACAAAGGATCGTATTCCGCCCAAATCAATCCTGGAAAGCGCTTTTCTAAAGCCTGACGCAAGCGAAGACGAGTCGGGGAGGTGGAGGGTTCTGTGAGAATCGCCAAGCCGTCTCCGTTGCCGGCAGCGATCGTCGACAAGAGAGACTCGAATTCCTGTCTTTCAACGGGTTTTCCGTTGTGCGAAATGGCCTTGGAACGATGCGGATCGTAAAGATTCAGGATGGCGGCTTGGGCAAAGCTATCCGTCCCGCCATTCGAGTAGGGATGCAGCGGATTGCCCTCCAGTTTGACCGGGCGTCCGTCGCTGGTGGTCGCGATAAGTGGCACCGCCCCGTAACGCGCCGGCATGGAGGTCGCGTAATAAAGAAACTTCCCCGGAATAGTAAATTCCACCCCTTTGGTAAAAGGAACGAGGTAGGATTCCGGACGCCGGCAACCCGCCAAGCCCACACCGGCGAGGGCGATGGAGGCGCCCATGAGTTTCATGAAGTCGCGTTTCGAAAGTCCGCTGTCTTCGTAGAGTTCGGCCCCCCGCGGGAACTCGGTGTGGAGATGTTTGTGGAACTCCGGATCGTTCTCCAGTTCGCGCAAGCTACGCCAGATTTTGGGAGAAGACTCGGGGGCGGGGTGTTGGAAATTTCTTTTCATCGATGGCAGCCTCCGCAGGTGACGGGTGGATTGACTTCCCACTCTTCCTTGAATTTCAGACCAATTTCTTGCTGGGAGGTGTCTTGCGGCGGTTTCCACGCCATGTTGTAAATTTCCGACGGCGGGCGAAGGTGGTTTTCGGGAGCACGGTGGCAATCCAGACACCAGCTCATGCTTTGGGGCTCGTGCTGGTAAACCACCTTCATTTCGTTCACCGCGCCATGGCAGCTGTAACAGCTCACGCCGCGATTCACGTGGACCGCATGGTTGAAATAGGTGTAGTCCGGCACTTGGTGGATGCGCACCCAATTGACCGGCTGGCCGGTGGTCCAGCTTTCGCGCACGGCGGCGAGTTTCGGGCTGTCTTTCTTGATTTGCGTGTGACAGGCCATGCAGGTCTGCGTGGTCGGGACATTCGAATGGGAAGCCACCTCCACGAAGCTGTGGCAATAACGGCAATCCATGCCGAGCTGCTGGACGTGGATCACGTGCGAGAAAGGCACCGGCTGGGTGGGCTCATAACCGACACGGGTGTATTTCGGAGTAAAATAGTAAGTCAGGCCACCGGCAAGGGCGGTCACGACCGCCCCCGCACAAATGACGACCTTGAGCGGAATCCAGTTGGTCCATTTCGGAAAGAAGTTCGCCATGGTCTTTTAGAGCGCCTTGGAAAGGCGGAAGGTGGGTTGAGCCGATGGATGCCGGGACGCGATCAACGCGTCGTGGGGGAGGATAGGATGAAGATTGTCGTGCCGGCGGGCTGTCGGATACATGGATTGCGAAGGCGGCATATGACTCCAAAAAAAACCAACCCTGTCAACAGAAACAAAAAAAAATTCCGACTCCACCGGTGGATTCTTCCGATGGTTCTGGCCGGAGTGTGCGCAACGGCTTGGGGACTGCCCGCCGAGGCCCAGCCGGAGCTGGAAAAGCGGGTTTTGAAAATCGGGGGGAAAGCCCTGACGGCGGAGATCGCGGACGACGAACCGGAGCGCGCGGCTGGCTTGATGTTCCGCCCCGTGCTCGGGACCGATGAGGGAATGCTGTTCGTGATGCCCGCCAGCGGTCCGGTCGGCTTCTGGATGAAAAACACGCCTTTGCCGTTGTCGATCGCCTACATCGACAGCCGGGGGGTGATCCGGGAATTCCATGATCTCGAACCGTTCAGTGAGGCCGTGGTTTCGAGCCGGTTCGCGGATATCCGGTTTGCCTTGGAAGTGCCCCGCGGGTGGTTTGTGAAAAACAATATTTGGCCGGGCGCGCGTGTCATCGGGCTCCCGCGCGTGGATTGAGGAATCCCTTGCCGGCTCAGGCCAGCCACTCCGCGGCCAGTCGGCGGGCCTCGGCGTCGGCCGCCAAAATTTCCTCCAATCCCGGATTTTCAACCCCGGGAGCGACCTCGAGCACACGGGCCACTGTCTTCCAGATCGCAGGAAAACGGATGCGGCCTTGCAAAAACGCCTCGGCGGCGACCTCGTTGGCGGCATTCAGCATGGCGGGCAAAACCCCCTCGCGGGTTCCCGCTTCCACGGCCAAGTCCAGCGCGGGAAAGTCCTTTCTCCGCGGGGCCTCGAAATTCAAACGCCCGCAGGCAGCCAGATCCAGGCGGGGAGCAAGACCCTCCACCCGCCCGGGGTGGGTCACCGCATATTGGATGGGAAGGCGCATGTCGGAAACCCCGAGTTGGGCCAGCATCGAACCATCGCGAAATTCCACCAGCGAGTGAACGATACTTTGCGGGTGGACCACCACATCGATCCGCGACATCGGCATGTCGAACAGCCAGCGCGCCTCGATCATTTCGAGCGCCTTGTTGAAAAGCGTAGCCGAGTCGAGGGAAATTTTGCGCCCCATCGACCAAGTCGGATGACGCAGGGCCTCTGCCGGAGCGACCTCCGCGAGACGTTCGGCGGGTGTGTTGCGAAACGGCCCTCCCGAGCAGGTCAACACCAACCGGCTCACCGCATCCGGGGGCTGGCCGGCAAGGCATTGGAAAATCGCACTGTGCTCGCTGTCCACCGGCAGCACCCGGACGCCGCGGCGGCGCGCGCTTTCCATGACCAGACCGCCCGCCATGACCAGGATTTCCTTGCTGGCGACGGCAAGATCCTTCCCCGCTTCAATGGCCGCCAGGGCCGGCAACAAGCCGCCGGTTCCGACAATCGCCACAAGAACCAGATCCGCCTCCGGGTGGCAGGCCAGCTCGACGAGGCGCTCCAAACCGCCGGGGCTGGAGGAAAGAACGGTTCGGGCTTCCGGAAACTCCCGTGAGGCCGCCTCCAGCGCGGCGGCATTCGAGTGGGCGCTCAAGCCGACGATCCCCATGCGGCCGGGCATCTGCCGGGCCACATCCAGGGCACTGCGCCCGATCGAGCCCGAGGCTCCGAGGATCACCACCCGCCGGCGCGTCATACTCCGACCCCCAGCACGAACCGCATGTAAAAATAGAGGAGCGGCGCCGTGAAAAGAAGACTATCGATCAGGTCGAGCGTTCCACCGATTCCTGGAAGAACGTGGCTGGAGTCTTTCGTGTGCGCCCCGCGCTTCACCACCGATTCGGCCAGGTCCCCCACCACGGCGGCAAAGCCCAATCCCAAACCGAGAACGACCAGATCGTCAAAACGAAAGGCCGGCAACCTCTCACGCAGCAGGGCATACATCCAGAAACTGGCGAACAACGACCAGAAGAGCGCCCCGGCAAAGCCCTCCCAGGTTTTTTTGGGGCTGATGTGGGGCACAAACGCATGGCGGCCGAACAAACTCCCCACGAGGTAGGCTCCCATATCGCTGAATTTCGTCACCGCCACCAGGTAAAGCACATAAAACTGGCCCGTGGCGGCCCCATCCGGCAACCGCGGGGCGAGGTAGATGATTTTGGTGAGAAATCCAAAAAGCCAGGGGATGTAAAGCAGGCCGAAAACCGTGTAGGCCATGGCCCGGAGAGGGTCCTCCCCCACCCCTCGAAACATCTGGCGGGTGAAAATCGCGAATAAAAAAAGAACCACCACGATCCACTCAAAATCGGCCGCGCCACCCGGCAAGCCGCTGCGGGCGGCCAAAAACCCGCCCACGAGGAGAACCACCGCACCCAACATGCCCGTCAGGGTGAAGACACGAATGCCATCCGCCTCGAGCATGCGGTAGTATTCCCAGAGGGCCCGCAGCGCCAGCGCGGCGATCAAGGCGAAAAACCCCTCATCCCAGCCCCCGAAGACCGTTGCGAGTAGCAGCCCCCAGAGGACGACCGTGCTCGCGAGGCGGGAGAGAAAGGTGAGACGGCCCGGCGACATTGCGACTACCGGGTTTTTTCGAGGAGAAACGCCGGGAGATCGGAGACGGCGATCCGCTCCTGGGTCATGGAATCGCGGTGGCGCAGCGTGACGGTGTCAAGCCTCTCCGGTCCATTTTCTCCGATGGTATCGAAATCGACGGTGACGCAGAACGGCGTGCCCGCCTCGTCCTGGCGGCGGTAGCGGCGGCCGATGGCTCCCGCCTCGTCGTAGAAGACGTTCATCAACGGGCGCAGCGATGCCGCGATGCTCTTGGCTTTTTCCACGAGGGGCGGCTTGTTTTTCAGCAGGGGGAAGATGCCGCATTTGACTGGCGCCATGCGGGGGTGGAACCGCAGCACAGTGCGCGTTTCGGAGTTTCCCTTTTCATCGGTCACGGTTTCCTCGTCAAAAGCCTCGCAAAGCAGGGCGAGGGCGGTGCGGTCGACGCCGGCGCTGGGTTCCACCACATGGGGCACAAAGCGTTCCTTGGTGGCCTCGTCAAAGTAGTCCAGCGGCTTGCCGGAATGCTCGATGTGCCGCCCGAGATCGTAATCGGTCCGGTAGGCGATGCCCTCGAGTTCGCTCACGCCGAAGGGAAATTCGTATTCGAGGTCGTAGGTTTTTTTCGAGTAGAAGGCCCGCTCGCCATCCGGAATATCGACCACTTTGATTTTTGAGCGCGGGATGCCGATATCCTCGTAAAACTTCAGGCGTTCCTCGAGCCAGTAGTCGGTGAGGCGCATCCCGTCCTCCGGGCGGCAGAAGTATTCGATTTCCATCTGTTCGAACTCTCGCGAGCGGAACGTGTAGTTGCGGGGGTTGATTTCGTTGCGGAACGCCTTGCCGACTTGGGCGATGCCAAACGGGAGCTTTTGGCGGGAGGTGTCGAGGACGTTGCGGAAATTGACGAAGATCGCCTGGGCGGTCTCGGGGCGCAGATACACAAGATTCTCCGCGCTCTCGAGCGGCCCGGCATGAGACTTGAGCATGAGGTTGAAATCGCGGGGTTCGGTGAGGTTGCGGCTCCCACACTGCGGGCAGTATCGTTCGCCGTTTTTCTCGGGCAGCTGGTCGGCCCGGTGGCGGGCTTTGCATTCCCTGCAATCCACCATCGGGTCGCTGAACGTCTCCTCGTGTCCCGAGGCCTTCCAGACCGCGCGGTTCATGATGATCGAGCCGTCCATGCCCTCCATGTCGTCGCGCTCGCGCACATTTCGCCGCCACCAGAAGTCCTTCAGGTTTTTTTTCAACTCCACCCCGAGCGGGCCGTAATCCCAGAATCCGTTGAGGCCGCCATAGATCTCAGAGGATTGAAAAATGAACCCCCGGCGCTTGCAGAGGCTGACGATTTTTTCCATGCGTTGGGTTGCGGATTCGTTCGACATCGTGGGCGGATGAAAGCCCAGCTGGCGCGTAGCGTCAACGCGCGTCTGGGATGACAGCGGACCGCTTGCACCCCGGCGGAATCCGGTTAGAGTCGGGGCATGTTTGAGCTGACACGACGCGAGCAGGCCTGGGTGGCTGGTTTTGTGGCGTTGTTCCTGCTTGGCGTGGCGGTGAAAACATTCCGTCCCGTGCAAAATCCGCAACCCCCGTCCGAGCTCACTCCGTAACGATCCCGTCATGTTGAGCATTGGATTTCAAACCGCCGTCGAAGAAATCGCCTCCCTCGACACCCGCTACCACGCCGAAGCGTATGGGTTCCTCCGCGACTCGCTGGAAGCGACCATCAAACGCCGCAAAAAATCCAAAAAGGAAACCGGCCCGCATGTGGGGGCGGCGGAGTTGCTCGATGGATTCCGCCTGCACGCCCTGTCGGAATTCGGCCCGATGGCGCTCATGGTGCTCGATTACTGGGGCGTCCGGACCACCTCCGACGTGGGAGCGATGGTTTTCAACCTTGTTCAAACCGGGGTGTTCGGAAAGACCGACGAGGACACACCCGAGAGCTTCCGCGACGTGTATGATTTCCGGGAGGCTTTTGTGGAGCCGTTCCTGCCCGATCGCGGGGGATTGAACGCCCTGCCGGTCTGCGGGGTCGAATCCAAGCCATGAAACCCGTTTTTGCGATCCCCGCTCTTTTTCTTTTGACCATGCCCACCCACGCCGAACCCCAGCCCGCCGTCGCCCTGCCGCCCAACCAGGCCCGCGTTTTCCACTACGACAACGGGCTCACGCTCATCGTCGACGAGGATCGCAGCGCGCCGGTGGCCAGCGTTCAAGCCTGGTGCGGAACGGGCAGCATCCACGAGGGCGACCGGCTCGGCGCGGGCCTCTCGCACATCCTCGAGCACATGTTGTTCAAAGGAACCGACACCCGCCCCCCGGGGGAGATCGCCCGCCAGGTTCAGAACCTCGGCGGCTACATCAACGCCTACACCTCGTTCGACCGGACGGTTTACTGGATCGACCTGCCCAGCCGAGGGGCGATGGAAGCCGTGCGCATTTTGGCCGATGTGATGCAAAATGCCACCTTGCCCGAAGCCGAGTATGCGAAGGAACAGGAGGTCATCCGCCGCGAGTTCGCCATGGGATTCGACGACCCGAACCGCCAGTCGTCGCAGTTGATGCTCGACACGGTTTTCTCCACCAGTCCGTTCCGCCACCCGGTCATCGGCTACCTGGATGTTTACAACAGCCTCACGCGCGACGATGTGCTGCGGTATTACAAGTCCCGCTACGTTCCGAACAATATCACATTCGTGGTGACCGGGGATGTCGATGCGGAGGCGATCCACAAGGAATTGGGCACCCTTTTCAGCAAAGCGCCCCGGCAGGCACTCGAGCCGGTTTATGTGGCCGCCGAGCCCCCCCAACTCGGCCGGCGCGAGGCCCACCGGGAGTTTCCCACCGAGTTGAGCCGCTTGAACCTGGCATGGCGCATTCCAGGAGTCACCCATGCCGACACACCGGCCCTGGACATTCTCGGGGAAATCCTCGGCTCGGGATCGAGTTCGCGGCTCAACCGCGAAATCCGGGAGCGCAAGGAACTCGCCCACAGCGCGACGGCGGGAATGTTTTCGCTCCAGTCCGAGGGGATTTTTGTGATTCAGGCGGTCACCGATCCCGACAAACGCGAGGCCACGCAGCGCGAGGCTTTGGAAATCCTCGAGGGAATCAAGACCAACGGCATCACCGCCGGGGAACTCGACCGCGCGCGCCGGTCCATTCTGGCCAGCCAGATTCAAGGCCTCGCCACCGCACGGGGGAAGGCCTCGGATCTGGGGTCGAATTGGATGCTGACGCGCAATCTGGATTTCACCGGCCACTACCTCGACCAGATCGCGCGTGTCACGCCCGAGGATGTGCGGCGCGTGGCCAACACCTACCTTCCGGAAACGGGCTTGAACATCACCTCGCTCAATCCTCCCGGGCCGGCCTCCGAGGTGCCCGAGGCAAAGGCTCCGGAGGCACAACCGATTCAAAAATTCACATTGTCCAACGGACTTCGACTGCTGGTGCGGGAGGACCCGAGGTTGCCGCTGGTCTCGATGACAGCTGTTTTTCGCGGCGGCCTGCTCGCCGAGAGCCGGGAAACCAATGGCCTCACGCGTCTCTTCTCCAGCACGCTGCTCAAAGGCACCAAGACCCGCAGCGCGGAGGATATCGCCGATACTATCGAAGGGGTCGGAGGCGGCATCGGATCCGATAGCGGCAACAATTCATTCCAGGTCGGTGTTGAGGTGCTCAAGCCCGACTTGGCCTTGGCTGTCGATCTGCTGGCCGACGTGCTTCTCCACCCCACCTTTCCCGAACGGGAGGTGGAGCTTGAGCGTCGAACCCAGTTGGCCGGAATCAAGGCCGACGAGGAGCAGGTCACCTCGGTGGCCAGGAACCTTGTCCGCCAAAACCTCTTCGGCGAGCATCCGTATTCCCTGCGCAATCTCGGCTCGCCCGACGCGGTGGCCACGATCCCGGCCTCGAAACTCCGCGAGTTCCACAAGCGCTTTGTGTGTGCGAAAAACGGTGTGATTTCCGTCTTCGGCGATGTGAAGGCTGCTGAAACCGTGCGTCTCTTTGAAAAGGCCTTTGCCGCCATGCCCTCCGGCGAACTTGCCTTCTCCAACGTCTCGGCCGCCCCTTCGCCGAAGGACGTGCCTCCGGCGTTCGCGCACCTCGACAAGCAACAGGCCGTGCTCATGATCGGTTATCAGGGAGCGTCGGTCGCCGACCCCGACCGCATCGTTTTGGAATTGATTGGCGAGGCTTCGAACGATCTGGGCTCGCGCTTTTTCAACCGCATCCGTGAAAAGATGGGCTTGGCCTATTTTGTGGGTGCCGGACAGTTCAGCGGTCTCGCTCCGGGCGCTTTTCTCTTCTACCTCGGCACCGATCCCCAGAAGATCGATCCCGTCACGGCGGAAATGCGGCATGAAATCCGGGATCTGGCCACGGGAGGCCTCACGGCCGAGGAACTAGAGCGGGCCCGGGCCAAGATGCTTGGCAGCGAGGCAATCCGCAACCAAAGCAATGCCGCCTTCGGAGCGGCTTGCGCGGTGGACGAACTCATGGGCCTCGGGCACGACCACCATCTGAAACGCGCCTCGCTCATCGAAGCCGTGACGCTCGACGACACCCGCCGGGTCGCCCGACGGTTTTTCAGCCCCGACGCCAGCGTGGAGGCCACAGTGCTTCCGAACTCCCAAAAATCCACACCATGACCGAGCCCCAACAACCCGAAGAGATGGCCCAGCGCTTCATCGAACTTGTGATGATGCAGGCCCAGCAAGCCGCCCTTTTTCTGGGGCAGGCTCCGAACCCCGAGACCGGCCGCGCCGAGGTAAACCTCGATTACGCCCGGCTTTTCATCGACCAACTGGAGATGCTTCAAGAGAAGACCAAGGGCAATCTGAGCCCTGAGGAGACCCGCCTTCTGGGTGGCGTCTTGTCCGAACTCCGCATGGCTTTCGTGCAAGCTGCGAACCACTCGCCCGCCTCCCAATCCGCTCCGCGGGTCGAGCCTCCCCGCAAGGCGGAGCCCGCTCCGGCGGCCCCTCCCGCGGTCCCGGATTCCCCCGAACCGGAATCCCGCAAGCGATTTTCGAAAAGCTACGGATCCTGAGCGGCATTTTTCCAGACCCGGCGGTGTGTCTGCTTCTCGCCGCCGGTGCCTGCCTTGCGGGGACCATGAATTCCGTGGCCGGTGGCGGCACGATCGTCACCTTCCCTTTGCTGGTCGCTTTGGGTGTTCCCTCGATCGAGGCCAACGCCACGAGCACGGTGGCCCTGCTGATCGGGATCGGCGGGGGAATTTATGGATTCCGGCGGGAAATTCCTCCCGCGGCGCGCTGGATCCACCTGTTCGCGCCGGTCAGCGTGGCCGGGGGACTGCTTGGTGCGTGGCTTCTCACACGCACAGCGGAGCGCACCTTCGACGAACTGGTTCCCTTCCTTCTGTTGTTTGCGACGGTTCTCTTCCTCGCCAGTGATACGATCCGGAAGCGCTTTGCCCCGGGCGGTCCCGCCACCGGAAGGTGGCCGATCGCCTGCGCGCTGGCGGGACAATTCGCGGTCTCCACCTACGGCGGGTATTTCGGAGCGGGCATTGGCATTTTGATGCTGGCCGCACTGGGTTTGATGGGACTTTCGCACATCCACGAGATGAACGCCGTGAAAACCGTTCTCGGAGCCCTGATCAACGTGGTGGCCGGGGCTTACTTTGTGTGGGCGGGCCTCGTTCAGTGGCCTGTGGCGCTGGTCATGGTGGCGGGTTCGGCCCTCGGCTACTACGGAGGAGCGGCCTGGAGCAAGCGCCTCTCCGCAGAGCGTGTGAGACATGTCGTCGTTGGTATCGGACTCATCCTCTCGGCCGTTTTTTTCTGGCGACAATTCGCCTCTTGAACGGGCCGTGCCCGACGGGTTGCGGACCGTGTTAGGATTGTTCCGCAGGCACAACGGGAGTCAAGGCCTCGGATAAAATCCAGCCATTGCGCCCATCGGGCAAGGTCACCGCCGTCCAGCGGCCGGAGCGGGAACGAAAGGAAAGCGGGGTTCCATCGGGGACGCGGGCGGTTGTCCGGCTGTCATCCACGCTGGGTGCCGGGTAGACCGGGGCCCCGCCGGGCAGCGTGACCACACACTCGCGGGAGCGGGCGATGCGGGGATCGATGGCCGCCGAAAATGCCAGGGCGGCCAGGCCCGCCGGGAGAAAGAGAAAGGCAGGCAGGCGCCAGCGCCCCCAAGCGGGCGAGAGAAGGGTGGCCAGAATCCCGAACAGCCCCGTCCACAAGCAGAGCGAGCCACCGATGGCCAGACGGTCGGGCGGAAAAAATCCCGCCGCGCGGTCCCGCCAATCCGTTGCGGGAGGCGGCAGCTTCAAACTGATGTGGATTTTCGCCAACAGATCGCGGGCCGGCGCGTAACCGGGGTTCAATGCCAGCAAGCGGCGGCAAGCAAGGGCGGCCTCCACCGCATGGCCCTCGGACTCGAGGCGGGTGGCTTTTTCCCAGAGTGCGGGAAGGGACTCGCCGACGGCATGCGCGGGCAAAGCCATGGCAAGAAGAAGGGCGAGATAAACCAGGATCTTCATAGGTGCAAACGGGCGAGCGCTGTTTGGATGCGGTCTCGCGAACGTTGATCAATCGGGCGGGTTCCCCTTGGGGAGTAGCGGGACTCTTCGGCCCGCGTGACGAGTTCCCGCAAGGCCAAACGGTCGCCGTCGTCCAGCGGCACGGACTCGAGGCGGGCGGCAAGATCGATCGGACGGACCTGCCACGTATTGGCCAGGTGGTTGACAGCGGCTTCGCAAAAATCATCGTTCGAGGTGGTGGCCAAAGCGGCGAACGACCGGGAAAGCGCGCGGGCGGCGGCCTTGCGTCGCACGCCGGGCAGAAGGGAGCGAAGGCGCCAACCAACCAGCCCGAGAGCGACGAGGGCCACCAGCCCGAGGGCGGCTTGGATGCCCAAAAAACGCGGATCAACAAGCAAGGGCCTCCATGAGCGGCTGCCAGCGGGGGGAGCGGCGACGGCATTTGCGGGAGAAGCCGACGGGGATGCGGAAGGAACAGGTGCAGTCGCGGTTTGGCCCGGTGTCGCCTGCAGGCGGCTTTCACCACCTTGGGCCTCGACGGCGATCGGCTCCTTGGTAAGGGTGCGGTAGCTTGCGGAATTCGGGTCGAAATAGGAAAATTCAACAGCCGGTGTCCGCGATTGGGATTCGCGAGCGACGAGTAGAAACTCGTAGGTTTTACGGCCCGAAAAGCGGATGGCATCGTTCACGGTCACCGACTCGCCGGGAGGATACGATTTCCAACCGTCGGCCTCCATCAAACGGGGCGCTCCCATGGCATCCAAATTGCCTTGGCCGCTCACGGTGACGCGGAGAGTGATCGGCTCGCCCGCAGCCACCTTGAGCGGAGAAGCCGTGGCCTCCATTTCAAATTGGCCGATCGCCCCGCTGAAGTCCTGCGGGCGGCCGTCTTTGGGCAAAGGAAGGATTTCCAGCGAGGCCGGGCGTGTTTCGATCGCCACCTGCCGGGAATCGGTGAACATGCCTTGGGGCACCATGCCACCAAATTGACGGAACATTTCCTCGAATCCCGAGGGCACACTTCCGGGAAGCTGCAGACGGGCCTCGAGGGTGGCGGCGGGGATTTCGATCCGCCCCGATTTGGCAGCCGTCAGGGCGGTTTGGAAGGAAAACACGACATAGTTTTCGCCGTTGACGATTTGCTCCCGCTTGGGAGACTGGGCCGGCTTTTGCATCGTGAACCCCTCGCCGGCCAGCACCGGCCGGTCCCCCACCTCGCCGCCGATATCCGAGCGGAAGTAATAGCGCAATTCGGCGGGAATCACCTCGCCGACGTAAGCTTTTTTCTTCGAGAGCACGAGGTCGCCGAAAAAAGGCTCTCCCTGGCCCGTGGAGGCGCTCACGGAGCGGTTGGAAGCACTCGGAACCCCCGGCAGGGGCGCGGCCGCGGGGACCACCTGCAACCGGAGCGGATTCGTCGAAATCGTTTTCCCGCCGCTTTGCACCGGAATCGGTGGGATGTCGAACTCGCCCGCCTGTCTCGCCGTGACCCGATACGTGAGCGCGATGGAGCTGGTGACCTGAAAATTGTTCATTTCAAACCGGCTCGATCGTCCAAACAGCTGAATGTCGAGCCCGGGCACTTGGAGTTGCTGCGGCACATCCGCAGACTTGGTGCCGCGCACGGTCACCACGATCTCCGCCGACTGCCCGACTTGGATCGCCGGACTGGACAATCCGGCGGTGGCTTCCTGGCTCCATGCAGCCGATGGCCGCAGAAGCCCCAGAAAGGCAATCATGATCAGGATGCGAAGCGGGAGATTCATGTGGCGTCAGGTTTTACCAATCGCGGAGCACCTCTTGCGAGGATTGCGGTTGCATAAGATTGACCTTTTCCTCTTCGTTGCGGAGCGAATTGAGAAGGGCGCGGGCCTGCGACGGACTCATCTCACCGTCTTTTTCCTCCGCCGATTCGGCCATCGCCTCCCCGCCCTGGGCAGGCTGGGGTGTGGGTTCACCGGAAGAGCGGCCTTGGAGCTCGCCTTCCTTTTTCTCACCCGGTGTCGGTGCGGGAGCAGGCGTCGGGCTGCCTGAGGGATTGGGTTGACTCGACTGATCGGACGAATTTTGGGGATTTTGTTTTTGATCCTGGGAATCCCCTTGCTGGTCCTCGGAGTCCTGTTTTTGATCCTGGGAATCCCCTTTCTGGTCTTTCGAGTCCTGTTTTTGATCCTGAGAATCCCCTTTCTGGTCTTTCGAGTCCTGCTTTTGATCCTGGGAATCCTCTTTCTGGTCTTTCGAGTCCTGCTTTTGATCCTGGGAATCCTGCTTTTGGTCTTTCGAGTCCTGTTTTTGATCTTCGGATTCCTGCTTCTGATCCTCCGAATCCTGCTTCTCGTTTTGTTGCTTTTGAAGCTCCTCCAGAAGCTTTTTCACGACATCGCGGTTGGTGGCGGCATTTTTGTGATCGGGGTTCGATTCCAGAATTTCCTCGTAGTGGGACAGGGCGTTTTCCCAATTGGTTTTCTTGGCATCGGATTCGGTGGCGGCTTCGCCTTGGCGAACGAGGCTGTTGGCGAGGTTGTAGCGGGCGTCGCGACGGAGGAGTTCATCGCCGGAGACGAGAGCCTCACTGAACGAGCGGATGGCCTTTTCGTAATCCGACGCCTTGTAGGCAGCCGCTCCCACGTTGAATTGAAGCGGAGCGGAGCCGGGTTGGCCGGCCAGTTGCTGCTCGTAAGCCTGAACCGCTTTTGGATAGTCGCCTTGATTGTAGATTTCGGTGCCGGTCTCCGCGTGAAGGCATGGCACGAGGAATCCCGCCAGCATGGCCGCCCGTCCGGCCCGGCGGCGGTCTCCGAGAAGAAGCGACCAAGCGAGCAAAACCGCCCCGGTTCCAAGCGGCCACTGATAACGCTCGATCGGCTGTTTGGTTTGAAATTCCCCGATTTCACCAAGTTCCATCGGCTCGATGCCGCGGGAGAACACCTCGCGCGCGGTGTCGGTCGAAAGTGGCAGATAAAATCCCCCCGTGGCGGCTGCGATTTCCTCCAGACGGGCGGAGTCCAGCTTGCTGGTGACCGGCTTTCCGGCTGTGTCGCGCACGAAATCCTGCCGGCCGTCCTCCGTGCGGATCGGAATCAACGATCCCTCGGGGGATCCAACACCCACCGTGAAAATGCGGAATCCGTCGGCCGCGGCATCCTTGGCGGCGCGGAGCCCGTTGGCATCAAGCTCTTCGCCATCCGTAAGAATCACGAGGGCGCGGGTTTGTCCCTCGGCTTTTCCGATGGCTTCGCGGGCGGCTGAAATCGCGGCAGCGAGGTTGGTGCCTCCCTTGGGAATGATCGTCGTGTCGATTTCCTCCAAGGCATTCTCAACGGCGGAAAAATCCAGCGTCAAGGGGGCTTGCAAAAAGGCGGAACCGGCAAATGCCACCAACCCCACCCGATCGCCTTTCAGAAGACGGAGCAGATCAAGAGTGAAAAGCTTCGCACGGGCAAGCCGGTTGGGCGCCATGTCGGTGGCCAACATGCTTCGCGAGGAGTCGATCGCCACAACCACGTCCCGTCCCTTCTGCTGGGTTTTGCGTTCGATCACACCCCAGCGCGGCTGGGCCAGCGCGACAAAGGCGCAAGCCAACGCGAGCAGGAGGGTGGCCGCCCGGAGGGTCCGGCGCAGGGGACTTGCAGAGGCCGCCAGAACAGGCAGGAGTCGCGAGGCCACAAAACGCGCAGCCAGCTCGCGGCTGCGGCGCGCCGACCAGGCGTAAAGACCGGCTCCGAGGGGCAGGATCAAAAGGCCCCACAGCCACAAGGGATGCGCAAATGTCAGGGCAGTCGTCTCCATAGCGTGTTGGACAGGATCATCTCCAAAAGAAGCAGCACGGCGGCGGGAATCACGAGCCAGTGGAAGAGATCGCGAAAACGGGCGGTTTTTTCGACCTCGACCTTGGATTTTTCAAGTTTGTCGATTTCCGAAAAGATCGCTTTCAGAGAGCTTGTGTCGGTGGCGCGGAAATAGCGGGCATCGGTGAGCGCGGCGATTTCCTGAAGGGTCTTCTCGTCGAAATTCACCGGCACGTTGCGGTAGACAGTGCGTCCAAAGGCGTTTTGCATGGGAAACGGCGCTTCGCCGACACTGCCCGCACCGACCGTATAAATGCGGATTCCCAGGGATTTGGCCGCCTCCGCCGCCGTGAGGGGCTGCACATTGCCCGCGTTGTTGTCGCCATCGGTGAGAAGCACGATCAGCTTGGTTTTCGCCTCCTTGTCCTTGAGGCGGTTCGAGCCGGCGGCAATGGCCGATCCGATCGCCGTGCCATCCTCCACCAGTCCGATGCGGAGGCGTTCGAGATTGCGGATGAGCCAGTCGTGGTCGAGTGTGAGGGGGCTGACGAGGTAGGGCTTTCCGGCAAACGCGACGATGCCGATCCGGTCGTTCGGCCGCTGGCGGATGAATTGCTCCGTGACGAGTTTGACGGCATCGATCCGGTTCGCCCGCTGGTTGCCGATGGAGAAATCCTCCGCCAGCATCGAGCGTGAGACATCCAAGACAAGCATGATATCGACGCCGGTGGCCTGAACCCGTGTCGTGACGCGGCCCAGCTGGGGACGGGCGAGAGCAATGATGAACAGGGCGAGCGCGGCGAGTTGGAGGCCGAGAAGAACCGCTCCGGCCCGGCTCCGGCGGCGGCTGCCAAGTTTTTCGACAAGATTGGTGGACGAGAAAGTGATGGCGGCCGATCCACCCCGCCGGCCTTTCAACCAAGCCAGAAATGGCACGGCCAGAAGAAGCCAAAGCACCCACGGATGGGCGAATGAAAACTCCTCGCCGCCGGGAATCATCGGGTGGCCCCCTCCGGAGTGGCCGGCTGGTTGACAAGGCCCCGTGCGGTTTCAAGGACCTCGCGCATTTCCGCCTCGGCCGCTTCCGCACGGGCGTATTTCAGCAAATCGGTCCGCCCGAGAAATCCGGCCAGCCGCTCCCGGGTGGCGGCGTCGAAACGCGCGGAGAGTCCCGCCAGGAATTCCGGCGATGTCTGGGTGGTGGCCCGCAGGCCGTGTTGACGGGTGAGATACGTGCGGAGCACGTCGGAAACCGCGATGCCGAAGGCGTAGGGCTCCATGCCTGCGAGGCGCCCGGCCAGTCCGTCCAAATCCCGCACAGCCGCCTCGCGTGGCGGGAGGGACTTCGGGCGGGCGGGCCTCCGCCGGAGCAACCACACTGCCAATCCTGTGACGACTGCCAGGACCAGTATGGCGCCGGCGGCGGTCATCCACAGCGGGTAGGGCCAGAACCATACCGGTCCCACGATGTCTTCGATCGGCGCGGGGGTCGGCTGGTTCATGAGGTGATGCGGCGCTCGCGGGTCTCAAAGAACGCGCGCAACGCCAAGAGATGGTCTTCGCCGGTGTTCAGCGGCACGAGATCGACTCCGCGGCTTCGGAAGAGCCGCTCCATGGAGGTCCGGCGCTCCTCGGCGGCCCGGGCGAGTCCGTGCCGCACCGAGGCGCTGGAAGTATTGATTTCGACCACCGCGCCGGTTTCCGCATCCTCGAGCGCCACAATTCCCACATCGGGAAGCTGCGACTCGGCAGGATCTCCGACGGGCATGGACACAAGGTCGTGGCGGCGGCTGGTCACGGTGAGCGCCTTGGTGAAATCGGGGGCTTCGAAATCCGAGATCAAAAAAACCACCGCCCGGCGGCTGGTGACGCGGTTGAGATAGTCAAGGGCCCCGGCAAGATTGGTGCCCTTCTTGCGCGGCTCGAAGTAAAGCATTTCGCGAATGAGCCGCAGCGTGTGCAAGCGGCCCTTGCGAGGAGGGATGAACAGCTCCACCTCCTCGGTGAAGAGGATCAGGCCGACCTTGTCGTTGTTGTTGATCGCGCTGAACGCCAGGATCGAGGCGACTTCGGCGGCAAGCTCCCGCTTGCTCAGGTCCACACTTCCAAAAACCCCCGAGGCGCTCACGTCGACAACCAGCAGAACCGTCAATTCGCGCTCCTCGGTGAATTTTTTGATATAGGGCGCATTCATGCGGGCGGTGACATTCCAGTCAATCGACCGGATTTCATCGCCCGGGGCATACTCGCGGACCTCTTCGAAATTCATGCCACGGCCCTTGAAGACGCTGTGGTATTGGCCTGCGAAGACCGAGTTGACAAGACGCCGGGTCTTCAACTCGATACGGCGGATTTTTTTGAGGATTTCCTTGGGGTCTCTGGTCATGCGGAAAGCGCGGGCCGGCGGCCGCCTCTCGGTGATGTCACGGCACCGGCACGCCGGCGAAAATTTGCTCGATGACGTTTTCGGTCGTGATCGACTCCGCCTCCGCTTCGTAGCTGATGCCGATGCGGTGGCGCAGGACGTCGGTGCCGATGCTTTTGACATCCTGCGGCGTCACGTAGCTCCGCCCGGCGATGAAGGCATTCGCCTTGGCGGCGAGCGTGAGGAAGATGGTGGCCCGCGGGGAGGCTCCGTAGCGGATCATGCCATCGAGGGGCAGCCGCGCCGAGGCGGGATCGCGGGTCGCCCACACAATATTGACGATGTAGTCCTTCACGCGGTCGTCCACATAGATGTCATTCACGACGCCGCGGGCGCGGATGATGTCCTCGGGGCCGACCACCGCCTCCACCGAGAGGCGTGGGGCCGACGTGGCCATGGCATCGAGAATCGAGCGCTCCTCCTCCCGGGTGGGGTAGCCGACGTGGACCTTGAGCATGAACCGGTCGAGTTGGGCCTCCGGAAGCTGGTAGGTGCCCTCTTGTTCGATCGGGTTTTGCGTGGCCAGAACCAAAAACGGATCCGGCAGCGGGTAGGTCTGGTCGCCGATGGTGACCTGGCGCTCCTGCATGGCCTCGAGCAGCGCGCTTTGGACTTTCGCCGGGGCGCGGTTGATTTCATCGGCCAGAATCAGGTTGGAAAAAACGGGGCCCAGCTTCGTGGTGAAGACGCCGTCCCGGGGGTTGTAAATCAAGGTGCCCACAAGATCCGCCGGAAGGAGGTCGGGCGTGAACTGGAGGCGCTGGAAACCGGTGCGGATCGAACTCGCCAGTGTGCGGACGGTCAGGGTTTTTGCGAGGCCGGGAACACCCTCGAGAAGCACATGGCCGTTGCACAACAAGCCCACAAGCAAGCGGTGAACGAGGACTTTCTGGCCCACCACCACCCGGGACACCTCGTTGACGAGAGGCTCGACCCAATGGCGGGTTTCTTCAACTTGGCGGGAGAGTTCAGATGTGGATTTGGATAACTCGATGCTCATGGAGTGGTCTTCGGGATGGTTTGGACAATTCAGGAGGGTGGATGTTCAACGCAAGGACGGGGAAAATTCAACGGACCAGCGCAGGGCCCACATCATAGCGGCCTCCGACTTGGATGGCCTCGTATTTGGATT
>CAMCXK010000031.1 GCA_945883435.1 Chthoniobacter flavus | reverse complement strand
GTTCGAAGGCGGCCTTTTTGTCACTGAAGTCCCATTCCAGAAACTCGATTCCCTCGCGTTCGACAATGGCCCGGCACGTTGCGTGGTTGGACACCACGCAGGGGATTTCGATATTCAATTCTTTGGAGCGCCATCGCCAGAGAAGGTCGGCGAGACAATGGTCCTGCCGGCTGGTTAAAACAACCGTGCGGCAGGGGGTGGTTGCGGAGCGCAATGTCCACTCGGCCCGCATTCCCGAAGCCAAGCCACCGAAATCCGCGGCGAAGGTCGGTGATTCCGCATTGCCTCCGGTAAATGCAAGGCGTGCGAAAAACCATCGGGTGAGGGGATCCGTGTATTGACCAACCTCGAGAAGATTGCCTCCCCGATCGGCGATGAACCCGGTGATTCGCGCCAGCAGGCCCACCGCGTCGGGACAGTGGAGTTTGAGAATCGAGGGACTCATGTGCCCGAACAGACGCCTGCGGCCACCGCGCGGGCCTGTGCCAAGTGAAGACGAAGATGGAATGGAAACATGGCATGCCAGCAGTGTGCATCGAACGGGCCGAACACCGGGTGTTGAAGAGTGTCGGTGCCTCGCAGTGATCTTCGGACAACCACCGCATCCAGGTGCGTCTGGATGCTGGAATCAAAAGCCGATTCGGCGTCGATTTTACCGGCCGCGCCGGGCATAACCCCGCGCTTCATGTCGATCAATGCCTCGCCGTGCAGGGGAACCCCGTCTGCAAGTTGGCATACGCAGGCGGTGATGCTGCGGTTCACAATCGCATTGTGCTCCCAGATCATTCGCAGCGACCAGGCGCGCATGTCCTCGTCAATACCCGTCATCGGCCGCACGTAAAAAGTCCGATCGCGCATCTCTTCCGGAACCCGCTCGAGGACCTCCGCGTAACAGCGAGCCATCGAAACGATTTGCCGCCGCGCCAACCACGCCGGTGTGAGTTTGAGAACGAGCCGAATTCCGCTGCGAACGACGGGCGGCGGCATGGAATCAAGCGCCTGTGCCGATGTAGCGGGCATCGTAGCCACCGAAGTGGCCCATTTCACCCACTGGAGGGACCGAGTTCATGTCATAAACCGTGTCGCTCACAATCTGGCCGGTGTGAATATCGTAAACCATGACCTGGGCCTTGCCGGTGCCGCGGCCGTCGTTTTCCGTGCGAACCGCCACGTAGCGGGTCGAGCGGCGGGAGAATTCGCCGGTGCGGGCCGCGTATTCGCGGGCCCGCTCCTCGGCAACCCGCTTCTGGCGCGCGCTGGCCTGCTTTTTTGAAATGAGATAGGCTCCCCCTCCGGCGAGGGCGGCGGCCCCGGCAGTGACCGGAATCGACACCCCGGGGTTGACTCCGCTCAAGGCAAGTGGAAGGCCCACGGCCAATCCCGTGGCGGCTCCGGCAAGAGCGGCATTTTCCCCGGGACTGAGATTTGAGCACCCGCTCAAAGCGACGGATGCGACCAGCGGGAGCGAGCAAAAGCGAATCGCGGAAATTTTCATCCTTCAAAAATGCCGCGCCGCCGCAAGGAATCAAGCGGGGATTCGCGTTCGGAGGTTTGCCATTCGGGAGGCTTGCGGCGATGTTGGGGCCTATGAAGCCGATCCTCCTGATATTCACCGCCGGGCTGGTTTTTCAAGGTTTGCTCCGCGCGGGGGAATGCCCGAAGACATCGCCTGTGGTGATTCCGGTGCTCAACGGGCGGGCCACCACCACATCGCTGGGTTCCACGACCATCACACGCACCTCCGGCGGTCAGACGTTCACCTCGCGCCAGATTGGATCCACGACCATCACACGCGATTCACAAGGTCACACTTGGAGAACAACGAAATTCGGCAACCAGTTCGTCACGCGCGGGCCTGATGGCCGCTCGCAAACAACATCCCGTATCGGAAACTCCTACGTGACCCGCGACCAGGCCAGCGGCGAGCGCCTCACCACCACGAAGTTCGGAAGTTCCTACCAAACCCGCTCCTCAACGGGAGGATCCTTCAACACCAGGTGTGCGGGCGGGAGCCTGGTCACCCAGGGGCGGGCCGGGAAAGAAGATAAAAAGCCAACGGTTATCGTGTTGCCGCGTTAGGCGCCTGTTTCCACACCAGCAAGACAGCCCACCCGGCCAGCAGTAGAACGCCGCCGACAGGGGTGATTGCGCCCAGCCAACGAACGCCCGAGACGGCCAGAATGTAGAGCGATCCGGAAAATACGGCCACGCCGGCCGTCCAAAGCCACACAACCCGGGGATGTCGACTGGAAGCCCATAGCGAGGCGACCGCGTGGAGGAGTTGGTAAAGCACTGCGGTTTGCCAGACATCAAGGGTTCCATGGGCTGTTAAAAGCGGTTTCAGGCCATGCGCGCCGAAGGCGCCCAGTGCGACGCCGGTGAGTCCAAGAACCGCTGCGATGCGTGTGCTCATGGGCGTATGCTTGCACGTCGGCACCCGGGATCGCAATAGTCGAGCCCATGGGACCCCTTTTGATCGGTATTCTCGTGTTCGCTTCGGCGGCATATTTTTTGGCAGGTCGATTTTACGCGGCGCGCGTGGAACGCTGGCTGGGTGTGGATGTGTCGCGGCCCACGGCGGCGGTGGCGAAGCAGGACGGAAGGGATTTCATGCCTGCAAAACCCTATGTGCTTTTTGCCCACCACTTCGCCGCGATCGCCGGGGCGGGGCCCATCGTCGGGCCCACCCTGGCGCTGGCCTACGGATACGTTCCGGTAGTCCTCTGGCTTGTGGCGGGAGCGATTTTTTTGGGTGGGGTCCATGACATGGTTGCCCTCTGGATTTCCACCCGCGAGGGGGGGCGTTCGATCGCGGACATCGCTCGGACCTATCTCGGACAAACCGGCTATGTCCTGGTGGTGGGATTTTTGGTGATCGGGCTCTTCATGATCACCGCGACATTTCTGAATCTAAGTGTCACGGCGCTCACCAGCATTTATCCGGCGGAAAAGGTAGGCTTGCCGCCGGCGGCAGCCGAGTCCTTGCAAATCGCCTTGGCAACTCCTGCGGACGCTCAGGGCTTTCACACACTTCGCACCGGGGATGCGCTGCCCAGCGTGGTGGGGTGGAGGAATGGCGAGCCGGTGCAGTTGGCGCGCATCGGCGGCATCGCATCCACCAGCGTCCTCTTCATCACGCTGGCGGCCCCTCTTCTGGGCTGCATGATTTACCGCCTGAAAACCCCGGCTTGGATCAACTATCTGGTCGCGGCCCTGCTGTGTGCGGTTTCCGTCGCGGCTGGGATCTGGCATCCGGTCGTGGTGGGTGAGGGGACCTGGAGAATTTGGATGACGGTTTATGTCTTGCTGGCTTCGGCGGTGCCGGTGTGGTTGCTGCTCATGCCGCGCGATTTCGTGAACGTGCAAATCCTCTACGGCGGAATAGCCGCAGTGCTCGCGGGCTTGGTCACGGCCGGCCTCGGAGGCGGTTTCGCATCGGTTCCCGCCGCTCCGCAGTCGATCGCGGAGATGATCCCCGCCTGGAGTCCGGAGTTGGGGGCCGGGCAAATCGGTTGGATTTGGCCGATGCTTTTGATCACTGTCTCGTGCGGTGCGGCGAGTGGATTCCACTGCCTTGTGGCCACTGGCACCTCGGCCCGCCAATTGTCCTGTGAATCCGACGCCCGCCGCGTGGGGTATTCCGGAATGCTGCTGGAGTCCCTTCTGGCCGTTGCCGTCGTGCTCACATTGCTTGCCGGGTTGGACTGGTCGGCCTACCGCGCCATCACGTTCGATGCCAAAAACCCCATTCTGGCAATCTCGCTGGCGACCGGAAATCTCATCCATCTCGCATTCGGACTGCCGGTCTGGTGCGGCACGGTGCTGGGAATTCTGCTGATCGAGGGATTCGTGGTCACCACACTGGACGTGGCGGTGCGCCTGAACCGCTACCTTTTGGAAGAGGTTTGGAAAAGCCTCCTTCCCAAGCCTCCCCGGTGGATCCTTGGGCCGTGGTTCAACACCGCGCTTTGTGCCGGTGGCATGTTTTTGCTTTCCCGGTCGAACGCGCTTCCCCTGCTCTGGCAGGTTTTCGGGTCTGCGAATCAGATGATGGGAGCTATGGCGCTTTTGATCGCGGCGGTATGGTTGCGAGATCACGGCCGCCGTTGGTTGTTTGCCGCAGTGCCATCGGCGATCCTTTTTGCCACGACCTTTGCCTCCCTCGGGCTATCGCTGGCGAAAAACCTGGCCTCGTCGCATCACATCCTGGTTCTCGCCTGCGGAGTCCTGATCCTTCTGGGTGCCGGAACCCTGGCACTCGGAATCCAGCGGCTTCTCCAGCCCCTTTCAAGGGATGGGCGGAACGAATAAGCAGGGAATGCCCGGAGTTGTCTCAGCCCAACAGGCTCTCGAAAACAGTTCGTCCATCGGTGCTGCCCAGCATCTCGTCGCAGGCCCTCTCCGGATGCGGCATGAGACCGAAGACGTTGCGCTGCTCGTTGCAGATGCCAGCAATGTCCGCGCAGGATCCGTTGGGGTTTTCGCCCCGTTTACCATTGGGAGTGCAGTAGCGCAGGATCACTCGATCCTCCCGATCAAGTCGGGCCAGCGCGGCTTCATCCGCAAAGTAGCATCCCTCGCCATGGGCGATCGGGAGATCCAGCACCTGGCCTTGTGTCGCCTTGCGCGTGAACGGGGAGCGGGTGGTCTCGACACGCACATGCTGGTGGCGGCAGACGAAATGCAGGCCTTTGTTGCGAACAAGGGCGCCGGGCAGCAATCCGCTTTCGCACAGGATCTGAAATCCGTTGCAGATGCCGATGACCGGCCCCCCGGCGGCGGCAAATTCCTTCAACGCCCCCATGATCGGCGAGAAGCGGGCGATGGCTCCACACCGCAAATAGTCACCATAGGAGAATCCTCCGGGAACCACCACGGCGTCGAACCCCGACAAGGAGACATCCTTGTGCCACACGTAGTCGGCGGTGGAGTTCGGCAGGCCCGATAGAACGTGGAGGCAGTCCTGGTCGCAATTGGAGCCGGGAAATCGAAGAACGGCGAATTTCATGCCCGGGCGATGGAGTAGTCTTCAATGACGGGATTCGAGAGAAGGTCGCGCGAGATGCGGTGGATTTCCTCCTCCGGAGTGGCATCGGGGAGCTCGAGCTCGATCATCTTGCCGATACGCACGCGGCCCACTCCCGCGATGCCCAGATGGCGGATCGCTTCGGCGGTGGCGGATCCCTGCGGATCCAGAACGGAGGGTTTGGGCAGAACGGTCACATGAACTTTCATGGCAGTGAGGGTTTCGTTTCATCGGCTCCGGGACAAGGGCATTTTTTTCGGCGCATCGCCGGGATCAGGAGGGCGAGTAGCGAGAGGCCGGCGCAGGCGATCGAAAAAACCTCGCCGTATCGAGTGTGAAAGGTCGTGACGGGGTTGCTCGGAACCTCAACCCGTCCAAAGAGGACCCCGCGCAAAAATGTTTGGCCGTTTCCATCGGTTAACATGTCCCGAACCGCTCCAAACCGGTCGATCGAGCAGGTGACCCCCGTATTCGCGGCCCGGATCATGGGCAATTTGCTTTCCGCACACCGGAACACCGCGTTCAACAGGTGTTGCCGCGAGCCCGCACTTTCCAAAAACCATCCATCGTTGGTGACGACCACCAGTATTTGCGCACCGAGTTGCGCGAACTTTCGAGACAGGGCCGGAACGGTGTCTTCGAAACACACCAGCGGTCCCATGCGCACCGGCCGTGCGGCCATTTCCAGGATGTTTGGTGTCGTTCCCGCATCGAAATCATCCGGAATCAATCCGCTCAGCCAATCGGCCAAAAACGGCAATTCCCTTCGGAACGGGACATACTCGCCAAACGGCACCAGATGCATCTTGTGATGGATTTGCGCCTCGGTGCCGTTTTTCGTCAGGAGCACGATCGAGTTGAAATCTCCCGCATCCGAAAACACCACGGTTCCCAGCAAAAAGTCGCCGGGCGACTCCGCCGCCAGCTCGCGCACGAGGTCCAGTGTGAACGTATGGCTGAACAACGGGCTTGGTGTCGCCGATTCGGGCCATAGGATGAGATCGGGCGCCATTGCCTGTGCCGTGCCGGTTTGTTCCTTCAGGATTTCCAGCACCCGCATTTCCTCATCGGGATTGTTCCGCACACTCTGGGGAATGTCCGATTGAATCGCTGCGAAACTCACTTTTTCGGCCGGTGGGGGCTCGCTCAGGATTTGCCGGAGACCATAGGTCCACGCGAGCGCCACCGCTGCAATAGTGACGGCAAAATCCCAATGCGGCCGCCGCGCGCCTCTTCCGGTCTCGAGGATCAGCCTCTTGAGCGTGGCGACTCCCATGAGGTTCGCCCAGCAGATCAAAAAGGAAACGCCTCCCACGCCGGCGACATCGGCTATTTGAATCAATGGAAGATTGGCGTGCTGCGCGATGCCGAGGCCGTTCCATCCGAAGTAAGGAAAAAGCTGGCTTCGCACCCACTCCAAGGCCGTCCATGATGCCGCCCCGACCAGGCTGACACGAAGATTGTGGGCCGAACGCAACCAGTCTTCCTTCCGGTGCCCGGCCACCAGCCATGCCACGAATCCCGCCCATGCCGCAAAATAAAGGGCGAACAGCAGCGCGAGGGCCACATAACCGGGCCACGTCAGCGTTGTCAGCCAGAATGCGCTCGCGGCAAAAAAAACCAAGCCGCTCACATAACCGGCAGCCGCCGCGCGCACCACGGGCCGCCTCACCGCCCCCCCGGGGGGGAACCACAAGTTCCAGACCAATGGCATGAGAGCGAACCAGACGGTGTCCCCCCACTCGAGTGGCGGATAGCACGCGGCCAGAAGCCCTCCGCTCAGCACCGCCAATATCCACCCGGTCAACAATTGCATCTCTTCAAACAAGCAAGGAGCGGGTCAAAAAACAAACTGCTTTGGCCTCGGTCGAAGCTTTCCCAAAATTTCGCCGTCAATCCAACGCGCACCGATCCGTCTTCATCGCGGGCTGTGATGGCTTTCCAGGAAATCCGGTCAGTAGGCCGACAGGTCGGACACGTGAAAGGCGTTTTCCCAGTGCCGGATTTCAAGCGGTGGGCCGATGACCACCTCGACGATATCGAAGCGGTAGGTCACGTCAGGCATGGAGAGAAGCTGAAGCCAGCGCATGGCTCCGCGAATGATCAAGCGTTGCTTTTTCAAGTCCACCGCATCGGCAGGACGGCCGAAATCCTCGTCGCTGCGGGTTTTCACCTCAACAAAAACCAACTCGCCGTGGTGCTTGTCGCGGCACACCAGATCGACCTCGCCGCCCTGGGGAGCCCGGAAGTTACGGTAGAGCACCCGATGATTGTGACGACGCAGGTAGCCGGCGGCCAGAGCCTCGCCCTGTCGTCCGAGGGCAAGGTGGGCGGGCTCAGAGGAGCGGGATTTGCGCCACGGGGCCAAAACTCCGTCGATGAATCGGGCAAGGTCCATACTTTTTCAATCGTTCCAAATGCAGGGCCGTCGGATAGCCCTTGTGCCTCTCAAAGGCATACTCGGGGTAGATGTTGGCCATCTCAAACATAATCCGGTCCCGCTCAACCTTGGCCACCACGCTCGCGGCCGCTATACTGAGCGAGAGTCCGTCTCCACCAACCAAGGCGGTCTGCGGGCCGGGAAACTCCGGAACCGCCCATCCATCGACCAGGGAATGATCAGCTCGCAACCGGCGAGCAACCTCCCTCATGCCATGACGTGTGGCTCCCAAAATGTTCAAGACATCGATCTCCTGCGGTTCGATGCGGACCGTCACGCTCTCGACGAACCTCGAAGACTTCAACGCCTCATACAATGCCTCCCGTTTGGAGGAACTCAACTTCTTCGAATCGTCCAATCCTGCGAGTTGAGCCGCAAAACCCTGGTTGCTAAACAGGTCTCCCGCTCCGCGACGGGGGCGCTCGTTTGAAGAGAGGAGTGATTCTGGAAACACCACCCCTGTCACTAACAAAGGTCCTGCCAGCGGTCCTCTTCCCGCTTCATCTATCCCTGCCACACGGCAAAATCCTTGTTCGTGTAAATCCCGCTCGTAGTCGAGCGTGCAGGGCATGGCGCTAATGCAAAACCGCCTTAAGCGCGGTCTTTCACAGTCGTTGCCGACTTGCCTTTGCGGGAGCGCAGGTAATTGAGTTTGGCCCGACGAACTGCTCCGCGGCGCTCCACCTCGATCTTGGCGATCCGTGGGGAGTGAAGCGGAAACACGCGCTCCACACCTTCTCCATAGGAAACACGGCGAACAGTGAAGTTTTCGTTGAGGCCGACTCCCTTGCGTCCGATCACAATGCCGGAATAAATCTGAATCCGCTCCTTGTCGCCTTCAACGACACGGGTGTGGACTTTAACAGTGTCTCCCACTTGAAAAGGGGTGGTCTCGGACTTGAGTTGCTCGGATTCGATTTTTTGGATGATTCTCATTTGTTGGACGAGAGTTAGTTGCCAAGTATAGTGGCAAAGCCACCGATCACGTTGGTATTGGTTGCTTGACTCGTCTGGAGGACTGCACCATCGCCGCCTTTACGAAAAACAACGAAACCCTTCGTGCCGTAGGGTTTTCCCGTGGCAATTGGGGCGGTTGGAGCATTGGCGTTGGTGAAGTTGGAGGAAGTGAACAATACTACGGTGGACTCGTTTGTCTCACTGACTTGGTAGCCAAGAACCGCGCGAGTCGTGCCTGGTTTGCTGTCTGCAACAATAGAGTTGCTATTTGCGGTCACTGCAGGTGCGGAACACATCTTTGCCAAGTCGGCCGCTGTCATGTAACCATTGGTTACAATTCCTGCCCATGCGCTCCAAGTCTTGGCCGCAAGATCGCCTGGCCACGCCAAATTGGTATCTCCAGTCGTCGAACCATCCAGAGCGATTTGCTGAGCAACCAAGTGTAGCTGCTTCATGTTGCTCATGGTTTGTGTCATTTGTCCGCGAGCGAGAGCTCCAGTAATGGCAGGGAGCGCCAAAGCGGCCAAGATTGCAATGATGGAAATAACAACCAGCAGCTCGATGAGGGTAAAAGCGGTGAGGCGTTTGAAAATTTTCATGGGGTTGGGAAATTGGTCAGGAGTGTTATTAACTCTGGAAATCACTCTTTTGTCCAGCAGATATTTTTCATCCGGTGGGCGACTTCTTGGACGTTGGCTCGGCTGTTGAAAGCCGAGATGCGGAAGAATCCCTCGCCGGCCGGTCCGAAACCGCTGCCGGGAGTGATCACCACGTGGGCCTCCTCCAGCATGCGATCGAACATTTGCCAACTGCTGAGGTGGCCGGGGCACCGGACCCAGATGTAGGGCGCATTCGTGCCGCCGTGGGTCTGCAAACCGCATTCGCCTGCGGCCTCGCGCAGGACCTGTGCATTGCCCATATAGTGGGCGACGAGTTCCGCCACCTGCGCTTTTCCATCCGCAGAGTAAACCGCTTCGGCGGCGCGCTGGGTCACATACCCGACGCCATTGAATTTCGTGCTGAACCGCCGGTTCCAGAGCGGGTGGAGGGCATGTCGATTTCCCGAGTTGTCGAGGCATGTCAGTTCCTTGGGCACCACGGTGAAGGCGCATCGCACGCCGGTGAAGCCGCCATTCTTTGAAAAGCTGCGGAACTCGATGGCGCAGCGTCTCGCTCCGGGAATTTCGTATATGGAATGCGGGATGCTGGGGTCCTGAATGTAGGCTTCGTAGGCGGCGTCGAATAAAATCACCGCATCATTCTCAAGGGCGTATTCCACCCAAGCGGTGAGCTGCGCGCGGGTCGCGGTCGCTCCGGTGGGGTTGTTCGGGTAACACAGATATACGAGGTCGACCCTTTCCTTGGGGATTTCCGGCACAAAGCCATTGGCGGCATTGCAGGGGAGATAAACGAGACCGCTGTAGAGGCCGCTCTCGTCGGCCTCCCCGGTGTGACCGGCCATGACATTGGTATCCACATAGACAGGATAAACCGGGTCCATTACGGCGATGCGGTTGGCATCGCCGAAGATGTCGAGGATGTTTCCGCAGTCGCATTTCGAGCCGTCGGAGACAAAAATCTCCTCGTCTGCGACCTCGAGCCCGCGCGAGCGGTAGTCGTTTTCCGCGATGGCCCGGCGCAGGAATTCATAGCCTTGCTCGGGCCCGTAGCCCCGGAAGGTCGCACTCGATCCCAGTTCGTCCACCGCCCGGTGCATCGCCTCGCGCACGGCGGCGGGCAGGGGTTCGGTGACGTCGCCGATGCCGCATCGAATCAAGCGGGCGGCGGCCTCGGGATGGGTGTCGGTGAAAGCTTTGACACGGCGTCCGATCTCGGGAAACAAGTAGCCGGCCTTCAGTTTGAGATAGTGGGAATTCAAGTATGCCATGCGCCGAGGATTAGCCGGAAGGGGCGAAGGCGGCAAGCGGCGCGGATCAAACCCAGAGGCGGCGGTCGAGCGTGCGGTATTGGATGGCCTCGCCCACATGCGCGCCCTCGATCGAGGGGGCACCCGCCAGATCGGCGATGGTGCGCGAGACCTTGAGAATACGATCGTAGGCGCGGGCGCTCAGTTGCATGTCTTCCATCGCGTGGCGCAACATTTCGTTGCCGGTGGCATCGAGGGAACAATGGGTCTTGATTTGCGCGTGCGTCATGCGGGCGTTGCAGGCTGGCCGGCGGCCCCTGCCAAGCCGGTTTTTCTGGACCTCGCGCGCGGCCAGCACCCGCTCGCGGATGGCTTCCGATCCCTCCCCGGTGGCCTTGGCCGAGAGATCCTTGAAGGCCACTGCGGGAGCCTCCACATGAATGTCGATGCGATCGAGCAACGGGCCGGAAATTTTGTTCCGGTAGCGCTCGATTTGGGTGCCCGAGCAACGGCACTCCCGCTGCGGATCGCCATGAAAGCCGCACGGACAGGGGTTCATGGCCGCCACCAGCACGAAATCGGCCGGGAATGTCAT
Organism: Chthoniobacter flavus; assembly: GCA_945883435.1. GTDB lineage: Bacteria > Verrucomicrobiota > Verrucomicrobiia > Chthoniobacterales > Terrimicrobiaceae > UBA967. The sequence goes on along the minus strand of CAMCXK010000031.1, from coordinate 20,938 downwards.
CGTGCCGGCCGCGCGGGAAATCGTGACTTTTCCGTCCTCCAGCGGTTGCCGCATGACCTCCAGGGTTGAGCGCTTGAACTCCGGCAGTTCGTCCAGGAAAAGCACCCCGTGGTGCGCGATACTCACCTCGCCCGGGGTCGGATGCTGTGAGCCTCCAAGGAGTCCGATATCGCTGATCGTGTGGTGGGGAGAGCGGAATGGCCGCGCGGAGACAAACCCGGCGGTTCCGTCGAGGAGGCCACACACGCTGTGAATTTTTGTGGTTTCAATCGCCTCCTCCAGCGTCATGGGCGGGAGGATGGTGGGAATGCGCTTTGCCAGCATGCTTTTTCCCGAACCCGGTGGGCCGATCAGCAGAAGATTGTGCCCGCCTGCCATCGCCACCTCGATCGCGCGTTTCACCTCGTGCTGGCCTTTGACTTCGGAAAAATCCACACCTCCCGCGGTTGTGCCGTCCAAAAGCGAAGCCGCATCTCCACGGATCGGTTCGAGTTCGCGCCGCCGGGTTAAAAACTCGTAGGCTTCGCGCAGCGATCCCACCCCGTAGACCTCCACGCCCTCGACAATCGAGGCCTCGGATGCGTTTGCCATTGGAAGAATGATCGCTTTCAACCCGGCCTCGCGCGCCGCGACGGCCGCGGGCAGGGCTCCTTTCACCGGACGGATTTCCCCCGTCAGGGCGAGCTCTCCGAGTATCAAACATCGCGCCAGCCTCGGGATATCGGCTTTCTCGGCGGCGGCGATCATGCCGACCGCAATCGGCAGGTCGAAACTGGGACCTTCCTTGCGGATATCCGCAGGGGCCAGATTGATCGTGGTGCGTTCTCGCGGCCAACGGAAGCCGCTGTTCGAAATCGCTGTGGTCACGCGGTCCTTGCTTTCCCGCACGGCGGCATCGGGCAGGCCCACCACAATCACCACGGGATTGCCCGAACCGGTGTTGACCTCGACCTCCACAGGAACTGCCTCCACGCCTTGCAAGGCCGCCGACATCACGCGAGTAAGCATTTGTCCCCTCTATCAGAGTCTGCCAGGGGATGTCCAAACCGCGATTTGAATCGCGGCTCTCGCCGGAGGCCGCCAGACTGCCCGCATGAATCCTTATGAATCCGCCCGCATGGTCGCCGACTATCTTTTCTTTCACTATGCCGATTTCGCGGAAGCGGCCCGGGGCCTCCCCGTCCCTGAAAGCGCATGGGGATTCCCCCGGCGTGTGGTGGCCGGGTTGCTGGACTCCTCAACCCCGCTTCAAAGGGCCTTGGACCTGGGCTGTGCGGTGGGCGGCTCGTCGTTCGAACTTTCCAAATCGGCCGCCTCCGTCGTGGGGGTGGATTTTTCCCGGGCTTTCATCGATGCGGCTCTTGCTCTTCAAAAGTCCGGATCTCTCGGCGCCGAGGTTGCCCTGGAAGGCGCGCGAAAGCAGGCTTTCCAAGCGCGAGTGGACGCCTTGACGCACCGCGAGCGGGTGGAATTCCGGGTGGGCGATGCCATGAGTCTTCCGGAGGACCTGGGAGTTTTTGAGGTGGTTTTGGCGGCGAATCTCGTCTGCCGCCTTCCCGATCCCGCGCGGTTTCTTAAAGAAATCGCAGATCGGGTCGCACCAGGCGGGCAGTTGCTTTTAGCCACGCCTTTTTCTTGGCTCGAGGAATTCACCACGCCCGGACTTTGGCTGGGTGGCGCCCCGGCCAGCGGAGAGTCATTCCACGTCATGCGAGACCTTCTCCACCCCTGTTTCGAACTGGAGCACACGGTGGACATTCCGTTTTTAATCCGCGAGCATGGACGGAAGTTTCAATATGGAATCTCACTTGGAAGCCGCTGGCGGCGGCGTTGACTGGGAGGCCCGCTACCATGCGGGGGATACGCCATGGGACAAGGGGGCTGCACATCCCGCCCTTCTGGAACGATTGACGAGGAATCCCCTCGAGGGAGACGTTTTGGTGCCCGGATGCGGAGCCGGTCATGATGCGCGCGCGATTGGCGCCCACGGCGCCCGGAATGTCGTTGGACTCGATATCGCCCCCGCCGCGCTGAATCGCGCCCGTGCCTTTTCCAATCCTGCAGGACTGGAATTCCGGCTGGATGATTTTCTGACGGCCCGCGCGCACTTGGGATTTGATGCGGTGTTCGAGCATACCTGTCTGTGCGCGATTCCCCCGGCGCGCCGTCGCGATTATGTCGCGGCGGTCGCCCGCTGTCTGGGGAACGGAGGCCTGTTCCTCGGCGTGATTTTCACCAATCCGGACAATCCTTCGATTGACACTCCGCCATTCCGCTGCGGCTTGGACGACATCGAGGAACTTTTCTCCGGTCTGTTTGAAATCCAGGAAATCCGCCACGGCATTCCCACCTTCCCGGAGCGCACGGGCCGGGAGGCTTGGGTCGAGATGCGGAAAAGACCCCGCACAAACGCCTGAGCCGGGGATTCGTGCGTTGATTTTCGCGCCGATGCGGATAAATCAGACACTCACATGAGCCCGAACCCCTCCCCCAATCAACTTCCTGTGCGCCCCGTGCGGATGTCTCTCCGGGTGGGCGCGGGCTTTCTTGTGATCTTTGGTATCGTTCAGGCCGGCCTTGTGTTCTGGCATGCGTTGCCGAAGATCCAATCGGCCTTGGCACCCCAACGACCATTGCCTGTGGCCACGCCCCAGCCTTTGATTGCTCCAACCCCTTCTGCCGCGGTGGAGGAGTCCACGCCCCGGCCCGCCATGCCAGCCCCTGCGGATGAAGCGCTCATGGCGAGGGTCCGCAAGCTGGTCGGTGAATCCGATGCCGCCTTCCGGGTTGGCGAATACGAACTGGCCCTCGGGAAAATCCAGGAGGCCGATGCCATCTTCCCGGACGATCCGGGAGTTCTCCTCCGGATGGGTCGCATTTACGAACGCCGCGGTGACACGGCCAATGCCACGGGTGTTTATCAAAGTGTGCTCGCGATTCCCGACCTGCCGGTGGATATCCGGGCCAAAACGCAGCGCACGCTCGCGATGATGAGCATTCCGGAGCCTGCACCTGAACCGGCCGTGACTCCGGCAGAGGAGGGGGCCGACATGCGGGACGAGTTCGGCTTGCAGCCGGGTGCGACTCTCGGCATGGTGGACACCCGCTTGAGCGATGGCCCGGGCACCTCGAAATCACTGCGGATCGCCATCAAGGCCCGTCCGGACAAGGCGATCGATCCCTCGCTTGTCGCCGTGCACGTCTTTTTCTACGACAAATCCGCCGAGGGTGAGTTGTTGCCCACCGACTCGCCGGTGTCCACCGAATGGATCAGTCCTCCGGTGGACTGGACGCAGGGGGATCCCGAACTTCTGAACGCCACTTACACCGCGCCGCCCCCCGACTCCGGTTACGCGTATGGTGGTTATGTGGTGGGAGTTTATTACAACAGCGAACTTCAAGACACGCGCGCCGATCCCGGTCCTCTTGCGCGCGAGCACCCCCTGCCGCTCTACCTCGTCAACAAATCCCAATGAAAATCCTTCTGGCCTCCAGCGATGCCGCATCGTCGGCAGCGCTTACCGACTCCCTTCTCAAACTCGGCCTGCCCGCGCCCGGTTGCGTATCGGACTCGAATGCCGCTGTGGACTGGATCAATTCCCACTCGGGTTGCGACCTTTTGATCACCGAGGTTTATCTCGCGCCGATGGATGGCTTCGCATTGCGGGATTTTCTGCTCCAGCACCTGCCGGATTTGAAAGTTGCGTTCACCTCCGCCTACGACATCTCGCCCTATGCCGAGCGTCTTGAAGGGGCTCCCTTCCTTCCTCAACCCTGCGACGCCGCGCTCGTGCGCTCGGTTCTTGAAACTCTGATTTCGCTTCCCGGGGCGAACACCCCTCCGTTCGCGGCATCACCGGTTCCCGTGGCCAAGGCACCTACAGCCGTGGCCAAGGCATCCACTCCCCAACCTGTGGCCAAAGCGGCAACGCCCGTGGCCAAAGTCTCCGCCTCCGCTCCACGGGCTGCAACCCCGGTGGCAAAAGCCCCCGCTGCAACGCCCCAGCCTGCCGCCCCTTCCGATCCGAGAATCGGCACCACGTTGGGGAACTATCTCGTGGAAGCCCGCATCGGAGCCACCCCGACCGAGACGCTTTACCGTGCCAAACAAACCACCGTTGGCCGCCCGGTTTTGTTAAGGGTTCTCAACTCTCCCGAATCCGGAGACCCGGCGATGGCCCAGCGTTTCATGGAGGATGCCCGCGCGAAAGCGAAGGTTTCGCATTCCCTCGTTACGGCCGTTTATGAGGGCGGCGAGCAGGATGGCACCGCCTTCTGCTCGGGGGAGTTCGTTGCCGCACCGAACCTCGCCATGTTGGCGGCCCAGAATAAAAAAATCGACGGGCCAACAGCATTGAAAATCCTGAAATCCTGCGCCGATGTCCTGGGGGCCTTTGACCAGCAGGCCATCGCCCACCACCCGCTGCAGGCTGCCTCCATCCTGCTTCCGCCAGGTTCGGCCCCCCGTCTTGCGAACCCCGCCTGTCACGATTCCGGAGGCACGCCTGTTCCTGCCGCGGAGATGGTGTCCATCGCGTCCTTTCTCCTGCCCCTTCTCGACTCGACTCCGGCGTCGCTCCCCGCCCGCGGGCTGTTGACCCGCCTGCAATCGGGCGAGTCGTTTGACTGGCCCGCCCTTGCGGAGGCGGCGGATGCCCTCCTGCCCAAAGCGGTTCCCGCCGACGCCTCCAAAATCCAGGCCCAGGATATCACCCGCCAGAAGGCCGCCGCCGAGGCCCGCGCCAAGAGTCGCCGCAGCCTCATTCTCAGCACCGGGGTCTCGCTCGTGCTCACCGCCACAGCCTGCTACTTTGTGTTCAGGGCGTTTTCCCCCAAAGGAGAGTCGTCGATCCGCGATCTGGGAGCCATGATCGAGATTCCCGCCGGCGACTTTTCCTATCAGGACGGCAAGGCGACCTTGCCGGTGTTTTACATTTCGAAATACGAAGTCTCGATTTCGGAATACGCCGCCTTTCTCGAGGATTTGAAAAAGCATCCCGAAAAAGCTGCCGCCATCGCCCATCCGGACCAACCGCCCGGCAAGTCGCACATCCCCGCCGGATGGGCCGACATGACGGAAATCCAGCCGCCGAATCCCGGCTACTACAAGCGTGCGGCCACCTGGGGGCAATACCAGGGCGCCCCGCTCACGCTGGACGGACCGGTTTTTGGAGTCGATTGGTTCGATGCCTACGCCTATGCCAAATGGAAGGGTCAACGCCTGCCCACCGAGCAGGAATGGGAAAAGGCCGCCCGCGGTCCCTCGTCGAACCGCCATCCGTGGGGCAATGAAAACGATCCGAAACGCGCCAATACCGGCAGCGATTTCACGCCCAATCCCGACCCCAAAGTCGGAGGTAAAAACGACGGCTTCAAACGCTGGAGTCCGGTCAACGAACCCAAAGGCGACCGTAGCGGATACGGCGTTCTCAACATGGCGGGCAATGTATCCGAATGGACCGCCTCATGGGATGTCGATGCCCAAGGCGGCGGGGAAAAGGTCCCCGTGTATCGTGGAGGAAATTGGAAAACCGTCGACGAGGCTACCGTGACGCGCCGCGGCATGAAATTGACCGAGTTGCAAAGCGACGACGGCCTCGGATTCCGCACGGCCAGCGACAGTCCTGCTGCCAAGCCATGAGGGCCCTGCCGACCGGATTCCGGCTTGTTGCGACACTTCTTCTGCTGGGCGCCGCCCCTGCTGTTGCCCAGATCCAGGTCGATCTCGCCATCAAGCGCACTTTGTTTCTCGCCTACGAGCCCCTGCTGGTGAGCGTCACATTGCGAAACCTCTCCGGAAACCCGCTGCCTCTCACCGATTCCCAGGCCGCACGGTGGTTCGGTTTTCAAGTGGAAACCCTCGATGGCCGTCCGATCGCCCCCCACGATTCGTCGCATGTGAACCCGCCGATCGTTCTCCAGCCCGGCGAGCAGCTCCGGCGCACCGTCAACCTCACGCCCCTGTTTCCGATTGCAGAGTTCGGCGGCTATCGCGTTCGCGCGAGCATTCATTCGGCCGGCCACAACCGCTTCTTCACCTCGCCGCCATTGACCGTCGAGATCACCGACGGCCGCCCCGTGTTCCGCAAAACGGTGGGGGTGCCTGGAACCGGCGTCCAGCGCCATATCTCGCTGCTCAGCCACCGCCTGCCCTCCAGCACGCAGCTTTACATCCGGATCGAAGACCCGGAGCGGGGCCGCGTGTTGTGCACGCACCGCCTCGGCCGTCTTGTTTCCAACGGCCCCCCGGAGGTGGAACTCGACCGCAACAACGACATTCACATTCTTCAAAACTCCGCGCCGAAGGAGTTCCTCTACTCGCACATCGGCCTCGACGGCCGCGTCATCGCCCGCAAGGCCTACACGCAAACCTCCCGCCGCCCCGCGCTGCGCATCAATGCCGATGGATCGCTGGCTGTGAGCGGAGCCCGCGAAAACCTCCCGCCGGACACGACCCACCCGGCCCGCGAGCATTCGCTTTCCGACCGTCCCGTCCCGCTTCCCGGTTCGTCCACGGACTCGAGCCCCGCCGACGGGCGTCCCCGCAATCTCCTCTCGGAATAACCGTCCGTGCCGCCCGGCTATGAGACGGTGCGTATTTGAATCGACTCGAAGCGATCCTCGTCCTCGACCAACTCCCGCAACACAATCAACCGGTCCCCGGGCATGACGAGCCCGCGCTTGGCCAGTTCCCGTTCCGCGGCGTCGTAGGTCTCTTCCGCGTCGGTGTGGAAATCCAACCGGAAGGCGTGGGTGTTCCAGTTCAGCGCCAGGTGGCGCACCACCTCCCCGGAGGGGGAAAAAGCGAAAATCGGCGCCCGCTCGGGACGCAGATGTGATGTGCTTGTCGCCATGTCGCCATGTCGGGTGAAAATCACCAGCCTGGAGTTCTCGAGGGAATTCGCCAGCGACACGGCGGCCTTGATTGTTTTTTGGCGCTGGGTTTCCAGAATCGCCTCGGCCGCGTAGCCCGCGCCTCCGCTGAGAGCGATGCGGCGCGCCACGCGGTCCAGCACGCCCACACACTGGACCGGGTATTTGCCGGCCGCCGTTTCACCGCTCAACATTACCGCATCGGCCTGCTCGAAGACCGCATTCGCCACATCGGTGATCTCGGCGCGGGTCGGCACCGGGTTGGAAATCATGCTTTCCAGCATGTGGGTGGCCACGATGACCGGACGCCCGATTTGAATGCAGCGTTTGATGATCCGCCGCTGGATGATCGGAAGCTCCTCCATCTTGCATTCGATACCGAGATCACCCCGGGCGATCATGATCGCATCCGATGCGAGGATGATGTCCTTGATGAATTTCACCGCATTCTGGTCTTCGATTTTCGCCACGGTTTTCGCCCGGCTGCCCAGCGAAGTCAGCACCCGCTTGAGTTCCAGGATGTCGGCCGCCTCGCGGCAAAAACTCAAGGCCACAAAATCCACCCCCACCTCGACCCCGAGCGCGATGTCGGCATGGTCTTTTTCCGTCAGCGGGGGCAGGCCGACTTTGACGCCCGGCAGATTGATGTGGCGCCGGGAGCCCATCGCCCCCTCCGTCAGGACCTCGCACCGCACATGGTTCGCATCCTTGTGCAGCACCTTCATATGAATCACCCCGTTGTCCACCAGCACCGTGTCGCCGACATGAATGTCATCGACCAGACCGTCGTAGTTCACGTCGACCGAAAATTCCTCCTCGCTCCGCGCCCCGCGCACCGTGAACTCAAAAATGTCCCCGGGCTTCAAATCCAGCTTCGTGGGCAGGTCGCCGGTGCGGATCGCCGGGCCTTGCGTGTCGAGGAGAATGGCGCAATTCAAATCCCGCTTCGCCGCCAAACGCCGGATGGTTTTCACCACCCCGCGCACCCAGTCGTGCTGCGCATGGCTCATGTTCAACCGGAAAATATCGGCCCCTGCCGCCATCAACCCCTCGATCACATCCTCGCTCCCCGATGCCGGACCCAATGTGCAGATGATTTTTGTTTTTCTCACACCCCCTTTCAACGCCCCCTCCCGCGACATGACAAGCCCCCGTTCGCAATTTTCCCGACCCCCAACAAAATTTCTTTAATCTCTGCTTGACGATACAGCGTTTTTAGAAAAGGCTGCCTTTATGACAACAATCAAACCCGAAGAGTTGGACCGGATCCGCGGCAAGCAGCCGGGGGTTCCGATGATTGACGTGCGGACGCCGGTGGAGCATGCGGGACTGCATGTGCCGGGGGTGCATTTGGTGCCTTTGGAACGGTTGAGTGCGGCGGCGGTGGAGTCGCTGCCCGGAGTGAGGAAATCCGAGCCCGTGTATTTGCTGTGCCAGTCCGGCGGGCGGGCGCGCCAGGCGGCGGCGAAGCTCGAGGCGGAGGGATTCACCGCCTGCCAGGTGGTCGAGGGGGGCACGGCGGCGTGGGCCTCGGCGGGTCTGCCGGTGAACCGTGGAGCGTCGCAAGTGATGTCGCTCGAACGCCAGGTGCGGATCGCGGCGGGGTTTCTGGTTTTGAGCGGGGTGTTGCTCTCGGTGTTGGTGAATCCCGCTTTCGTATGGCTGTCCGGTTTCGTCGGCGCGGGGTTGATCTTCGCCGGGGCGACCGACTGGTGCGGCATGGGCCTGCTCATCGCCCGCATGCCGTGGAACCAATCCCAAACTTCAACCTGCTGCTCCAAATAAAACCATGTATCTCCGGCAAATCCCCGACGCGCACTTGGCGCAATATTCCTACCTGATCGGATGCCAGCGCAGCGGCGAAGCGATCGTGATCGATCCCGAGCGCGACATCGACCGTTACGAGGACCTCGCCAAGGCCGAGGGACTCCGTATCAGCGCAGTGGCGGAAACCCACATCCACGCGGATTTCGTCAGTGGCGCCCGCGAACTCGCCGCACGGCATCCGGGTCTCAAACTTTACCTTTCCATCGAAGGCGGGCCGGACTGGCAAAGCGAGTGGGCCAAGGCCCTGCCGGGCTTCCACGGCCTGCGGGACGGGGACACGTTTAAAATCGGCAATATCGAACTGAAGGCCATTCACACACCGGGGCACACCCCCGAGCACATGGTTTTCCTCGTGACCGACCACGGGGGAGGGGCCAACGAGCCGATGGCGATGCTCAGCGGTGATTTTCTTTTCGTGGGCGACGCGGGCCGTCCCGATTTATTGGAGCAGGCGGCAGGCTTGGAGGGCACCCAGGAGGCCGGAGCCCGAGCTCTTTACCACAGCTTGAGAAAGGTGGCGGAACTTCCATGCCACGTGCAGATTCTCCCGGCCCACGGGGCTGGAAGTGCCTGCGGAAAGGCGCTTGGAGCGGTTCCCAACTCGACATTCGGCTATGAGGAGAAATTCAACCCGGCGCTCAGAATCGCATTGGAAAAAAGCGAGACGGAATTCGTGAATTTCATCCTGAGCGGTCAACCCGAGCCTCCGGCCTATTTCGCCCGCATGAAACACCTGAACAAGGTCGGCCCCGATGTCCTGGGCGCGTTGCCACCGCTGAAGGCGCTCGAAGCGGCGGAGTTGTCCGCTCTTCTCGGGCAACCGGAAACAGTGGTGTTGGACACCCGCCCAAGAGCGCCATTTCTGGCCAGCCACATCAAGGGGAGCCTCTTCACGCCTCCAGAGAAGTTTTCGGACTTCACCGGCAGTTACCTTGATGCGGCGCAAAATGTGGTTCTCCTTGCGGACTCGGCCGAGGCCGCCGGGGAATTCCGGCGCCAGTTGCTGCGCATCGGCTTCGACCGCGTGGCCGGGTTTGTCTCCCCGGCGGTGTTCGAGCAAATTCCCGTTGGCTGGAAAACCTCGTTTCCATGGCTCGACTTCGCCGGTCTTCCCGCCCGCTTGGAGCAGTCGCCAGTTCCGGCCCTGCTGGACGTGCGCAAAGCCACAGAGCTCGCAGCGGGACACCTTCGAGGTGCCGTCAATATCGCCCACACCCGCTTGAAACCCCGTTTGGCCGAGGTGCCAAAGGGGCCGTTGGTCCTGACGTGCCAAAGCGGGATGAGAGCGACGGGGGCGGCTTCATTCCTCCACCGGCAGGGGCTGCCCGTCGAGTGCGTCGCCGATGCCTTTGAGCATGCGCCTGCAGCGCTTGTTGTAAAACCCTCCTGAGGTTCACATGGGCGATTGGCCGTCCATTCTTCCCGCAGCCGTCTCCGGTGGCGTGGTCGGCATCTCGCTGGGACTCACTGGAGGCGGAGGTTCGATCCTCGCACTTCCCCTCCTGGTTTACGTTCTCGGCCTCCCGTTGCGAACGGCCGTGGCCTTGAGTCTTGCGGTGGTGGGTGCGACGGCGGGATTTGGAGCGGCCTTGCGTCTCGGAAAATCGGATATCGACTGGCCCGCCGGAGCCGCCTTCGCTGCCGGGGGCATGGCACTTGCCCCGCTGGGAATGGAATTCGGTCGCTTCGTCCCGCCGCATGTGCTGCTCAGCATTTTTGGCGCGATCATGGCGTTTGTGGGTTGGCGGATGTGGCGCGGCGGGGCCGGGGGATCCGATGCTGTCGGCCCCTGCACGCGGCGGGCGGATGGACGCCGGGGCCGGGGCTGCCATATCCGTTTGGCCGTCGCCGGAATGGGGGCGGGCTTGCTTTCCGGTCTCTTCGGGATCGGCGGTGGCTTTGTGATCGTTCCCGCGTTGATTTATGTCACCGGCACCACGATCCATCGAGCTGTGGCCACGTCGCTGCTGGTGATTTTTTTGATTTCGATCTCCGGTGTGGTGACATCCCTGTTGCAGGGCAATGAACTTCCCTTGACCGAGTCCATGATTTTTCTGACTGGAGCCTTTCTAGGCATGCTGGCGGGAACAAGGCTTCGCTCCCGCCTGGCCGGACCGCTCCTTGGCAGGGTGTTTGCCTTCGCACTATGGGCGATTGCCATTTTGCTCATCTTCAAAAACGCCTTATGAAAACCAACCGCATCCTCATCGTTGGCGGGGGCACTGCCGGCATCACTGTCGCCGCGCGTCTGCGCCATGCCGATTCCCGGCTCGAGATCACACTTCTGGAGCCGTCCGACCGGCATTTCTATCAACCCCTCTGGACACTTGTCGGGGCGGGGCTTGCCGACAAGAACGACACTGTTCGGCCCGAGGCAGAATTCATTCCACGCGGCGTCACATGGATTCGCGCGGCCGCTGTGGCCTTCGATCCGTCCGCGAAGACCGTCACCGATTCGAATGGATCCCTGCATTCCTACGACCAGTTGGTCGTGTGCCCGGGTATCAAGCTCGATTGGGACGCTGTGCCGGGGCTGCGCGCGTCTTTGGGAAAAGATGGCGTTTGCTCGAACTACAGTTTTGAAACCGTGGACTCGACACGCCGGGCGATCGAGGAGTTTCAAGGCGGCACCGCGATTTTCACGATGCCGAACACTGCGGTCAAATGCGGCGGCGCTCCGCAGAAAATCCTGTATCTTGCCGAGGATGCGATTCGCCGCCGGGGCCTGAGGGAGCGCTCGAAGTTCCTCTACATCGCTCCGGGTGCCTCGATTTTCGGAGTGGACCACTACCGGCCCGCCCTGGAAAAAATCATCGCACAGCGGGGTATCGAGACCCTGTTCCGCCACCATTTGACTGGCGTGAACGGTCCCCGGCGGGAAATCGAAGTCACGCATGTCGAGACGGGTGATCGCCGCACAATCGCTTATGATTTGTTGCATGTGACACCTCCGATGACCGCTCCCGATGTGATTCGCCAAAGCCCCTTGGCGGACAAGAACGGATGGGTCGAGGTGGAAAAATTCACGCTTCAACACATGCGCTATCCGGACGTTTTCGCGTTGGGTGACGCGAGCAACCTTCCAACCGGCCGGACCGGGGCCGCCATTCGCAAACAGGCACCCGTGCTTGTGGCCAACCTTTTGGCATACCGCGCGGGGAGCCCGTTAAGTGCCCGCTACAATGGCTACACCTCCTGCCCGATCGTCACCCGTAGGGGACGCATGATGCTGGCGGAATTCGATTACGACGGGCGCCCCTGCGAGACGTTTCCTTTCAATCAGGCGAAGGAGCGTTTCTCGATGTGGATCTTGAAAAAATACATACTGCCCCGGCTTTACTGGCACGGCATGCTCCGGGGGCGGGCCTGACCCCTTCCATGGGCGGATTCTGAGCATCGCTTCAAGCCGGGCGGGCGTAAAACAGGTATGTCACGCATCCTGATCACCGGCGCCTCCAGTGGAATCGGCGCCGCCCTCGCGGCCCGTCTCTCCGCTCGAGGCGATTCGCTTTTTCTCACCGGGCGCTCGCTGCAAAAACTCGAACATCTCGGTCTCGAAGCCGCTTTGCACGCCTGTGATCTCACCCATCCCGGGGCGGCGGACAAGTGCGTGTCCTCGGCCGTGGAGGTGCTGGGTGGTTTGGATGTGGTGGTTCACTGCGCCGGAGTCGGCTTGATCAAGCCCGCCGCTGACACCACCGACGCCGAATTCACCCATGTTATGAACGTCAACACCCGCGCAACATTTTTGCTCGCCCGGGAAGCCTGCAAGGCCATGGCCACCGCCAAAAAGGGTCTCTTCCTCACAATCCCGGGAATACTTGGCAAGGCTCCCATGCGGAACGCCTCGGCTTATGTCGCCAGCAAATTCGCCGTCACGGGTCTCGTGAAGTGCCTGGCCCAAGAATACCAGCGCTCGGGCGTTCGGTTTTGCCTCTTCCACCTCGGTGGGGTGGATTCGCCTTTCTGGGACGGGATTTCCATGGCCGTTCAGCGTGACAAAATGATCCCCGTAGGCACGGCGGTCGATCTGCTTGTCCAAGCCATCGATGCTCCTCCCCATTTGGTGCTCAGCGAGGTGGTGATGCAGCCCGAGAGCCACCAATTGGTTTGATGTCAACGGTTGGCCAGCGCACTTTCGATGGCCTCCCTCTCGTCCTTTGAAAGATCACTGTTTTTCATAGCCGCGAGGTTGTCATCAAGTTGGGCGAGGGAACTCACACCGATAATCGCAGAGGTCACCCGGGTATCCCGCAAGGCCCATGCGAGCGCCAACTGGGCGATGCTTTGGCCCCGTGCCCCGGCAATGGATTGAAGACTCTTCAGCAGCCCGCGATGGGATTCGGTGACCCGTTCGGTTTGAAGAAATCCATGCGCTTTCGCGGCCCGCGAATCCTCCGGAATGTCGCGCTGGTAGCGGTCGGTGAGCAGTCCCTGCGCCAGTGGGCAAAAGACGACACATCCCATGCCTTCGGCGGCTATGGTATCGAGAAGGCCGTTTTCCAAGTGGCGGTCCAGCATGTTGTAGGAGGGTTGGTGCAGCAGCGGCCGCACGCCCATGGCACGGAGAATCGCGCAAGCCCGCCGGGTTTCGGCCGGCGGGTAGCTGGAAAGTCCGGCATACAGAGCCTTGCCGGAGCGCACGGCACACGCCAGAGCCTCCATTGTCTCCTCCAGCGGGGTGCCGGGGTCGAAGCGGTGGCTGTAAAAAATATCCACCGAGTCCAGGCCTAGGCGGCGGAGTGATTGGTCGAGCGACGCCAGAAGATATTTCTTCGAGCCCCACTCGCCATAAGGTCCGGGCCACATGCGGTAGCCCGCCTTTGTGGAAATGACCAGTTCATCGCGGTAGGGTTTCAAGTCGCCGGCGAGAATCCGTCCGAAATTCTCCTCGGCCGCACCCGGGGGGGGGCCGTAGTTGTTCGCCAGATCGAAGTGGGTGATTCCCCGGTCGAAGGCCCGAAGCACAATCGCCCGCTGGGTTCCAAACGCATCCACCGCACCGAAATTATGCCACAATCCCAGTGACAGGCGTGGCAGAAAGAGGCCTGATGCCCCGGCTCGCCGGTGGAAGTCGGTCTCGTCGTAGCGGGCGGCTGAAGCGGCGTAGGGATGCATGCCATCCACCATTCCCATGCGAAAAATTTCTGTCCAGTCCTGGATTCCCCCGCAAAAAATCGTTGGACGAACGCTCTCGAAGCCTGTAAGGCAGGCAGCGTTCCCTGCCATGTGCTCGCGAACTGCCAGCTTGCCCCACGGCAATCGTGGCACCCAACCCCGAACCTTAAAACCCACAAAATCATGCCTACCGAAGCCAAACCCAAACGCAAAGCGAACCCTGCACTCCTCAAACCCGTCCAACCGGACGCCACACTCGCCGCTGTTGTCGGTTCCACCGCCGTGCCGCGCGGAGAACTCACCAAAAAAGTCTGGGACTACATCAAGAAGCACAAGCTCCAAGACGAGAAAAACAAGCGTATGATCAACGCCGACGCCGCCCTGAAAGCTGTTTTCGGCGGCAAAACCCAAGTGACCATGTTCGAAATGACCAAGCACATTTCGGCCCACGTCAAATAACCGCTTTTCCCGATGATCCCCGCTTGGCTCCATGCCCGGCGGGGATTTTTTTTACCCGATCCTTCGGCGCTCACAGCCGAACCACGCCGCCACCAGACCGGTTGCAATATGCAGCAGCAGAACCCAAGCGCACAGTGGCGCCGGGGAAAGGGGACTCTGCACGACCATCTGGACGATATCGTAGGTGCGCTCGTTCTTCAGCGTTTGCAAAATTCCAGACCAGCTCCAGTAGGCCGAGATGAACGGCCTGACCAATGGTCCCAGCCACTCGGGCAGCGCCAACACGGCCCCTGACAAGGGCAGCTGGAATCCAACCAGGTAAATCGAGGCGATCGAAGCCTGGCCGGGAGATCGCAGCCAACTCGAAATTCCCAGGCACAATGCCGTCATGGCGGCGTTTACCAAAAACAAGAATCCGAATTGCATCGCGGCATCTCCGGGGAAGCCGCAGACTTCACGCACGAAAAATCCCATCCAACTCGACTGGGCCGCCACGAGAAGTAGCAGAAACGCGGCTTTCGAAACCACGTAAGCCAGCGGGTCGAGACCGGAGAGTTTTTCCTTTTCGAAAAGATCCCGTTCCGCCGCCACCTCGCGACCGGCATTGTTCGCTCCCATCAACGTCAACAGCACCACTTGAAACATGACGATTCCCGAGACCAAGCTTCCGACCCGGCTGCCTTGGGCCAGAAAATCACGTGCCTCGGTGAGTTGTTGCACCACGTCCAAATCCAATCCCATGCTGAGGTTCGTAACAGCCGGCAGACCGTTCCATGCAAAAACCGCCACCAGCACGGGAAATCCAAAAATCAATCCCGCTTGCAAGAGGAGTTCGGCTTTCGAGCGGGAAAAAATGACCATCCTCCGCACCAGCAGCACCGCGCTTTGAACCAGAAATCCCGGCGGCTCCGCCGGCTCCTCCACATCCCCCCCCCGGTCGGTTTCAGCATCCTCCCCAGCCTCTGAAGAAGGCCTTTCGGCCGCTTCGGCCACCGCCCGCTGATGCTTCGTCCAAGAGGCGGCCCACTCCTGCGGCGTGCGGGATTCCAGGCGCTCGTAAATATCCCCGGGCCTCTCCACCCCGAAGTAGTGCGCGGCAAAGGCCGGTGGCCCGTGATAGGCCACGACTCCACCGGTGAGAACGGTCACCGAATCGTAAAGGTCCATGTGCGCAAGGCTGTGGGTCACGGTGAGCACCAGACGCCGGCGCTGGCGCGATAGACGGTGGAGCAGCTTGACGATCCCGTCCTCCGAGTGGGCGTCCAGACCGCTGGTGACCTCGTCGCACAACAAGATATCCGGACGGCTGGCCAATTCGATCGCCAGCGCCAGACGCCGCTTTTGACCGCCTGAGAGAACACCCACCCGCCGCCCTCCAAACTCGCCCAGACCGACCTCCTCGAGAAGGTGTTCCGCGTCCTCGCGAAAGCCTGCCTCCGAAGGCCTCCGCGTCCGCAATCGCGCTGCGAAGACCACGCTTTCGAGCACGGTGAGTTCATCGTGGGCGATGCTGAATTGGGGAACATAACCGATTTCCGAGGGCAAAAAATCCTCTTCCTCGAGGTTGCGGCCCCGCCAGCTGATGAGGCCCTCCTCGTCACCCGGAGCGATGCCCGCGATGGCCTTGAGCAGCGTCGTTTTTCCGCTTCCCGACCCCCCGACAATCGCTCCGAAGTGCCCTTCGGGAAACGATAGGCTCACCTCCTCCAAAACCGGAGTTGCAGACTCCCCGACAAAAACCGAGACTCGATCAAGAACAAGCATGGCTGGGAACGGGAGGAATCATGGGCGATGCCTTCAGCTTTCCGAATCCGTCGCCTCTTGTCACGCGGCCATTTCGTCCGCGGTCTCTCGCTCTCCGGCCCTTGCATTTCTCCGGAACGGGTGTAAGTTGACCTCAATTGGGGGCGTCATGGTTTCGACTTGAAGTGTGAAATCCGGCCCGCATGCCGAGGATGATTCGTTGGCCTCGTAAAAAATCGGATCAACCAAATAAATGCAGATTACGAAGATCTCGCTCTCGCGGCCTAATTGAGCCACGACGCACTCCGGTTGACGCCTGCTGGCCCGGAGTGCGACGACAGCAGGCTGGCTTGGGATGGAGCGACCGCTACCCCGGGTGAATCGATTTCGTGGACGCTTTGGCAGGGGAAGCGTGACGGTTCGCCCGCCCCCGCCGAGACCAAAAACCGTCTAAGCATGTAGAAGGTTGAGTGGATCATTTGAAGGACAGGGGTTCGACTCCCCTCGCCTCCACCACTCTGATTATGATTGGTTTAAGTTTTTGTAAATGCAATTCTGGCAACAAAATTGGCAACATGTCCGCCGATGTGCTATGATTCTTCATTAATCAGAATCTCCCTGAAACTATCTGGCGCGAGACCCGGCTTGAGTATCAGACCAGCAAAACGACTTGCCGGGAGCTGGCCTTAAAATACGGGATCAATCGGGAGTCGGTATCAAGCAGGTGCAAGCTGGAGAAGCGGCGCTATGGGCGACAGGGAGCGGAGACCCAACGCCGCGAGAGTTGCTCCCAATTGGGCAATGCGATCCCAGAGGATGAGGATGCCTCATTCCTTGCCAAGGAAGAATAACCAAGCGCCCTGATTCGCCTTCAATACGCGGTTTCAGGGCAATTTTTCTTTGCTGCTTGAGATGGTAAAAAATTCCAAAAATTTCTTTTTCCTCCCCCTGCGGATGTCTGATCGGTGCTGGTAGGCTTGCTGCGAAATGATTGCCCATATTCTTCCACTCATCGAGTCCGCGTTCACTTGCTTCCGCCCGCAGAGCCAATCCCGAAGCCGTATGGCATGGCAGAGCGAGTTTCTTTTTACCTTTGATAAACCTCCGCTCGCGCTTTCAGCAAATGGTCGCGACGAGTTGGCGCCAGGCAATTTTTCAACCCGATCCCATGACGCGCCTGTGGCCTCCTATGACGCGCCAGTTCGTTGATCATGGTCACCCGGTCTTGCACGTTTCTTATCCTTGTGAAAAGACGAGATTTCCTGACCCTGTGCGGCCTCGCGGCCGGTTCCGTGCTGATTCCAAAGCCCATTGCCCGGCTGATCCGGGACACCTGCGTGCTGGCTGGTCAACCACTCATCCTCCCGCACTATTTCAAGGGCGGATCGAACATTTACGCCGTCCACGATGGCGGCGACTACACGCTGCATTTAGGAGATCCCGATGAAGAACCGGCCGTGCCGACCTGGGAGGAATTTATCGACAGCCGGGGCGTCGATCTGGACTGCGACGAACAGCGTTTTGATTTCTTGGAAGAATATCTCGCTTGGAATCGTTCCGCCGGGGAGCCTGAGCCTGACATTCCGCTTCGCGAACCGATTGATGGCGGAGCGCTGCAGTTCTACATGGATTGGGATTTTGAACTGCGCGAGAGCCCCATGGCGCAAGCGTTTCACTACCTGAACGACCTGCCGCTTTGTCCTGAAGACACTCCGATCAACGGCGACCCGCTGGGCCGACTCTGCTTCATCGAGGGCGATCGCCCCGGCTCGAATCTTACCTATGTGCGTGCAGCGGATCTCGCCACCTTGGCCTGCCTTCAGAGCCGCCTCTACGAGCTCGATGAATTTATTCACATCGAAATCCGATGAGGCGGCACCCTCATCAAAAAAAACGACCCCCTCCGGAACTCCTGAAAGACCCAACATGAAAATCCAAGCCCGACTCGACCACTCCACCATCCTCGCCAATCAAGGCCGCCCCGTGCATCTCGCCCTGGAACTCGTCGCTCCTCGTGCCGAGACCTCCTCGCGCCGCCCCATGGCCTTCTGCGCCGTGCTCGACCGCAGTGGTTCCATGAGGGGAGAGCCTCTCTCTAAAGCCAAGGCGGCCTGCGAATCGATCATTCGCAACCTCCGCTCAAACGACCAATTCGCCCTCGTCGTTTTCGACGACCGCGCCGAGGTCGTCCTGCCGATGGGAACCGTGACCAGCAAGAGCGCCGCCGTGCAATCGCTCCACCGCATTCAGGATCGCGGTAGCACCAATCTCATCGCCGGGTGGATGCTCGGCCGCGACGAACTTCGCAAGGCTCCCGACTCAACCACACGCCGAACCTTGCTCCTGAGCGATGGGTGTCTCAATGCCGGCATCACCGCTCCCGACGAAGTCGCCCGCATTGTCTCCGACGGCCTTGAGCGCTCCCGCATACGCACTGCCACACTGGGTTTCGGCGATGGCTATGACGAAAATCTTCTGGAGCGACTGGCCTCCTGCTCCGGTGGAAATTTCTACGACGCGAATTCGGCGGAAAAACTCCCTGCGATTTTCGAGGCCGAGTTGGAAGGCTTGCAGCGCACTGCCAGCCAGAATGTCCGCGTGCGCGTTCGCAAACTCGACTTCTGCGAGAACTGGGCCCTCTTCGCCTCCTACCACTCCGTTTCCCTTCCCGATGGCCGCATCGAGATTTCCCTCGGCGACCTCACGAGCGAGGAATCGGCGACACTCGTTTTCCACCTCGATGTCCTGCCCCTGCCGATACTGCCCGGCGGGGAACCTGTCGCATCACTCGAAGGCGAGAAACTCGTCGAACTCGAAATCCTCTGGGACGACCTCTCCACGCCGGATCTCGCCTCCCGCACGCACACCCAGACGATCCGCATCCTCCCCACGCAGGATCCAGCAGACATTCGGATCAACGAGGATGTCATTCCCGCTGTCGCCACGCAATGTGCCGGCCTTGCTGTTGAAAAAGCCACCGATGCCGCTAACAAGCAGGATTCTCAAAAAGCCACGCGTATCCTGAAGGAAGCCCTCGCCAAACTCGAATCGCTCGGCAATGCCGCCAAGGCCGCCGACGGCATCGAGGCCCTGCGCTCTCTGCTCTCCACCATCGAGGAATACGGATCCTTGGATGCCCGCGCTGCCAAATCCGCGAAATTCCGATCGAGCCACATGCGCAAAATGAAAAGCATGGCCGCCTGGACGCTCGATGAGGAGGCCCCGTCCTACTCCACCAAAAAAATCACCCCGCAACAAAACTCTGACGACACCTTCAAATCCTGAACCCATGAAATCAAAAACCATCTTCCTTGCGGCGGCCATCACGCTGTGGATCGTGTGTTCAAGCGCCTCCGCGCAGGTCTGCGGCAACGGCGTCTTCCTCGGCCAACTCAGCGCGAACCCGTTTCTATCGGACTCCACGGCGAACAAGTTCGGCGCGTTCGGCAGCCCCTACTCGAGTGTAAGCATCCACAATTCCTTTGGTGCTTTCGGCAATCCCTACGCCGCCACGAGTGTCTCGAATCCCTATGCCACCTCGGCCCCGAAAATCATCGCCGCAGACGGCCAGTATCTCGGACGGTTGAGCGCGAATCCCTACGATCCCGATTCCGTCTCAAACCCCTATGGCAGGTATGGAAGTCCGTATTCGCCGACAAGCATCAACAATCCCTACAGCCAATACGGCAGCCCCTACAGCCCGATCAGTCCAAACAACCCCTATGCGACAAAACCTCCGATTTTGTGCGATGACGACGAGTGAATTTCATCAGCGATCAAATTGCCCGCCGATCGCTCATTGCACGGTGCTCCCAAGCTCAAAAAAATCTCACGCCTGAAGCCGATTTCGCGGTTTACGAAGTCGTCCAACCTGCGCCTTGCCCCTCTATGCAACTAATTGAAAACCCTCTAAAGTAATTACCTTATGTGGCTTCTCACCAAAATCGGCTTCTACTCCATCACCAAAAAACCTACCCACCTGAACCCAGACGGCCCTGATGTTTTCAATGTCCGTGGCCGTGACAAAGACGATCTCAAGCGCTTCGCCGAACTCGTGTCCGCCGACTTGGCGAAGCGTCCCGTGGTGCATGAATACGAGCACAGCGACTACCCGTATCGCGTGTATCTCAACACGCAGGAGGAGATGGATGCCGTGATGGCCAAGCTCGCGGCCCTGATCGACTACGACAATTTCAAGGACACGATCGATGACACGCCGCACCAGAAACTGAAGAGCAAGGCGTATCACAAATTCTGGGAACTTCTGGAGGAGCCGCACCGCCCTCTCAGGCCCTAGTGGGCGCGACTGGCATTTGTTCCCAATGAACCGAAAGATCGAAGCAGGCGATAAAAACGACCGATTCGAGAAAGGGCAGAAATCCCCCAAGCGTCAGCCCAGTTCCCGCAAGGGGAATCCTTCTTTGCTGGTGTTTTCAAACTGGAGAACTCCATCACCCCTTCAGTTGGTGATGGAGTTCGAGAATGAGCACGAGTTGAAGGGCTGCCGTTTTTGGCGGAACAAAGGAGAGTTCATGCAGGCGGTGGCTGAGGCCACTTGCGAAAAAATTACTCCGGAGATGGATGCCTCGATCTCCTATCGAAGCCGAACGCGCAGCAAGGTTCAGCTCCTCGCGTTGATCAAGACCTACAAATCCTATCCCGAGTATCGGAACGAGGCGACGATTGCTGCCATCTACGAGGGATACGAAAAGAACCTGCCGATGGATCGCCCCTTGCTCGTGGAATCCAGCGCGGGCAGATGGAGAGTTTTTTCAGGCAATACCCGCATGGATGCTGCGTTCCAGCTCGGGATTGAACCCGAGGTCTTGGTGCTCAAATCCTCGGCGAATCATCCCCTGTAGCGGAGTTTCTAAGAGCGCCGCACGCATAACTGCCCCCCCCCGTAAATATCCTACCA
>CAMCXK010000030.1 GCA_945883435.1 Chthoniobacter flavus | reverse complement strand
ACCACGGTGTCCGCCGGGGCCACGCTCGCCCTGCAGGGGAACATCAGCATGGACGAGCACATGCATATCTTCGGGAGCGGTGTCGGTGGTTTGGGCGCAATCCGTAACCTCAGCGGAAGCAATGCGCTCACCGCCACTGGCTATGCCTTGAGGTCTGATGTCACGCTGGGCGCCGACGCCGGGCAGTTGACCATTTCCGGCGCTATCGGGCAGGAGGGTGGCGCCTACGGCATGACCAAGGTCGGCGCGGGCACGCTCCTGCTCAGCGGCGTCAACACCTACTCGGGAGGAACTAGGGTCAACGCAGGCACCCTCGTTATCGGAGCCGGGGGCACCCTCCTTAACATCGGCACCGATCTCACGGCCAATAACGGTGGAACGATTACCTTCGCCCGCAGGGATGTCCTCGGACTGCACACCGACAGCATCGCGATGCCCGTCGTGCTCAATGAGGGGGGTCTTCTCCAAAACAGCGGTGCTGTTTTCAATACGCTTGGCGCCCTCAACCTCAACGGCGGCACGCTCCAGGCCAACGACGTGGAGCCGAGCTCGGGCCAGTCGTTCGCTCTCAAGGGTGCGGTTACCGTCACCGGCAACGCGACATCCACGATCGCCGGCAACGGCATCGCTCTCGGTGCGGCGGCGGTCACCGGAACAACATTCAATGTCGGGGATGGGGCATCGGAAACGGACTTGCTGGTCACGGGCGTGCTCCGCGACGGCTCCGGTGCCACGTTTGGCCCCGCACAGGTCAGCTCTCTGACGAAGACCGGCGCCGGTGCGATGGTGTTGGCCGGAAGCAACGCCTACACGGGCACGACAACGATCAGCGCCGGAGCACTGCAGATCGGCAACGGCGGCACGAACGGAACGCTGGGCACCGGTGCGGTGACGAACAATGCATCGCTGGTGTTCAATCGAGCGAACGCCCTTGCCGTGGCCAACGTGATTTCGGGCACGGGTTCGGTCGCGCAGAACGGAGCGGGCACCACGACGCTCTCGGGAGCGAACACCTACACCGGAGCCACCACGATCAACGGCGGCACGCTGGCCACCTCGGGAGACAACCGCATCGCCACCAGCAACTCGGTCACAGTGAACGCCGCAGGCACCTTCGCCCTCGGCGGCAACCAAACCCTCGCCAGCGTCACAGGCAGCGGTGCGATCCAGCTTGGCGACCACATCCTCACCACCGGGGCTTCGAATAGCACCTACTCGGGCACCATGGCCGGCAACGGCGGACTCACCAAATCCGGCGCAGGCACCTTCACCCTCTCCGGTGTGGGCACCTTCACCGGCGACACCACGCTCACCGGCGGCACCCTCGTTCTCGCAAACGCCAACGCCCTCTCCAGCGATGCCGTTGTCATCATGAACGCCGGCACCACGCTCACCGTCAACCAGCGCACCTTCATCGGGGCCCTTGAGCAGGGCGGCGGAACCGTCAATGGGCCTGGCCAGCTCGTTTCCACGCTCACGCTGACAAGCAACGGCTCGCTCAACGCCGTGCTCGCCGACGGTCCAGACTTCGCCGCCGGCATCCTCAAGCGCACCAGCGGCACCACCACCATCGGCGCGGCCAACACCTTCACCGGCGCCGTGAAAATCCAAGGCGGCACCTTGGAACTCGGCGCGGGCGGCTCCTTCGCCGCTGGCAGCTCGCTTGTGCTGAGCGCCGGAGCCACGATGGACCTCAACAACAAGTCGCAGACCTTCTCCGCCGTGAGCGGGCAGGGGGGAACCCTCGCCATGGGCAGCGGCTCGCTCACCGTGAACCAATCCACCGACACCGCCTACAACGGCGTGGTCACCGGCACCGGTTCCCTCACCAAGCAAGGCGCGGGCACGCTCACCCTTGGCGGCAACAACACCTACTCCGGCGGCACCACCGTCAGCGGCGGAAAGCTCGCGGGCACCACAGCAAGCCTCAAGGGAGCCGTCACCAACAACGCGCAAGTCGAGTTCGCGCAGGATACCGACGGCACCTACTCCGGCAACATGGCTGGCAGCGGCGCGCTCATCAAATCCGGCACCGGCACCGTCACCCTCTCGGGCAGCAACACCCACAGCGGCGGCACCACCATCTCCGACGGCAAGCTCGTCGCCGGCACGGCGAACCTCCAAGGCAACATGGCCAACAACGCCGCCTTCGAAATCTCCCAAAATTCCAATGGCACCTACGCGGGCGACATCAGCGGCAGCGGCTCCCTTAGCAAGAGCGGCACCGGCACCGTCACCCTCTCGGGCAGCAACACCTACTCCGGCGGCACCACCGTGTCCGCAGGCAAGCTCGTCGGCAACTCCGCCAGCCTGCAAGGCGATGTGACCAACAACGCCGCCGTGGAGTTCAACCAAGCCGGCAGCGGCACCTACCTCGGCGCGATGGATGGCACCGGCTCACTCGCCAAGAGCGGCACTGGCACCCTCGTCATGAGCGGCAACAGCACCTACACGGGAGCCACCACGGTGCAAGCGGGCCAACTCACCGTGGATGGCTCGATCACCAGCACCGCCACCGTTCAAAGCGGCGCGCGCATCGGCGGCAGCGGTCGCGTGGGCGGATTGATTCTAAACTCGGGCTCCACACTGGCTCCCGGGAACTCGCCCGGCAGCCTGTCCGTCACCGGCGACGCCACATGGAACAGCGGAGCCAACTACAATTGGCAAGTTCTCGCCACAAACACCAACCCCGCCGTGCAGACCGGCGCAGGCACAGGCTGGGATTTTCTCGATGTCACCGGCACGCTCACCTTCAGCGGCCTCGACAGCTCGAACCGGTTCAATCTGAACCTCTGGAGCCTCTCAAGCACATCGCCGGACACCAACGGGACCATCCCCGGTTGGGACCCGAGCGTCGGCAGCACCTGGCTCATCGCCAGCGCCGCAGGCGGCATCAACCTCAACGGCACCTCCCTCGCCGCGAACACGAACTACTCGAGCCTCTTCAACATCAACACCGCCGCCACCAACGGCAGCGGCGGGTGGAGCGGGGCACTGCCCTCAAGCTTCCAGGTCCTGACCCTCGGCGACGCCAACGCCCTCTACCTCCAAGCCGTGGCAGGCAGCGCGGCGGTTCCGGAACCCGGCCAAGTGGCCGCGTCGCTCCTGCTCCTCGCCGGAATCGGCGGGTATGTGTGGATGCAGCGCCGCAAAGCTGCGAAGACGGCAGCGTCAGGCGCTGTCTGATTCGGCCAAGCCTCAAAAAAGCCGGTGGCGGAGCGATCCGCACCGGCTTTTTTTTTGATGGGGGGCGGCTTCGCCGCAGGAGTGGGACCCCTCGGCGAGGCGTCCCTACCATCTCTTTTCGATAGGCGCTGCCGCGCCGGGTTTTGTCACATACCCATTCATGTGGATTGCGGAAATGCGGGGTGTTCGGGGATTCTTTCCACACGCAGCGGTTCAACCACCCCGCCGCCTTCAACTCAAAAACTCAAACCTCCACGATGAAAAAAATCACAACACTCCTCGCCGTCGCAGTCGTCGGCCTGGGCATTCAGAGCGCCTCGCATGCTGCCGTCATCACGAATTGGGCAGCTTGGGACAATCCAGGCAGCTTTCCATATGCGGACACCAATGCATGGTATAACTACAACTACGCAACAAGCGCAAATGGGACTATCGCACTGCCGGGCGGCGGAAGCGTGGGAGTCTCCCTCACTGGCGAAGTCGTGGACGGTAGCGCTTTTGGTCAATCGAGCAATGCTGTTTGGTCAACCTTTAACGCCGGAGGAAGCACTTTTCTCAGTGCTAATGTCCCTCAACTGCCACCGAACGGTGACTATATCAATTTGGAGGGCTGGGATTATCCTACACAAACCCTCACATTCTCTAATCCCGTGTCGAACTTAGTTATGAATGTGATCTCGATGGGCAGCTCTGGCAACATGGGTTCATACCAGTTTAATAACCCCTTTGTGATTCTGAGCCAAAACGGTCTCCTATCCAAAGTGGGTAACGAGCTTAGGGGGAATGAAGGTCACGGAACCATTCAATTTACAGGTGTTTTCTCTTCACTTTCTTGGAGCGTATCCAGCCCAGAAGGATCATTCTACAACATCGGTGTGACGAGTGCTGCAGCCGCCGTCCCCGAGCCCGGCCAAGTCGCCGCCTCGCTGTTGCTTCTCGGAGGCATCGGCGGGTATGTCTTCCTGAAGCGCCGCAAGGCCGCGAAGAGCGCAGCGCCCGTCGCCGCCTGATTCGAGGAAGCCTCACCAAAAAGCCGGTGCCGGAGCGATCCGCACCGGCTTTTTTCCTCCACTGGGCCCGCCTGACCTGCTTTCCGAACCCCACTTTTTGAGATTTTGCAGGACTGGAAGCGATGCGGCGCTTGAATCCACCAAAGCCAAAGCTATTTTCCGGCTATGAGCACAGTTCAAGAAATCGAAGAGGCTCCGGATCGGTTGCCCCTCGAAGAAAAAGAGGGGCTGTTGCGTTTCCTCGCAATCAGGTTGCGAAAGGACCGGGCTCAACCGCATCCGCGTATTTACTCGCCTGGTGAGATTTCCTCCATGCTTGCCGAGGACGAGGTGGATGGCGAGCGCTTGCGGAAAAGCCTTTAAGGATTTTTCTCGACACCTGCGTGGTGCTGGCCGCCTGTCTCTCGAAAACGGGTGCGTCGCGGCTCATTTTCGGGAATGGGGGTCGGTTTTGAATGGCGCTAACTTAAGACCGTTTTGAGTCGGCGCTGTTTGCGGGGTGAACTGCGAGGAACTGAGGTCAGCACAGCGTGCCATTCCGACCGTGATGATGTCGCGCTACGCCTGCTACCTTCGTCTTCCAGAATGCTGATCCTTGGAGAGAAATCGTCGCCCAAGGCCAGACCTAGTTCGCCATCCAGACCCGACGGCAGCAACTGAGCGACGAGGATTGGCCTGTCCAGAGGTTTCAGCGATTTTCACAGATTTGGCGCTGCTCCCGGCGCATTCTACGCGTTCCGAGTGTAAGAAACCCGCCAATCACGAACACGCATTACAGAAATTATGCTGGTCATGGATTATCGGATTTCAAGAATCGATGAGAGTGCCCTTGTGATTGCACCCAAGTCTTTGGAATCAATATCTGTAAAAGCCAACTCACCGACATAGGAACGCCGAGGTCCCCCTCGGCCCGTCGAGAGACAAAATGTGAGATGTTCCTTTGACACAAAAAAAATGTGCACTATTTTCGTGTCATGAAAAACATCACTTTGAGTGCGGACGAGGGGTTGATTGAAACCGCCAGAGAAGTGGCCCGAAAAAGAAAATCCACGATCAATGCGTTGTTTCGTGAATGGTTGGCGGAATTGGTTCAGCAGCAGGAACGGGAGCTGAAATTAAGGGAATTGGATTTGCGACTCGGGTATGCAAATTCTGGTGGCAAGTTCACTCGGGAGGAAATGAATGAGCGCTGAGGTATTTCTCGACACCAACATTTTTGTCTATTGCTTCGATGCAGAAAATTCAGGAAAACAAGATATCGCGAAGAAAATAGTCGGTAAGAGAGACTGGTTTGTAAGTTGGCAAGTGGTCCAGGAGTTTTCCTCTGTCGCCTTGCATCGCTTCAAGGTGCCACTGAAACCTGCGGACTTGTCGGATTACATGGCTTTCAGGCTTTGGCCCGAGTGCCGTGTTTTCCCGAGTCTGGCGATCTTCAATCATGCCGTCTTGATTCATGAACGGTATGGGTTTCGTTATTATGACAGCTTGGTTCTCGCGTCCGCATTGGCTGGTGGCGCCAAGAAGCTTTTTTCTGAAGATTTGCAACACGGGCAACGCATCGGTGCACTTGAAATTGTCAATCCCTTCTCGAGGTAACTTTTTCAAAAAGGCTCATCAAGTTAAGCTTGGCCGAAAAGTTTGGCTGAAGCAAAACAGCGGGCCATTGCGGGGCATCGTGGTGCGTAAGTAGAATCCGCATGTGCAGGCGTCTTTGAAAGGCCAGCGCAAACTGCCCGGGAAGTTGCCGGGAAGCTACACCTCAGGCAGCAAGGAAGAGGCGCTGTGCTATGCCGATGTGCTCATGGCCGCGTGGAAAGTGTATCCAGAGGCTGTCGCTTGGCTGACCAGGCAGTCCATATCAGCCCTGAAGGCGATGGACTCCTTGGACGGCAGGAGGACCCGTCGCAACAACTAAACTCCAGGGGACCCGAACCGCTTATCCCGAAGCACAGGGGCAGCCAAAAATGAAGAACTTCGATAAAACCGGAATCGCGCTGCCCCCTGTGTTGATTTTCCGCGTGCCAGCCGACGCAGGGCAGGGCGGCCCCGGTGCATCGAACGCTCATCAAATTCGGCCAAGAGCCAGACCAAATAGATCGCCGATCGGAAAGATGTTGCGGGCTGTTGGTGACGCGAGTGCTGCGTGGTCAATGACAGGGGGGTGAAAACGCGATAGGGTTTAGGGGATGAAAAATCCGGCCACGGAGATGTATCGAGAGCTGAGGGAGTTGGGGTGGGAGCGGTTGTGGGGCGAGGAGGTGGCGCGGTTTGATGCGGGCGGGGCGGAGTATCGGGCGGGGCGGGTGGCGTTGGTGCGTGCGGTGGGGGTGGTTTTTTCGGAGTCGGGGTGCGCCTCGCAGCGGGAGGCGGTGGTGGAGTGGTTACGAGGGCTTTTGGAGGACCCGAACGAGCGGATCCGGCGGTATGCCATGGCGGCGTTGCCGAAGGTGGGGGAGCGGGCAGTGGTCGAGCGGGCGTTGGCTGGCGTTGCGCGGGGGGTCGCGGGCGAGCGTGAGCGGCGGCATGTGGGCAAGGCGCTGGCCAAAGTGGCGGGCCGCCGGGCGCTGGAGGTGGCTGATGTATTGCCTGCGGCTATGGCCCAGAAGATCAAGGCGGGCGCGGCGCGGGAGGCTGGCGGGAGGGTTTTGCTGGATGTGGACATTCCCGCCGGGGTGCGGATTCATTTGCGCGGGCGGCGGGGGTTGGAGGGATTTGTGCGATCGGAGGTCGAGGGGAGCCGGTTGTTGCGAGGGAGGATGCGGGTGGTCGGCGGCGGGAGCGGGCTTGTGGCTCTGGAGGCGGTGGGGGGATTCACGCTGGGGGATGTGTTTTCCCTGCGGTGTTTCGGTTCGTTGAATCTCGTGCTCGGCGAGGTGGCGCGGGATTCGGAGGCGGTGGCTGGAGTGATTGCCTCCGGGCGTGCGTGGGGAATGGTTCATGCGCTAACCGAGGGGGTGCCGCGTTACAGGCTGGAATTTGTGGGGGAGGGGCATCGCCGGGGGGCGGTGGCGGAGATCGCGGAGCGGGTGCACGCGCTTCGGCCCGAGATGCTGAATGACGCCCGCTTGGCCCTGTGGGCGTTGGATTTGCATTCGGCGGGGGGGCGTCTGTCCGTCGAACTCAGGCCGCGACTGGTGCCGGACCCGAGATTTTCGTATCGGTTGGCGGATGTGCCGGCGGCATCGCATCCGCCCCTCGCGGCGGCCATGGCGCTGTTGGCCGGGCGAGGGGAGTCGGTGTGGGATCCGTTTTGCGGTTCGGGGGTGGAGTTGGTCGAGCGGGCAAGGCTTGGCGGCGTGCGTCGTGTTTATGGATCGGACCTCAGCGGTGAGGCGCTGCGTGCCGCCGAGGCAAATCTGAAGGCCGCCGGTGTGAAGGGGGTGCTGAGGTGTTGTGATTTTCGCGAGTTTCCACGGATCGCCGGGATTCGCGCCGGCGGGGTGGATCAAATCATCACGAATCCCCCGCTGGGGCGGCGGGTGCCGATTCCCGATCTCAAGGAAATGATCGGTGATTTGTTCGCGCTCGCGGCCGAGGTGCTGAGGCCCGGCGGGGTGCTGGTGCTGGCGAATCCCGTGGGGAGTGAATGGCGCGGGGATGCCAGGTTGCGGCGGGACGTATCGCAGCGGGTGGATTTCGGCGGCTTTGATTGCCGCATCGAGCGCTACCGTGTCAGGCCTTCGCGCCGGGCATGACTGCACACCCGGCATATTGTCTTAACCAGCAAATGCGGGAGCGATCCCGACCTGAGCTGTAGGAGTTCTAGAGAGACCCGGCGAGCAGCTTTCCACAGGCTATTTTTTGAGGTCGAAGCGGTCGAGGTTCATGACTTTGGACCAGGCGGCGACGAAGTCGTGGAGGAATTTTTCCGGTGCATCGGCACAGGCGTAGACTTCAGCCAGGGCGCGGAGGATGGAATTCGACCCGAAAATCAAATCCACCCGGGTGCCAGTCCAGCGGAGTTCGCCGGTCTGGCGGTCCCGGCCTTCAAAGAAGTCTTCCTCCTTCGAAACCGGCTTCCACTCGGTGGCCATGTCGAGGAGGTTCACAAAAAAGTCGTTTGTCAGGGCCCCTGGGCGACGTGTGAACACTCCATGCGAGGCTTGGCCGAAGTTGGCTCCCAACACACGGAGACCGCCGACGAGAACGGTCATTTCGGGGGCTGTGAGTGTGAGGAGCTGGGCGCGGTCGACAAGAAGCTTCTCGGCGGGAATGGAGAACTTTTTCTTTTGATAGTTGCGGAATCCATCGGCGGCCGGCTCGAGCACCGAGAAGGACTCGATATCGGTTTGATCCTGCGAGGCGTCCATACGACCCGGTGTGAAGGGAACTTGGATTTTGTGTCCGGCGAGTTCGGCGGCTTTTTCGATGGCCGCACATCCGCCGAGAACAATCAGGTCGGCCAGAGAGACCTTTTTACCATTCGCTTGAAACGCGGCTTGAACTCCCTCGAGGGCTTGCAGCACATGGGAGAGGCGGGCGGGTTCGTTGACAGCCCAAAACTTTTGCGGGGCCAGACGGATCCGGGCTCCATTCGCTCCGCCGCGCCGGTCGGAGCCGCGGAACGTCGAGGCCGAGGCCCACGCGGTCGAGACCAGGTCGGCGATTCCGAGACCGGTGGCAAGAATCCGGGACTTCAGCGCGGCGATGTCGTGGTCATCGATCACCGGATGGTCAAGTGCGGGGATGGGGTCCTGCCAAATCAACACCTCGGCCGGGACTTCGCTTCCAAGGTAGCGGGACCGGGGTCCCATGTCGCGGTGGGTAAGTTTGAACCATGCCCTGGCAAAGGCATCGGCAAACTGGCCGGGGTTCTCAAGGAATCGGCGTGAGATTTTTTCGTAAGCCGGGTCGAAGCGGAGCGAAAGGTCGGTGGTGAGCATGGTTGGGCGGTGCCGCTTGGACGGATCGGCGGCATCGGGAATGACGTCTCCGGCGTTTTTAGCAACCCACTGGTGGGCCCCTGCGGGACTTTTGGTGAGTTCCCATTCGAAATTGAAAAGATTCTCGAGGTAGTAGTTGCTCCAGCGGGTCGGTTCTTGGGTCCAGGTGACTTCCAGTCCGCTGGTGATGGCATCTCCGCCTTTGCCGGAACGGTAGGAGCTTTTCCAACCGAACCCCTGCTCTTCGATGGGGGCGGCTTCGGGATCGGGGCCCACGTGGCTGGCCGGACCGGCGCCGTGGCATTTTCCAAAAGTGTGACCGCCTGCAATCAAGGCGACTGTTTCCTCGTCATTCATGGCCATGCGGCCGAAGGTTTCGCGGATGTCGTGCGCAGCGGCCACCGGATCCGGGTTGCCATTGGGGCCCTCGGGGTTCACGTAGATGAGGCCCATTTGGACGGCGGCGAGCGGGTTTTCCAGATCGCGGTCGCCAGAGTAGCGCTTGTCGCCCAGCCACTCGCGTTCGGCTCCCCAATAGATATCCTCCTCGACTTCCCAGATATCCTCGCGCCCGCCTGCGAAGCCGAAGGTTTTGAAGCCCATCGATTCCAAGGCGACATTGCCGGCCAGAATGAACAGGTCCGCCCAGGAAAGCTTGCGGCCGTATTTTTGCTTGATGGGCCAGAGGAGTCGGCGGGCTTTGTCGAGGTTGGTATTGTCCGGCCAGCTGTTCAGCGGAGCAAACCGTTGGCTTCCGCGTCCGCCGCCGCCGCGCCCGTCGCCGGTTCGATACGTGCCGGCGCTGTGCCAGGCCATGCGGATAAAAAACGGTCCATAGTGGCCGAAGTCAGCAGGCCACCAGTCCTGCGAATCGGTCATGAGTGCCGCAAGGTCGGATTTGACCGCGGCCAGGTCGAGAGAGAGAAATTCCGAGGCGTAATCAAATCCGGCATCCATCGGATTCGATTTCGCGGTGTGCTGGTGCAGAATGCGAAGATCGAGTTGGTTCGGCCACCAGTCGCGGTTGGAGGGGCCGGAGCCCGTGAGTTGACCGTGGTTGAAGGGGCATTTGGATTCGGTGGACATGATGCGTAAAAAGTGAATTTTTTGAGTGCTGGGAATCTGCGTGGATTAGATACGCCGTGCAAGGAGGGAAAGTTGCGTTTTTTCGAAATTCCTATCGGACCTCCGGAGGCGCACTCCATACATCAATCACTGGAGTCCCATGCTCCCAGCCGAGTCGACTCCAGGTGCCTGTGTCCAACCGGAAAAACCGGCCGCCCCGTGGCTCGAGTCCCAACCACCGGGCCACAAGAACCCGCAGGCAGTGCGAGTGGGCCACCAAAAGCACATCTCCGGAGGCCGCCCGTGCGCGCTCGATCACCCGGTCCACTCTCACTCCCACTTCGTCGGCGGATTCTCCATTCGGGCAGGACCCGCTGAAAACGGTCCAACCGGGCACGCGGGACTGGATCTCCGCGGTGGTGAGGCCTTCGTAATCGCCGTAATTCCACTCGGCCAGCGCCGGATCGAGTTCGACTTCCAATCCCAATGCCGTGGCGGTCTGACGGGCCCGGAGGCGCGGGCTGCAGAGGACCAGCGCGAACGCACGGTGTTCAAAAAACGGCTTGAGCAACGCCGCGCGTCGAAGTCCCTCCGGGGTGAGCGGAAGATCGGTGGTGGAGGTGTGGCGGCCGTTGAGGCTCCACTCGGTCTCGCCGTGGCGGACCAGATAGATTTTGGAGTTGGTATTCATGGTTGAACGGGATTGGGAGCCAGCCAGCGCCGAATGGCCTCTTCAAGGAGGAGCGGTGTTGCCAAGGGGGCGGACCAGCCGAGTTCGGGTAAAATCTCCAGCGAGGCCCGCGGCAGGGCTTCGCATACCGCAGACGCCTCAGCCGCCGGAAACTCCGCCGCGCGTCCGGGCCAAAGCACCGTCACGGGGCAAGCCACATCGGCCAATCGTGGAGTGGCATCGAATGTTTCCCGCTGGCGAACCAAATTTAAAATGGCGTGCTCGGCTCCGTATTGGCGGGCGCACCGCCCCACGATGCCGACCGCTTCCTCCAATGCCGTGCCTTCAAGGCCGGCCGTTTGAAGGGTTGTCTGAACGTGGCTGGCCTGTGAAATGCGGTTGCCATACAAGGCGTGATTGCCGAAAGGCAGGCGCCCAAGGTTTCCGAAGCCCAAGGCTTGGAGTTTGGCCCGGGTGTTCAGCCGGAGGGGCAGGAAAAGAATCAAGCGCCGAACCCGCTCGGGATGGCGGGCGGCGAGCAGCAATGCGGCCTGGCACCCAAGGCCCGAAGCCACAACAACGGCAGTTTGTCCCTGGCACGTGGCTTGCAAAAACGAGGCGAGGCTCTCGACCTGCTCGACGATGGAAAGGGCCTCGCGGGGGCGTTCGGACTCGCCGAACCCGATCCAATCCGGAGCAGCAACCATGTGGCTGTGCGCAAAGGAGGGATAGATTTTCGACCACTCGTAGGACGAGGCTCCTACAGAAAGGCCGTGCAGGAAAACCAGGGGATCACCGGCTCCGCTGGTATGATAGACGATCGTTCCTTGGCGGGTCTCCGCCACGCGGGTGGCAAAAATAGCCGGGGAGAT
The DNA here is from genome assembly GCA_945883435.1 of Chthoniobacter flavus. Classification (GTDB taxonomy): domain Bacteria; phylum Verrucomicrobiota; class Verrucomicrobiia; order Chthoniobacterales; family Terrimicrobiaceae; genus UBA967. Next base: position 22,506 of record CAMCXK010000030.1, on the reverse strand, counting down.
GTGCTCGGGCATCCGCTCGGCGCCTCCAGAGGAGACCGTTCGCCGGAGCAACCAGGCCGCTCCGCTTAAAAGACCAACGCCGATTCCCCATTCGAGGAACCGGCGTTTGGACATTCGAGGCTTCACAAGAAGCGGACCACCCCACTGCCTGAGAGGCGGGGAATGAGTCGATCGTGTTACCAGCTGGCTTTGGTCACTCCCGGGATCAATCCCGATGAGGCCAATTCGCGGAACGTGATACGGGAAATCTGGAACCTCCGCAAAAACGCGTGGCGGCGGCCCGAAACCCGGCATCGGTTGACGAGACGGGTCGGACTCGCATCTCGGGGCAATTGGGTGAGCGACGCGTAATCTTTCTTCGCCTTCAGTTCAGCACGCAGGGCGGCATATTTGTCGACGGTTTTCTGTTTGCGCTTGTTGCGCTCGAGCCAGGATTTCTTAGCCATAAAAGGGTCGTGAATTGAACAGCTGATAGCATCCCAGCTCAAGACTTTTTTTTAATTTTTTTGTGCCGCGCCGTATTGGTGGTCCCGGTTCAATGGGCCCCTGCCGACTCCAGAGTGAATCGGCAGGAGGGAAAAGCCGCAACGTTTTTGTTGGGCAAACCACTCTTCACCGGCCTTTCGTCGGTGGTCCGCCAAGGTCATCTGAAAAAATTTGAAAATGTTCTTGCGTCCGCCGGAAATTCGAATAATGTGGTAATTGTTCTGGGGGGAACAGAAGCCCGTTGCAGCAATCGTTGCGACGGGCTTCAACTTTTTCAGGCTGCCTTGGATTTGGTTTTCCCACCCCTCGGAATTTTCATTTTCCGGCGGGTGACTGGGTTTGCATCTGCCCGTCGCGTCGTTAGGATGCCCGGCGGTGGAACCCATCTCAACTTCGGCTGGAAGCGGTCCGGCGCGGCATCTGGAGCACCTGCTTGCCGCAGCCTCCCGCTTGCGGGAATCCATGCGCCATGCTGGCCGTCGGATTCTGCGCAAGCCGCGCACAGTAACCGAGGGGCCGAATCTTCTGCCGACTTTGATTCAGGTTCTTGCCGCCTTTTCTCGCGTGGACGGCGAGCTCCTGGAAGAGGAGATCGATTCCAGCCTGGGCTTTTTGCGCTATGATTATCCCGATGCGGTTTACTCGGAGTTGCGTGAGCTTTTCCGGAACGCCCTTCAGCAAAGGCAGGACCTGGATGCCATGGCTGTCAGCCTGGCCGGGCGTCTTGGCGATGAACGCAAGATTCTTCTGGGGGTCCAGCTTTATGATCTGATTGCCCGGGCCGGCATGCGCAGCGAGGCTGTGGTGGCTTATTACGAATTTATGTCGCGCCTTGGCATGGCCAGCCAGGCGATTGATATCGTTTATCAGTTGAATGCCGACGAGAAGGCGGATGCGGCTGTTTACAGTTCCGGAGCCTCTCCGTTGGAAATGGTCAGTTTTGGGCACCACGACCAGTCCGACGTGGTATTGGCCGGTCTCGCGCCCGGCGAGCGCCTTCACACCTACCGCTATGGCGATCTCGTGCTGATCAAAAATCTCAGTCGCCGCGCGGTGATTGTCCAGGGCCGATCGCTGGAGCCGGGTAGTTTCGCACGCCTTTACCCCGGCCAGCGCGTGATCGTGGACGATGCGGTGCTCGCCTACGCGGATCTGATTTTTTATTTCAACGCGAAAAAAAACGTCACCCTGCCCGAGATTTATGTCGCGGTGAACAGTCGCGACGAGGTTTTGCTCGAGAAGGGCCGCACCCGTGACACCTGCCTGAGGGTGTCGTTCGGTTTGCGGGTCGGTGTCAGGGCCCTGCGCACGGTCGATGCCACGCTCAACGGGACCCCCTTGCGAGAGGGGATCGAGGTTGCGGCGACCCTCGAGGACAAGATTATTTTCCACAACGACAGCGAGCTGGAACTCGATTCCCTGAGGCTCCGTGCACGCTCTTACGGCGGACGCTTCCAGCTCAAACCATCCAAAAGCGAGTATCTGGTTTCCAACAATCCCTCGCTCCTCGAGGAGGATGATATCCTGCTGGCACCGGGTCCTGGCGGCGATGTGCTGCTGAAAATCTCCTGCGACTACGAGCGCAAAACAGGGCTTTTGGAGGTCCTGCGGTCCGACCGCCCGATTCTGGTCCGGGACAGCCCGGTTCGCAATTCGTGCCCGTTGGCCAATGGCGATGCCATCGTCATCGATGTCGGCCAGGTGCTGCGGTGCGACTTTGACGAACGCCTGATCGAGGAGGAGAAAAATGTGATCCGCTCGCTGGAGGCGCGGGATCTGCTGTGCCGTTTTGGCAATGGAGCGGTTGCCATCGATGGCGTGTCCTTCTCCATCGGGCGGGGCGAGATGGTCTGTATCATGGGTTCCAGCGGTTGCGGCAAAAGCACACTGTTGCGAGCCCTCTCCGGCCAGTTTCCGCCCTCCCAAGGGGGAGTCCTGCTCAATGGATCTCCTCTTTACCAGCATCTTGACGCTTTACGGAGATACATCACCTACATCCCGCAATACGATGCCTTCGATGAACAGCTCACCATCGAGGAAAACCTGGATTTTGCGGCAGCCATCCGGGCCCCGCACCTGGGTCGCCGCGAACGGCGGCGGCGCGTGGATACCAAACTGGCCGAACTGGGGTTGAACGAACGGAGGACCTCTCTGGTGGGTGCTGCGGACCGCAAAATTCTGAGTGGCGGCGAACGCAAGCGGCTCAACATCGGATTGGACATGGTTAGTTCGGCCGACGTTTTTCTCTTCGATGAGCCCACCAGTGGCCTGAGTTCAAAAGACTCCGAACATATCATGGAAATCATCCGTGACATGTCGCACAACAAAATCGTGCTGGTGACGATCCACCAACCGAGTTCCCGGGTGTTTCAGATGTTTCACAAGGCGATCGTGCTCGACCGGGGAGGCAAACTGGTTTTCTTCGGCACGCCACGGGAGACCCTCGAGTATTTTGCCGAGGCCGAGGCGGGGCAGCAAACCGGATTGGCTGCTGGCGGGTGCGAGAATTGCGGCACCTCGAGGCCGGAGTTTATTTTTGATGTGTTGGAAACTCCGCTGCGCGATCTTGGCGGGGATATCATCCTTGAGGAAAACAACCGCGGACAACTTGTTCCAGCGAGGCGGTTCTCACCCGATTACTGGCGCGACACCTACGAGGCCCACCGCCTCATGCAAGAGGTGCAGCAATCCCACCATCCGCGCGAGATCGCGACCAACCCGCCTGCGGAGGCCCCGCAAGGCGAGCGGTTGCGCCCCTCCGAGCAGCTCCGGCAGTTCGGGATCCTCATCCAGCGCGCATTTCTGAGCAAAATGCGCAACAAGGCAAACCTGTTGACCACGATTTTGGAAGCTCCGTTGCTGGCTCTTTTGACCGGCATGGTTCTGCGGTATTCCGAAAGCACCACTTACGATTTCGCCTCGGCCTTTCACATCCCGACCTATCTTTTCCTCGCCTTGGTGGTCGCGATGTTTCTGGGATTGACCAACAGTGTGGATGACATCATCCACGACCGCCCGGTGCTCATGCGGGAGCGGAATCTCAATGTGAACATCGGATTTTACGTCGTGGCAAAGGTCCTCACGCTGGGATTTTTCGCCGTGATCCAGTGCGCGCTTTTTACCTGGATCGGAAACGCGCTTCTCGGGCTCAGCGATGGATTCTGGATTGTGTTCACAGCGATGTTTCTGACTGCGGCCAACGGAGCTGCCATCGGTCTCGTGATCTCCTCGCTCGTGGCCCAAAGCAAAACTGGAATTTTGATTATTCCGGTGGTTTTGATTCCCCAGATCATCTTGAGCGGAGCGTTGATCAAATATGAGGAGATGAACCGCAACCTCGACTTCATTCACGCGATCCACCAGTGGGTCAACCGCCATCCCGACAGCGCGATGACGCCCCGCAGCGATTTGCAGGTGCCTTTGATCTGCGAGATCATGCCCACGCGCTGGTCCTATGAGGCGCTGGTCTTCGCGCAATCGAAGCTCAATCCGCTCACGCGACGCCAAGAGCGCATTCAAGCCATGATTTCGGATCTGGCCCGCAAGGAAAATCCGACAGCCCAGGACGAGGAGCGTCTCGAAGACCTCAAAGACACGTTGGCGCTGCTTTCGGGACTTGAGGCCCGCGACCACAAGAACCTGCGCACGGCACTGCGTCGCATCGACGAAATCATCAACGGGGCTCCGTTGAAGCCCGCCCGCTTCTCAAAGCTCGGGACCGGTCTGACTGCCGAGCAGGTCTATGTGAACCAGAAGGTGACTGACCTCATTTCCAAAGCGGAGATGGAGCAAAGCGACTACCGTGAAAAAAACCACCTCAACGTGTTTTTCGGGCCTGTGAAGGAGTATCTCGGGCTCCGTGGAGGCATCCTGTGGTTCAACGCCGCGATCCTCCTGCTTTCAACGACTCTTCTTTTTGTGCTGCTCGGCGCGATTTTGCGCTTCCAAATCCGCAACCGTCCCAGCTGAGCCGTGCGCATTCTTTTCATAAAGCTCCGGCACATCGGCGACTCGCTTCTTCTCACTCCCGCGATCGTCGCCACGCGGGAAAAGTTTCCGGAGGCTGAGATCTGGGTGCTCGTCCGCCGGTCCTGTGAAGGCATTCTGGAGGGGTGTCCAGAGATCGACCGGATTTTGACAACGGCCAACCCCGACGCCTCCAAACGGAGGGCCGTAGACTGGATTTCCGACTTGCGCGTGGCCGCCCTTTTGAGAAGGACGCGCTTCGACCATGTTTTCGAACTCACCGACAACGACCGGGCCCGCTTCTTTGCCATCGCGGCCCGAACGCCCAGCCGGTGCACCAATGAGCACCGCACCTTGCGGCGTTTCTGGCGCCCGTTTTTCAACCGCATCGAGTCCAAAAAACGCTACGGATTGCACCAGGTTCAGCGTGATTTCACGGCTCCCGCCTCGGTGCTTGGACTTCCGCGGGATGCGCCGTCACTCCGTTTTGCGAACGAGCGGCAGACTCCGTGGCCGGGGTTTCAAAGTTTGCCTGCGGGGCCGCTGGTCGTGATCCACCCATCAACCCGTTGGAAGCGGAAGGAGTGGCCCCTCGACCGATGGGAGCGGCTCATCCTCCAGCTTAAAAACCTCACGCCGGCGATTCTCTTGAGTTGTGGGCCGGGCAGTGACGAGCGTCGCGAATCCTTTGCATTGGCACATCGCACTGCAGTCTTCAGCACGCAGGGGGCGGCCTCCTGGGCGGAATTGGCGTGGCTTCTCGCCAGGGCCAGGCTGTTTGTCGGAGTGGATACCGCAGCCATGCATCTCGCGGCTGCGACCTGTTGTCCCACGGTCTGCCTTTTTGGGCCATCCCCGGATTTCGAGTATCACCCTTGGAAAGTTGAACACCGCATGATTCGTCCGCAAAGTTGGCTGGCGGAGTCTGAATTGAAAAATGCCGAATCTTTGATGTCCCTTATTCCGGTGGAGCGGGTGATGGAGGCGTGTCACCGGATGTGGACGGTCCGGGCCTGACGAAGACTTCAACCAAGCCAAAAAATGTGCCTGCATGCCGGTAGTGTGTAGCCACGTGGTTGTAAAAACGGGCCGCCCAGTTCCGGAATCGGGAGTGTTCGGTTTTGTTGATATCACGATTGTTGATAACCACGACAGCCGGCTTTCGGGAGTTCAACTCCTCAATCGCCCGCTCGCAGAAATCCGGCAACTCGGTGGCATTGTCGACGTAGAGCTTGAACTGGTAAGAGGGTCTTTGAGTCAGAACATTGAGAACGGGAACGTAGGGGTAGGTGACAACATCCTCGCCTGTTCGGGAGTTTTTCTGGATCGTGTCTAAAAGTCCCTGCCAGTTGGCTTGCTCACCGGGCTTCACGCGAAACACCCCTGCAGGCCCTGCATCAAGGAAGGCCGTTTTTCCCCGGGCTGAGCGAATGCTGCCGGACCCTTCGCGGTTGAAGAGTCCATTGAAAGCCACAACCACCTGAAGTGCCGCACAGACCGGGAGAATGCTGCCGAGGGGATGGAGCCAGGCCACGCTTCGAAGCGCCCAACCCGCAGCGGCGCCGCACGCCAAAGCTGGATAAAACGGCACCATGAATTCAGCCAAATGCACGCTATCCGGGCGGAAGAAAAAATATTGAGGGAACAGGGAGAGCGCGCATCCGCTTGTTACCAAAAGGGCCAGTCCAATGGACTTCTGGCTTCCCGAGGCCAAAATCGTCCCTCGCAGTGTCAGCAGACCTCCTGTCAGGGCAAGAATCGCTGCGGAGAGCAGTGGAAGATGAATCGCCAGATTGAAAAAAGGCGCCCCCTCCCACCGGAGAATTTGCATGGCATCGGGGCGGCCACGGCGCCCGTCTCGATCACGCTCCGCGCCTGCTTGTGCGGTGGCAGTCGGCGAAATCGTCTCCTTGGGAACCTGCTGCTCCACCGGGGTCGGTGCAGCAGGAGATTGCGATCCTGTGGCAAATTCGGTGCGGAATTCGTGAACGAGCATCTCTAGCAGTTGACGATACTGTCCCAGGAATTCGGTCTGAAATCCCTGCTTTTGGGCCACGATGACGAAAGGCAAATGCACCGCAGCCATTGTGAGAATGCCGGCCAGAGTCCCGCAGGCAAGTGTTCGCATCCGCTGGGCCAACCGGCCCCGGTATCCCCAAGGGTAAAGAATTGCCACCCCCGCCCAAACGACTGTGATCAGCAGCGATGGCTCGATCCGGATGAGGAAGCAGACACCCATCGCAAACCCTGCGAATGCCATCCATGCCGCTTGTCGGGCTGGTGTGGCCGCTTCCACCACGTATCCCTTGATGAGGCCGAAAGCCGCAAACACGGCAAGAAACCCCATGTAGTTTCTGAACAATGCGCCGGGCATCAGGACCATTAGCACAGCCGCTCCGAATGCCAGTCCCCCGCTTCTAGTGGACCGGCGCACGATTAAAAACCCCAGCCAGGCGGTGAGCGCCGACAAGAGCATGAAAAAAACCTGCGTCGCCCACAAATTCGGACCTGCGAAATGAAAAATTCCAGTGATCGGGTAAAACCAGAGCAGGTTGTATCCCACGAACATGTCCCTGATCGGGCGCCAACCTTCCAGAATGCGGAGTGCGATCAGGGCATTGCTTCCGGCCTCGCCGGTGAGCGTCAACCCCGCGTCGTGATAGAGTGCATAGTAAAGCAGTGCGAAAATCCACAGGCACAAACCGCCCCGCCTGTTTAAAACCGTCTCCACGGTTCGCCAAACGGCATGGGCTTTCGGGATCAAGCGGCTGTGCAGCGGTTTCAAGGGTTTCATTTATTCAACAAGGCAATTTCCGACACGGGAGCACAGGCTCTCGAATGACGCGATCTCACGGGCGAGCAAATTTTCCAATTCCCTGTGGAGCCCGGGTGGAATGGCAAGCCCGGCGGTCGGGTTTTGTCTTGTGCGGACGTGCCTCCGGCTCGGGGCGTCGGGAAAGGAAACGCCCAGGAAACGCAGCACGTCCTGGATCAATCCCTCAGGATCCGACTCGATGCGAGTCGATGGAGCGAGAAGCATCCGGCCCGGCTGGAGGATTGACTTCCAACGCTCAGCGATGCCCGCGTAGTCGGCCCGCGCCACCTGGTCGGCCCGCGAGCAAAACTCGAGATAATCCGCCTCGGACGCCTTGCGCCCCGTGTCGCGCACGAGATCTTTGTTCGCATGGGACCACGCTCTCTCCACTGGATGACGGAGAAGCATGATCACTTTCAAGTCGGGCCGCAGTTCGCGGACATCCTGCAGGATCTCGTCCGCGAGCACGCAGTAGGATGCCGTCGATTCTCCGACGACCTGCGGGCGATAAAATCGGCCACATCGCCGGAGCGCGTGGTAGTTTTTTAAAATTTTCTCCCAAGTGCTGTCGCGGAACGAATCCAGATAGTCCTCGAGGGTGGGATAGCGGAACCGCGGCGCGGTCGTGTCTCCGAGCGTGCAGAGGAAAAAAGTCTCCTTGTCCCGGTGCATGAGGATTTCAGGATGTTTCACAAGGTTGGCATGCAGCCATGTCGATCCGGTCCGTTGAGGCCCGATGCAAAAAAAGTCGGGAAACGCGGAACAGGGCGTGTTTTTAGTCGGAATCGCGCGAAGTGCTCGGGACGGTTTGGATTTCATGCGGATTGGCGGTTGGCCGTCAGCTGAAGTTTTTTGTAAGTTGATTCGTAGGCGTTCACTGTTTGCTCCCAGGAATACTGGCGGGCGAGTTGTTGGGATGCTTTGCCGAAGGCCCGGCGTTCCTCGGGGTTGGCGAGCAGGCGGGCGATGGTGGCTGAAATCCCGGCGGTATCGCCGGCGGGCCGCAGGAGTCCGTTGACACCGTTTTGAACACGTTCGCGAATGCCTGGCACATCCGTTCCCGCCACAGGCAGGCCCGCGGCCATCGCTTCCACCAGCGCGGTGCTGAAGCCCTCCAATTGAGAGGTCAAAACAAAGAGATCCGCCGCCCGATACCAGGCCACAAGCTCTGCCGGAGGAAACTCGAGCGGACTGCTGGCTGCGTTCTCAAGCAAACGAACATGCGACTTCAAATCTGCATCCACCGGATAGTCGGGTATGCCCCGACCGGCCACCACCAATGTGGCGCGCCGGGAGGGATCCCGCAGAAATTCACGGAATGCTTGGAAAAGCGTGGGAAGGTCTTTCTGGGGATGGTTGCGTGCGACACACAGGCAGACCGGTCCGTTGATGCCGTGCCTTCTCAAAAAAGCTTCACGGTCGAAACAACCCTCGAACCGCTGGAGATCCACTGCATTTGAAATTTCAACGATTCTGTCCTCCCGGATATTCAATCCGGCGAGCGCCCGGGTCATTCCTTCGGAGAGTGAGACGATGCATTGGGCCTTGCAGAGCGCCTTGCGCGCGAAGGCTGGCAATAAAGCTGGGTTTCCAGGCACATCGTCTCCCACGGCGCGCACAAGACCGGGCACGCCGGTGCGCGATTGCCAGTCGGCAAAGCACATTCCGGCAGGGGAAAGAACAACGGAATGCCACACATCGAACCGGTGTCGAGATTGAAGGCGTCCCAGCGTCCAGCGGGACAACCCAAAAGCGGCGGCGGGCCAGCGCTTGAACAGGCTCCATTGGTGCGAGGGAAAACCCACGGTCTCGTAAGGTGGAGCCAATGGACTCGAATCCAACCGTCGCTTCAGACTGCGCGGTATCAAGACGATCGGCTCGTGTCCCCGATCCTGCAGCCGCAAGGCGAGATTGTGATGGAAAATTTCGGCACCGGAGCACTTCGGAAGAAAAGTGGGGGTGAAAATCGCAACTTTCATCCCAGTGATTGGTAAATTCCCTTCAGCAATGCCGCCGCATCCCGGCACGATGGCACCCTTGCGCCGGGGGCTTCGAAAGTGGCAGGCGTCTGTCTGAGCAGCCCAGCCAACTCAGCAGGATCTTTCGGATCAAACAAACCGGGGTGTGAGTCGCCAAGGATGGCCGTGTTTCCCTCGATGCGGCTGGCCAGCACAGGCAATCGGCAGGAGAGGGCCTGAAGCATCGCCAATGGCTGACCTTCCCAGTGCGAGGCCAGCACAAACAAATCCAGAGCTTGAAACCACGGGGCAACCGGCCTTTGGCGGCCGGCGAAATGAATATGCACTCCCAACCCGGCGGCAAAACTTTCCAATCCGGATCGCGCCACTCCGTCGCCCGCAAACACGAACTGCGGACGATCGGCGGGGGGGATCATGGCCAGTGCTTCAATGATTGCCCGGTGGTTTTTGACCGGGTGTAGTGATGCGATTGTTCCGGCGATCCGGGCGCTTTCGGGCAAGCCCAGGCTTTTTCGAACAGCACCTCGATCCCGCGGCGGGCCGAAAACATCCGTATCGATCGCATTCGGCACCACATGAATCCTCCCTCCCGGCACGCGGTGTCTTCTGGCGATGTCATCCCGCGTTTGATCCGAGAGAGCCACCACCGCGGAGGCGCCTCGAAGGCAGATCCCCAGAAGCCAGTCCTTGCGGGACCCAGCGGAGCCGAGGGTTTTTTGCTGGTGAACGATGCTTGGAATTCCGGCGAGGCGGGCGGCCGCCACTCCGTAAAGGTGGGCGTGGTGGGTCTGGCTGTGAACCAACTGGATTTCCTCCTTGCGAAGCCACTTCGCGAGCCTCCAAATCCCCAACGGAGAAACCCTCCTGGTCGGAAAAACAGGCACCAAATCCACTGGCAGGCCGCTGCTTCGTGCCTCTTCGCCCAGCAGGTCCAGCGAGCGCAAGCAAACAAAGCGCGCTTGCACTTCGGGCGACAGGTGACGGTGAACCCCCAACGCAAAGTCCTCCGCGCCTCCCACCGGCATTCCAACAAACAAGAAGGCGGTTTTCAACAGGGTCGAGAATCGGATTTTCCGTGGATTTTTCAAACACAAGATTGTGAATGTGCCAGCGCATGTGAAATGTTCGTCCGTGCCGAATTCCGGAAAACTGCGTCTTCTTTACGTCATTAGCCTGCCCCACTCCGGATCGACGATTCTGGCCCACCATCTGTCACTGCTGCATCCCCTGGTGAACCTCGGGGAGGCTGGATATGCCGTGGAGCGGCTTTCGACGTCCCGATCGGCGGCACTCCCCTGTGCCTGCGGCCGGTCTGTTGAGGAATGTGAATTCTGGTCGCGCATGCGCGATGGGCTGCCCCGGTGCATTGGCCCCTCCTCCGAGGACGCTTATGCGCGCTTGATCCCGGAATTCCGAAGCGTTTTCGGCAATCAAGCGATTCTGGTCGATACCAACAAAACCTCCGAACCGCTCCGCTATCTCTCCTCCCGCCCGGACTGCGAAGTTTTTGTGGTCCACTTGATTCGCGACGTTCGTGGAGCCTGTGTTTCCGAGGCCTTGCGAAAAAAGTTAAAGCACCCGGCGCGGGCGGAGTGGTTCACCGCAACACAAGCCGCTTTTCAATGGATCAGAAAAAATCACGCCATCGCATCGATGTTGCATGGCTTACCGCTGGCGGGTTGCCGGAGAATCGGATACGAGGCGCTTTGTCAAAGGCCCCAGGCGGTCTTGGAGAATCTGGGAGCTTGGATTGGCGCGTCTCCCAAGCCCGGTTGGCAGGAAAACCACGCGTTGATCGGCAACCAACTGAAATTTTCCGGCGGTGACCGCGGGATTGTTTATGATGCCAGATGGCAGTCCAGCCGCGCGTTCTACCCGGCCTTCCTGCTCTTTCCCTTCCTCCCATGGCTGAACCACCGGTGGGTTTACTCGTAATGCCCAGTCGTTGGAGCCGGGGTTGGGAAACCATCCGCTACTGAGCGAGGATTTTTTGAATTCGGCGATTTTCCAAAAAGTGGGCCAGCAGGCATCCTGAGGGCTATCCCACACCCGGAGGGGATTTTCAGGTGATGGCCAGGCGGGCGGCGAGAAGGGACTCCAAATGGGCGCGGAGGGCGTCGTCTTCGAGACGCTCCAGAAGACTGTTGAAGAATCCGTTCACCACCAAGCGGCGGGCCTTGTCTTTGGGGATGCCGCGGGCGGCCATGTAGAAGAGTTCTTCGGCGCTGACCGGACCGTTGGTGGCTCCGTGGCTGCAGCGGACCTCGTCATTCAGGATTTCCAGACCCGGCATGGAGTTCGGGTCGGCGTCATCGCTCAAGATGAGGTTTTTTACTTTCTGATAGGCATCGGTGCCTTTGGCGCCGGGTTGGACCTTGATCAGGCCGGCGAAAATGGTGCGGGACTTGTCGTCAAGGGCGTTCAGATAGAGCAGGTCGCTCGTCGCATGCGGAGCCACATGGTCTTGCAAGGTGCGCTGGTCGATCTCCCGGGTGCCTTCCACCGGGTTGATCGAATACATCTCGCTGCGGGCGCCTTCGCCCACGAGTCGACTGAGGCTTTCGCCACGCACGTAGCCGCCGCCGAAGTTGGCAATCAAGGCAGTGGAAGTGGCATCGCGGCCCACGATCGTGGAATTCAGATGGACGGCCGTGGTTTCCCGCGACCAATCCTGAACAGCGATGTAGGTGAGCTTGGCTCCGCGCTCGAGGTGAAGGTCGTTGACGCCACAGGCGAAGGCGGGCAGATGGTCGGCGGACTTGAAATAATCAACCACAGTTACGCGGCTGTTTTCGCCGCAAACGATCAGCGTGTGCGGAAAAACCGACGTGTGGCGGCCTTCGGCCCACTGAAAAATTTCGATAGGCAGGGCGACCGAGGTGTTGGCCGGGACGTAGAGGAAAGCTCCCCCGGCGAGACGGGCTTTATGAAGAGCGGCAAATTTGTGCGAACCCAGTTCCACTGGTTGCGCCATGAAAAACCGCCTGAAGAGATCGGCATGATGCGTGGCTGCGGACTCGAGCGTTTCAAAAATTACCCCCTCCGGCAGTGCGGTGGATTCGCGATGAAGAAGCGCGTTGTTGCCAAGAATGAGCTTGGCTGCGGTCTCGTTCAAACCAATCGAGGCGTTGATCAATCGCCCCTCGCTGGCCACGGGAGGGGCCTCCACGAATGCCGAGAGGTCCAGTGCCTGAAGGTTTGCGAAACGCCAAGCCTCGTCCTTGCGAACGGGAGGGGGGAGTCGATCGTATTCCGCCAGTGCATCGGACTGGGCGGTTTGAAACCAGGCCGGCCAGGCGGAAGATGCCGGAGTGGGGTGTTCGGTAAGAGTGGTCATGGAGTTCATGTCGCGTTCAACCGACGGACCCTTCCATTTCAAGATCTATGAGGCGTTTGAGTTCCACCGAGTATTCCATCGGAAATTGCTGGACGAGGTCGTTCACGAATCCATTGACCGCAAGACTCATGGCCGCTCCCTCAGAGATTCCGCGCTGCTGCATGTAGAAGATCTGCTCGGCGCTGATCTTGCTCACCGAGGCTTCGTGCTGGCAGGCGTTTTCCTTCCCGCGCACGGTGATGGCGGGGTAGGTGTCGGTGCGACTTTCGGTATTGATGAGCAGGGCATCGCACTCGGTGTTGTTTTTGCAGCCCTTGAGATGGCGACCGACCTGCACAAGTCCCCGGTAGGTGGCGCGTCCATTGCCGATGCTGATGCTCTTCGACACGATGTTGCTGGTGGTTTCATCTGCCGCATGCACCATCTTCGCGCCTGTGTCCTGGTGTTGTCCATCGCCCGCGAGAGCAATGGAAATGACTTCGCCGCGGGCCTTGCGTCCTTTCATGATCACCCCGGGGTATTTCATGGTGAGGCGGGAACCGATGTTGCAATCGATCCACTTGATTTCCGCCTCTTCGTGCGCGAGGCCGCGTTTGGTCACCAGATTGAAGACGTTCGACGACCAGTTTTGAACCGTGATGTATTGGATTTTGGCTCCTTTGAGGGCGACGAGTTCCACAACGGCGCTGTGAAGGGTCGAGGTTTCAAACTTCGGCGCGGTGCAACCTTCCATATACATCACCTCGCTGCCCTCATCGGCGATGATGAGCGTGCGCTCGAATTGCCCGAAGTTTTCGGCATTGATGCGGAAGTAGGCCTGGAGCGGGTGTTTCACCTTCACTCCCGGTGGGATGTAAATGAACGAACCGCCCGAGAAGACGGCGCTGTTGAGGGCGGAAAATTTGTTGTCGCCGGTGGGAATGACTTTTCCGAACCACTTTTTGAAAATCTCGGGATGCTTTTGAAGGCCCTCGGTGGAGCCGACAAAAATGACCCCTTGCTCGCCCACGGCGGCCTTGATGTTCGAGTAGGCAGCCTCGCTGTCGAACTGGGCCTCGACGCCGGCGAGGAACTTGCGCTCCTGCTCGGGAATGCCGAGGCGTTCGAAGGTGCGTTTCACATCCTCGGGCACATCATCCCAGGAACGCTTCGGCTGCGTGCCTTGCGAGAGGTAGTAGCGAATGTTGTCGAAAACGATGTTTTCCAGATCCGGGCTGGCCCAGTGGGTGGGCATGGGCATGGAATTGAACTTGCGAAGCGCCTCTTTGCGGAAATCGCGAATCCAGTCCGGGTCCTGCTTGACATCGCAGATGTAGTCGATGGTTTTCTCTGTCAGGCCGGTGCCTGCATCGAATTCGTAGTCCACGTCGTAGTGGAAGTCTCCGATTGAGCGGTCGATATTGATGTCGGGTTTGGTATCCATGGCGTGTGTCGAGGCGCGAAGATCAGGCAAGGGCAGGCTGTTGTTTTTCCACCCAGTCGTAGCCCTCGGCCTCGAGTTTGTGGGCAAGTGTTTTGTCTCCGCTCAGAACTATCCGTCCATCCACCATCACATGCACCACGTCGGGCACGATATAATCGAGCAAGCGCTGGTAGTGGGTGATGACCAAAAAACCCCGCTCTGTGCTACGCATGGCGTTGACCCCGTCCGAGACAATTTTCAGCGCATCGATGTCCAACCCCGAGTCGGTCTCGTCCAACACCGCATACACGGGGTTGAGCATTGCCATTTGGAGGACCTCGCAGCGCTTTTTCTCCCCGCCTGAGAAGCCTTCGTTCACCGCGCGGGAAGTGAATTTGCGGTCGATCTTGAGCGCGTCCATCTGGCGATACAGGTGCTCGTAGTATTCCACGGCATCGAGTTCCTCGCCTTCGGGAAGGCGCGCTTGCAAGGCAGCCCGGATAAAATTGGCGATTGTGACGCCAGGGATTTCCATGGGGTATTGAAAAGCCACAAAAAGACCGGCGCGCGACCGTTCATCAGGCTCCTCCATCGCGAAGAGGTCCAGTCCATCCATGGTCGCGGTGCCGCCCTTGACTTCGTAATCCGGGTGTCCGGCGAGGATCTTGGCGAGGGTGGACTTGCCGGAACCATTTTTTCCCATGATGGCGTGGACTTGGCCCTTCGGGATTTCAAGGCTCAGGCCCTTGAGGATTTCGCGGTCGCCGATGTTGGCGGTGAGGTTTTCGATTTTGAGGCTCATGAATGGTGGGTTGACGATTGGCAGGATGGACAGATGCCGCGCAACGTGAGTTCCGCGTGCGTGACTTGAAACCTCGGCGGCACTTTCAGCAGGTCTGTCAATGCGGAGTCCTTTACGAGCGGCACGTCGGAAATGTTGCCGCAAGATTCGCAATGGATATGTCCGTGATCGGACAAATTGGGACAGAATCGCGTGGCTTCGCGCTCCACGTTGACTTGCCGTGCCAAGCCGCATTCCACAAGGGTCTCGAGACAATTGTAAACCGTGGCCAGCGAGATGCCGGGCATGCGTTGTTTGGCACTGAGAAACACATCGGCCGCTGTGGGGTGGTCTCTGCGCGAGAGGAGCACATCATAAACCTCTCGGCGCTGTGGCGTGAGACGCAATCCCGAGTGGCTGATCGTCTTTTCATATCCCGCGAGTTGGCTTTTGTGCCGTGACATCTACAGCCCACCCTAAACGTCAGCGGCTTTTTATCAAGAATGATTCCAATTCCAGAAATGTGGCGAGGGTTGAATCAACGGCGCGAAAGAAAGAGCACCCCCAAGGATACCAATGAACCGGCAAGCATCAGTGTGATCAGGGAGGCCGCAAAAAGTTTGGGCGCCCCCTCGGCGTAGGCCATCCAACCTGCAGTGGCCCTCCATGCAAAAACAATGGCCAGGAAACCCGTGCAAAAAATCGCCGCAACGCGTGCCCCACGGTATCCTCGCAGCATCAGGACGCCCCAAAGACCTGAGAGAAATCCAAACAGTCCGCCTGAAACCAGTGCGGTTTTTGCACCGGAGGGATTCGATAAAAAACCCGCCAGTCCACAAAGAATGAGAAACACACCGAATCCGACAAACCAGCGTCCGGAAAAAATCATCATTCCAGAGCCCTCGCCGATTCCGGTGGGCCGCACAAGGGCGGAATCATTTCGCCTATGCCTTTCCATCCACTTCTGAAGGCTGTGATCCCAAAATCAGCATGCAGTCGCCGTAGGAAAAAAAGCGGTAACGCTCCCGGATCGCCTCTTGGTAGGCCGTCAGAATCGTTTCGCGGCCGGCCATGGCACTGACCAGCATGAGAAGTGTCGATCCGGGAAGGTGAAAGTTGGTCAGGAGCATTCCCGCCCGCTGGAGGCGTTTCGGAGGATGTAAAAAAATACGGGTGCTGCCGGAGCAGGGGCGAATTGGTCCTGGTGGTTGGGATTCCAGCACCCGGGTGACTGTTGTGCCGATGGCCACCAGACGGCGGGCGTTTTCGATGGCCTCGGCTGTTTCGGGAGGGATCGAGTAATGCTCCTCGTGCATCCGGTGGTCGGCGATGTCATCGGACTTCACCGGGAGAAAAGTCCCGGCACCGACGTGCAGAGTGAGAAAGGCATGGGGAATGCGGGCCAAAATCTCCGGCGTGAAATGCAATCCCGCAGTCGGCGCAGCCACAGAGCCCGGCTGCCGCGCATAAATGGTTTGGTAGCGGTCCTCGTCGCGGGCGTCCGCCGGACGCTGAAAATACGGAGGCAGCGGCAAATGGCCGTGGACTTCCAGGTCCGGCGGAGTTTCAAAGAAAACCACACGCTCCCCATCCGGCAGCACTTCGCGGACGTGGGCCCGTGTGCCTGCGATCTCCACCGAGTCACCCGTCCGGAGCTTGCGGCCCGGGCGCACCAGACACTTCCAGAGCCTGTCGCCGAGGGATTCAAGCAGGAAAATCTCCATGGCTGGGGATTCTCGCAGGAGTCGCGCCTTGATTACCCGGGAGTCGTTCAACACCACCAGATCGCCGGACTCCAGATAGCTTGGGAAATCGCTGAAAAGCCGGTGCTCGAAGCGTCCCGAAACAGGATCCAAGACCAGCATGCGGGAGGCATCGCGCCGGGAAACCGGGCGGTCGGCGATCAACTCTGGCGGCAAATCGTAGTGGTAGTCGGATAACCGCCGGGACATCACTCGCGTTGCTTCATGCGTGTGAAACCGCAGCGTCCGGCGGCGGCTTCCACAAGATCCGCCACGCGTCGCTTCAACCTTCGGGCGCGCCTGGCCAGCACGAGCACGAAAATGCCGTAAGGCACCCAAGGCCACCAATGCGAACCGGGAATCAAAAACTGGTGGTAGGCCAGGGCGCCGAGGAGAATGGCGTTTGTCAGCACCGTGGTCGCCACCATCCGCAGCTTCAGATGCACCCGTGTCAGGCATTTCGGACCGCCATGGTATTCCGTGACCGAGCGCATTTGAATGCCCCACCAGAAGCTGCCATAAATCTGGACGTCCCAATCCTTCCAGCCTGTGTCTGTCGAGTAGTTCCAACCCTCGCTTTCCAGTGCGGCAACACATTCTTTCAGCAAGGCCTCGCGTCCGTGGCCGTTTTCACTCCAGAACCGCAAGCGGGTCACGCCGCCCCGCGTGCGTTGGAAGTTTTTCTCCTCGGTGGCGATCACGGCCGGCGGGGTGCGCTTGAATTTCAGCCATGTGAAATAACGGGCCCATCCACGCACAAGAGGTTGGGCCAGAGCGAGAAACGCCACCAGAAGACGGGCGGGAATCGTGTCGTGCCGGGCTTCCAGGCGGGCATGGATCATATAGGACAAGGCGACCAGAAGCGTGCCGCCGAACATGAGGTAGGGCACAATCCGCAAAATCGGAACCGGGATCGAAACGGCGAAAACAAACGCCGTCAAAGCGACCCATTCGATGCTGCTCAGGTAGGCCGCGACATCCGATTGCGGGGTGGGATAGATCGATTGGAAGAGCCCTTCGCCGAAGACGCCATGGTAAATAATCGGCTTGTTCACGAGCCAAGTGAAGCGGGGCGCGCCGTAAATCTGGCCTTTCCATTTCGCGGTGCCCGTGGGGCCGAAAAAAACCAGATGCTGGAATCGCAAGAGCGATTCGGCCTCGCCGTATCCCTCTTGCTGCTTGCGAAAGGCTTTGAGCGTGAAACGGCGATAGTGCCAAACGATAGCGGCCGGGCTGAAGGCGATCACCCCTCCGCTCTGCTGGAGCCTCCAGCAAAAGTCCACGTCGTCGCCCGCTTTGCGGTATTCGGGGTCGAACCCGCCCGCTTGCTCGAAGGCCCAACGGTGAAATGCCATGTTGCAGCCGGGAATGTGCTCGGCGACCACATCGGTTAGAAGAACGTGGCTCGGTCCTCCGGGCGCGGCGGCAACGCAGGCTTGCACCCAATTCTCAGCCGGCGGCGAGATGTTCGGACCACCCACGCCGGCGTAGTCTCCGCTGAGGAGGGTTCCCACAAGGTAATAAAGCCAATCGGGATCGGCCATGCAGTCGCTGTCGGTGTAAACAATCACCTCTCCGCTTGCAGCCCGGGCTCCGACGTTGCGTGCGTAGCTGAGGCCTTTGTTTTCCTGGCGGATGTTTCGCACCCAAGGGTGTCGGGCGGCGATCTCCTGGGTATTGTCGGTCGATCCGTCGTCGACCAGCACGACTTCATAGTCCGGGTAGTTGACATGCCTCAACGACTCCAGGCACCGCTCCAGCGTCTTCGCGCCGTTGTAGGAGCACACCACGACCGAGGCTTTCGGATAGGCGCGCAGCTTCACGCGGGATGTCATCGGTCCATCGCCGGCGAACAGCGCCCGCACGGTATCCAAGGCCGGCTTGGGAGTGCGGTCCCGGCGCACGAGGCCGAAGGCCCAGTCCAAAATCTCCTGCCCTCCGCGGAACCATTCGTCGGTCCAAGCATACACGATTGTGCCGGCGAGGCCTCCGCGCACCACGCTTTCGATATGCCAGCGCAACATTTCCGCCTGCTCCTCCTCCGGGTGGCGGATGGTATCCATGCCGAATTCACCAAGGATAAGCGGCTTGTCGTCGGCGAGGTTCTGGAGGCGGGCCAGGTAGCGTTCAAAATCCTCTTGCCGGTGCAGGTAGACATTGAACGTCACAAAGTCGCTGTTCTGCGGCAGCAGGTATTCCGTGGGTGGATAACTCGCGTAGGAGAACAAGGCGCGCGGATCCTCTTGGCGGCCGATTTGGATGAGCCGTTCGACGAATTCCGTCACTTGGCGTGCTCCGAGCCAGCGCACCATCGTGGTGGGAATTTCGTTGCCCACCAGGTAGCCGAACACGGCGGGATGGCCCGCGTTCTGCCGCACCCCCTTGCGCACGGCCTCCTCAGCCTCGCGGCGAATCACCGGATTGCCCAAAAATTCCAAATGCTCGGCCCATGGAATCGAGATCAAGGCGCGCAGGCCATGCTTGGCGCACAGATCCAAGAACCATCGTGGAGGCACATAGTAGATGCGCACCAGATTGATGCCCGCCGCGGACATGGCGGCAAAGTCCTGGTCGACTTGGGCCTGCGGGCCGAAATGATGGCCCTCGGCGTCGGGTGCGAATGGTCCGTAGGTGACCCCCTTGACGAAGAATTTTTTGTCTCCCTCGAAAAAAAACTTGGCGCGAACGCGCACCGGCAACGGATCAGTCACGGCCTCAAATCCTACGGAATCGCGGAAAAAAGGCGAGCGCAAAGGCGCGGAGTTCAAGTGTCCGGCGGCAACGGGGGTGGAGGCTCGATGCCGAACGAGAACCCGGGATTCTTCTCCTCCAGATACCCGATTGTCCACGCACTGGGCAGGAGAACGGCCCAGAATCCATTGCCATCGCGGGCCAGTGAGCAACCGGATGGCAGAAGCAACTCCGGGCGATCCGAAACCGGTTTTTCCGAGGAGAGCGGCCAGCGCACATGCTGCCACGGCGCGGATTCCACCCGGCAATCGGCGCTGTATTCGGTTTCGAGGCGGTATTGCATCACCTCAAATTGCAAGGGTCCGACCGCGCCCAGCAGGGGCACCCGTTGAACCGCGTCGGGAAGTTCGAATTGCTGGGCCACACCTTCCTTGAGCAATTGGTCCAAGCCTTCGCGGAACCGCTTGAACTTTGCCGTGCTGGAGTTTCTCAGATACGCAAAACACTCGGGAGCGAACCGTGGTATCTCATGGTAGGTGATCCCTGCATCCTCTGTTACAGTGTCCCCGATCAGAAAATCGTAGTTGCCCACGATGCCCACCACATCGCCCGCCCATGCCTCGTCCACGGTCTCGCGGTCCTGAGCGAACAAGCGCTGGGAGTTGCCCAGGCGGATGGATTTTCCGGTGCGCGTATGCGTGGCCACCATGTCGCGTCGGAAACACCCGGAGACCACGCGGATAAACGACACGCGGTCGCGGTGCTTGGGGTTCATGTTGGCTTGGATTTTAAAAACGAACCCCGAAAAAGCGGCGTTGTCGGGGGCCACCAGCTGGCCCCCGCCCGTCCGTCCAGTGGGTGGCGGGGCCAGCTTCAAAAAATGGTCGAGGAGAAGCTGGACCCCGAAATTGTTGGCGGCACTCCCGAAGAAGACGGGCGTCAGGCTTCCGGCCCGCACCTCCTCAAGATCAAAGACTGTTCCGGCTCCGTCCAGCAGATCGAGTTCCTCGCACACACGCTCGTGAACTCCCGGGGCCAACGCGGCGCGCACCTGCCCGTCACCGATGCCAGCCACGGAAACCGGGGCCCGATAGGCTCCCGCCGGTGTCCTTTCAAAAAGGTGAACCGCCTTTTCCATGCGATCGAACACGCCTCGAAACTCGGGACCGTCGCCCAGCGGCCAGTTCATCGGCAGGGCGTGGATGCCCAGCACGGACTCCAGTTCGTCCAGCAACTCGAGGGTCGGCCGCGCCGGGCGGTCGAGCTTGTTCATGAATGTGAAAATGGGAACGCCCCGTTTGCGGCAGACTTCGAAAAGCTTCCGGGTCTGGGATTCGATGCCTTTGCCTGCGTCAACCACCATCACCGCAGCGTCCACCGCCGTCAGAACCCGGTAGGTGTCTTCGGAAAAGTCCTTGTGTCCAGGGGTGTCGAGCAGGTTCACAACGCAACCGCCGTAATCGAATTGAAGCACCGTCGAGGAGACTGAAATGCCGCGTTGCTTTTCCAGTTCCATCCAGTCGCTCGTGGTGGCTCGCTGGTTCTTCCTGGATGTGACACTGCCCGCCAGTTGAACCGCTCCGCCGTAAAGAAGGAACTTTTCCGTGAGAGTGGTCTTCCCCGCGTCGGGGTGGGAAATAATGGCGAACGTGCGCCGGCGGGAAATTTCGTGGTGCGCGTTTTTCACAGGGCGAGTTCTTTCGGAAACGAGGTGAGGAGCCGTGAACCGGTCGCCGTGACCACAGCCACATCCTCGTGCCGCACCCCGCCGGTTCCCGGAATGTAGAGACCGGGTTCCACGGTGACGACATGCCCCGGTTGGAAGGTCGCTTCCGCGAAGCGCGGCGACTCGTGGATTTCCAGGCCCAAGCCATGGCCGGTGCCGTGGAAGAACCCCTCCCAGCGTCCGTTGTGGATGCGCGTGGGATACCCGGAGCGGGTAAAAAAATCCTTCACCCCGTTGTGAATCCCGCGGCCGGCCACTCCGGGTGCGAGTTGCCCGAGTGCGATCCGCTGTCCCTCGAGACAGGTTTCCCAAAGTCGCTGCTGGGCCTCGCTGGGGCGTCCGCGCACCACTGTGCGTGTGATGTCGCCGAACCATCCCGACCGCGCATGGCGCGGAAAGATGTCGACAATGATCAATTGACGCGCCTTGAGAGGACCGGTGCCGCGCGCATGGGGATCGCAAGCCTGCTCGCCGCAGGCAACGATTGAGTCCCCGCGGGCCTCGCCGCCGGCGCGAAGGATCGCACACTCGATCTCAAACCGCAGAATCTCCGAAGTGAGGGGCTTCCGGCACCAGACAAGCGATTGGTCGCGACGGATACTGGAACCGCGAAGAACCTCCATGGCCCTTGCCATCCCCGTTTCCGCAAGTGCGGTTGCGGCGGCGAGACCCTCGATCTCCGCCGGTGCCTTGAGCTCGCGCTCCGGATAAAGGGCCCCCTTGGCAGGCTTGGCGTCAATGCCGTGTTTTTTCAGGGCCCGGGCCAGACCGAATGGAAAATCGGCGGGAACGCGGACCGCTTTCACCTTTTTCGAAGCCAGCCAGGCCGCGAGCACTGCTTCCAATGGCGGGCGGACGGAGGAGCTTGCGCCCAGCGAGCGTTCCAACTCCGAAAATGACTCGATGTCGTCCACCCGGGCCTCGGTCTTGGCGCGGTCGATTTCCAGGTCGCTCAGCAAAACCGCCCGCCGTCCCGCGGTTTCGAGAAACGCAAAGGGGTCCGGCGCGCGAAACCCGGTGGCATGAAGAAGGTCGGCGGAGGTGTCCGGCGCCGCATAAAGAAATATGGACCGAGGCATCGGGGCATCTTATGCGCCGCGCGCCGGGAAATCCAGCACACTGCGCCCGCGCAAGGCCTGCACTTCGCGGCAGGCGCTCAGTCGCGGAAAACAATCGCCCGGTTGCCATGCACCAGGATGCGGTCCTCGGCGTGGAAGCGCACTCCGCGTGCCAGAGCAAGGCGTTCGCAATCCCGTCCCAACCGCACCAGGTCTCCGGGCACATGGTAATGCTCCACGCGGGAGACCTCCTGTTCGATGATCGGTCCCTCGTCGAGATCACTCGTCGCGTAGTGGCAGGTCGCACCGATCAATTTCACCCCCCGCTCGAAGGCCCGTTGGTAGGGGTTGGCTCCAATAAAGGCGGGCAGGAACGAATGGTGGATGTTGATGATGCGGCCGGCGAACTCTTCACACAGCGCGTTGGGCAGGATCTGCATGAAGCGGGCGAGCACCACCAGCCCGGGATCGAGCGTCCTCAAAAGGTCGGCCAGGCGTTCGAAGGCGGCCTTTTTGTCACTGA